>JBKJPE010000205.1:0-34495 GCA_046595185.1 Nocardioides sp.
GAGGTCTACGGCGAGAAGATCACCAAGGTCATGGACCTGGCGATGAAGACCGGCTGCCCGATCATCGGGATCAACGAGGGCGCCGGCGCCCGCATCCAGGAGGGCGTCGTCTCGCTCGGCCTGTACGGCGAGATCTTCCGGCGCAACGTGCACGCCTCGGGCGTCATCCCGCAGATCAGCCTGATCATGGGCTCCTGCGCCGGCGGCCACGTCTACTCCCCCGCGGTCACCGACTTCACCGTGATGGTCGACGGCACCTCCAGCATGTTCATCACCGGCCCGGACGTGATCAAGACCGTCACCGGCGAGGACGTCACCATGGAGGACCTCGGCGGCGCACGGACCCACAACACCAAGTCCGGCAACGCCCACTACCTGGGCTCGGACGAGGCCGACGCGCTGGAGTACGTCAAGGGCCTGCTGTCCTACCTCCCGCAGAACAACCTCGACGAGGCGCCGTCCTTCCCCGAGGACGAGCTCGACGCCGCCGGGCTGGCGCTCACCGACCTCGACCGCGGGCTCGACACGCTGATCCCGGACTCCCCCAACCAGCCCTACGACATGCGCGACGTGGTCACCGCCGTCCTCGACGACGGGGAGTTCCTCGAGGTCCAGGAGCTCTTCGCCCCCAACCTCGTGGTCGGCTTCGGCCGGGTCGAGGGTCACTCGGTCGGCATCGTCGGCAACAACCCCTCGCAGCTGGCCGGCACGCTCGACATCGACGCCTCCGAGAAGGCCGCCCGCTTCGTCCGGACCTGTGACGCCTTCAACGTGCCCGTCCTGACCTTCGTCGACGTGCCCGGCTTCCTGCCCGGCACCGACCAGGAGTGGAACGGCATCATCCGTCGCGGCGCGAAGCTGATCTACGCCTACGCCGAGGCCACCGTCCCGCTGGTCACCGTGATCACCCGCAAGGCCTACGGCGGGGCGTACGACGTGATGGGCTCCAAGCACCTCGGGGCCGACCTCAACCTGGCCTGGCCGACGGCCCAGATCGCGGTGATGGGCGCCCAAGGCGCGGCCAACATCCTGCACCGCAAGGAGCTGGCCCAGGTCGAGGCCGACGGCGGGGACGTCGAGGCGCGGCGGGCCGAGCTCATCGACGAGTACGAGACCACGCTGGCCAACCCCTACATCGCCGCCGAGCGGGGCTACGTCGACGCCGTCATCCAGCCCCACGAGACCCGCGCCGAGGTCGTCCGCGCCCTGCGGCTGCTGCGCACCAAGCGCGAGACCCTGCCGCCGAAGAAGCACGGGAACATCCCCCTGTGACGGCCGGTGCGAGCGAGGAGCCCGCCGACGCCCGGCCGCTGCTGCGTGTCGTCAGGGGCGACCCGACTCCCGAGGAGCTCGCGGCGCTGGTCGCGGTGCTCGGGTCGATGGGCGGTGGCGCGGCACCGGCCCCGCGTCGTACTCGCGCGTGGTCGGCCCCGCGTCGCCGTCACCGCGAGCGGTTGCACCACGGTGCCGGTGGTTGGCGGGCCAGCGGCCTGCCGCGCTGAGCGGACCGGGGCCACATCGAGGTCCGTGACCTCGTCACGGGTCAGTGAAGCCCTTGCTTCCGGGGTCGATGAAACCCGGCGAGGTCCGCGTCGTCGTGACCTCGCCGGAGGACCTGCCCGAGGACCTCGACGCTGCGTCTGTCTAGGGGCCGAGGCGGTGTTGGCTGACCCGGCTTCCGACCGGGATGGTCGACCCACGGCGGGAAGGTCACCCCTGAGGAGGATCGGGGCGGGCCCACCCATGCTTGCCTTACCTCGTAAGGCTGGCGCTTGATCGCGTGCCGACAACATCATCGAGAGGTGTACAAGATGGACCCCGACGTCGGGCGTGACCCGGGGAGCATCGATGCTGGCGAGGGAAGCACACCCGACGGGCGTAACTCCGCGCGGCGCGCGGATGGAGGCGCACCGTCGACGGAGGGTGGCGCCCGTCTGCTCAGGACATCCCGGTCCCAGCCGCGTACCGAGCAGCAGCTCATCACCACCGAGGACATGCGGCGGGCCGCGAACGAAGGACTCAAGGACAGAGAGGGGCGCTCCAGCGGCGGCCTCTGCGGCAGTAGTGCGAGCGTTGCCGTCATCGGAGTCGCGACCGCCGAGCTGGTCGGCACCTTCATCCTGGTGTTCGGCGGGACCGCGGTCGCTGTCGCTGCGATTCTCTCGCGCCCGACAGCCGGCGCGGCCTACGACTCGCTCGCCATAGCTCTCGCGTTCGGGCTGACCCTCGTGGCGGTGGTCGCCGCGACAGGCCATGTATCAGGGGCTCACGTCAACCCGGCCGTCACCCTGGCCATGGTGGCCACGGGGAAGTTCTCGTGGAAGTTGCTACCGGTCTACGTGGTGGCACAACTCGTCGGGGCCTTGCTCGCAGCCCTGGCGACCTGGCTGACGTTCGGCGAGCCGGCCAGGAGCGAGGCAAGCCTGGCGGCCACTTACCCGGCGGAGGGCGCCGGTGACCTGCAGGCGTTCTTCGTCGAGATGCTGATCACCTTCATCCTGGTCTTCGTCGTGATGGCAGTGGCTACCGACTCCAGGGCCCCGGCTGCCATCGCACCCGTGGCGGTGGGGTTCGCCCTGGCGGTGGGGGTGTTCATCGCCGGCCCGGTTGCCGGCGGCGCCGTGAACCCCGTCCGCGCTCTGGGTCCGATGCTCATCACTGGGGACCTCACCAGCGTGTGGCTGTACATTCTCGGGCCCGTGGTCGGGGGACTGCTGGCCGCGTTCCTGTACGACCGTGTGCTGGCTCAGCCGTGAGTCGTCGGGGTGGACAACGCTCGTGATGACAGCGAGTGCTGAACACGGGAAGCGAGTCGGCGCCGCCCGTCGGCGCCCGCCACAAGCCGTTGCGCAGCCCGGTGCCGGTGGTGGGCGGGCCAGCGGCCGCCCTCATGTGAGGGCTGCAGCTCGACGTCACCGAACGTTTGATCGAATGTTGCCATTCTGTTGCGGGCAACCCCCCTCTGAGCTGTGGAAACAGGGACCGGATGTCAGTGGAGCCTGCTTGGATTGATCCATGGCCTCCGACGAGGACACCCGCACCCGGCACCCCGTGCCCGCCGGTGTCCACGCGCTCGCCGCCGGGCTCACCGCGCTCGCGGAGCGGCCGCTGTTCTCGTTGGACGCGGCCACCACCCGCGACACGGTGCTCGAGCTGGCTGACCTGAAGTCACGCCTCGCGGCCTACGAGTACGCCGTGCTTGCCCACGCCGAACGGGTCCAGGTCGGCGCCGAGACCGGGTGCACCTCCACCGGCGTCTGGGCGGCGAACGCCACCCGGACCCGCAAGAACGTCGCGGCGGCCCAGGTGCGGCTCGCTGTCGCGTTGGACGGCAGGTGGCACCGGGTCCGCGACGCCCTCGCGGCTGGGGCGATGAACCCCGACCAGGCCCGCGTCGTCATCACCGCACTGGAGGACCTCCCCGAGGACCTCGACGCCGCGCTGGTCGCGACCGCGGAGGAGGCGCTGGTCGGCTACGCCGCGGACTTCGACCCCCAAGAGCTCCAGACTCTCGGCGCACACGTCTTGACCCTGATCGCGCCTGAGGTCGGTGAGGACATCGACCGCAAGCGCCTCGAGGAGCAGGAGCGCAAGGCCGCGCACAAGCGGCGCCTGAGCCTGACCTTCGACGGGCACGGCAGCGCCCATGGCCGGTTCACCCTGCCCACCGCCCAGGGCCAGATGCTGCACAAGCTGCTCCTGGCCTTCGCCTCCCCCGGTCACCTGAATGCGACCACCGACGAGACAGGACACGGGCGGGAGTGGGTCACCGGCCGGCCGTCGGCGCAGAAGCTGGGGGAGGCGTTCTGCGAGCTGATCGAGACCTACCCCCGCACCGCGGTGCCGGACCTGGGTGGGTTCTCCGGGACCGTGGTGGTCACCACCACCCTGGCCGACCTCCGCCACGACATCGGCACAGCGATCCTCGACACCGGTGGGCAGATCACCGTCGCCCAGGCCCGCCGCCTGGCGTGTGAGGCAATGGTCATCCCCGTCGTCCTCGGCGGCGCCGGTCAGGTCCTCGACGCCGGCAGGGCCAGGCGGTTCTACACCCCGACCCAACGCCTCGCCATGGCGGTCAGGGATGGAGGCTGCACCGCCCGGGGCTGTGACTGGCCACCGGGACTCTGCCACGCCCACCACGACCAGCGGTGGGTCGACGGCGGGAAGACCGACCTCAAGGACGGGCGCCTGCTCTGCGCCCACCACCACGCGAGGGCCCACGACCCCGCCTACGCGATCACCACCCACGCCGACAACCAGGTCACCTTCCACCGACGGACCTAGGACGAAGAAGAGGAGACACAGCAACGTCGCGTTGCCGGCCCTGGCGCCTCCTCCGCGCGACCAACTGGAGCGCGCCAGCGCAGGTCAAACCTGAGGTCACACCGCCAGCGTCAGCCGCGGGTTCACGACGTCACCGAGCAGGAGGCCCTCGGCCCGGCGTACCGCGGACCTCGAGCGTGACGACGTAGCCGCCGGTGACGGCCGCGGCGAGCTCGGCGATCTCGGCACAGATCGCGGGCGGGACCGTCACGAGGTGGAAGGACCGGAGACCAGCAGACCTCACCGCCGACCCCGGCTCCACGGCCCGACCCTGGGCCCGGCGGGCCGGGCACCGGGTGATCACCGCAGGTGGACCGGCATGCGACGCTGAAACCATGTCTGCCCTCGTCCTCGGCCCCCTGCTCCGCCACGTCGACGAGACCTGCGCCTCGATCTGGGTCCAGACCGACCGTGCCGCAGCGGTGGTCGTGCGGGCCGGCGACGAGCAGGAGCACGTGGGCCGCACGCGCACCTTCTGCGCGCACGGGCACCACTACGCCCTGGTGCACGTCGAAGGCCTGGCCAAGGGCGGCAAGTACCCGTACACCGTCGACCTCGACGACGGCTCCGGCGAGCAGCGGGTCTGGCCCGAGCCGGGCTCGCCGTACCCGCCGTCGCTGATCCCCACGCTCGACCACGAGAAGCCGTTCCGGATGGCGTTCGGGTCCTGCCGCACCACCGTCGGGCACGATGCCGAGGGCAACAAGACCCACGGCATCGACGCGCTGCGGGCGTACGCGCTCCGGATGGCCGGCATCACCGAGGCGACCGAGGGCGGCGACCCCGACCCGGGCGAGGTGCGCTGGCCCGACCTCGTGCTCTTCCTCGGCGACCAGGTGTACGCCGACGAGACCACCGCGGCGATGCGGGAGTTCATCACCTCGCGCCGTGACATCGAGCAGGCGCCCTGGACCGAGCTGCAGGACTACGAGGAGTACGCCCACCTCTACCTGCTGGCGTGGACCGACCCCGCCAACCGGTGGCTGCTCTCCACGATTCCCTCGGCGATGATCTTCGACGACCACGACATCCGCGACGACTGGAACACCTCGAAGGCGTGGAGGGACGAGATGGAGGCCACCGGCTGGTGGCACAGCCGGATCGTCGGCGGCCTGGCGTCGTACTGGGTCTACCAGCACCTCGGCAACATGACGCCAGAGGAGCGCAACGCCGACCCGATCTGGAACCGCGTCGAGGCGCGCGACGCCTTCGACCCCGACGGCGAGGTCGACATCACCGAGGCGCTCGACGAGTTCGCCGACCGCGCCGACCAAGAGCCGACGTCCTACCGCTGGAGCTACGCGCGCCAGTACGGCACCCAGGCCCGGCTGGTCGTCATCGACTCCCGCGCCGCCCGCGTCCTGGAGCCCGACCAGCGCAGCCTGCTCGACGAGGCCGAGATGGAGTGGCTCGACGACCAGATGCGCGGCGACGTCGACCACCTGCTCGTGGGCACGTCCCTGCCCTACCTCCTGGCCCCCGGCCTGCACTACGTGGAGGCCTTCAACGAGGCCCTCACCGACGGCGCCTGGGGCTCCCGCGGCGCGGCGCTGGGCGAGAAGCTGCGCCAGGCCGTCGACCTCGAGCACTGGGCCGCCTTCCAGGGCGCCTTCCAGCAGGTCGCCCGGATGACCCTCGAGACGTCCCGCGGCCAGCGCGGACGCGCGCCCACGACCGTCACCTTCCTCTCCGGCGACGTGCACCACAGCTACGTCTCCGAGGCCCGGCCCACGCGCCAGGAGGCCAGGTCTGGCCCGCCGGTGACGAGCCGGATCATCCAGGCCGTGTGCTCCCCTATCCGCAACCCGCTGGAGCGCAAGTGGCGCTACGCCCTGGCCATCGCCTCCTACGGCGTGGCGGGTCCGCTCGGTCACGTCGTCGCCCGCTCGGCCAAGGTCCCCGGCGCACCGCTGCGCTGGCGCCTGGCCCGCGGCCCGTGGTTCGACAACAACCTGGCCACCCTCGAGGTGACCGGGCCCGGCCTGCGCATCTGGTGGGCCACCGGCGACGTCGAGGGCGACGACCACGCCCACCCGCGGCTGCGCGCGGTCTCCGAGGTCACCGTCCCGTGACCCACCCGCACGTCCCGTTCGTCCTGGCCTCGGCCTCCCCCGCCCGCCTCGCCACCCTGCGCAGCGCCGGCCTCGACCCGCTCGTGGTCGTGTCGGGGATCGACGAGTCCGTGCTGGACGGGCTGGCGCCGGCGGAGCTCGCCCCGGGGCTGGCCGCACTCAAGTGCGGGGCCGTCGCCGACCGCGCCGTCGAGCACGACCTGCCTGCGGGCGCGCTCGTGCTGGGCTGCGACTCGGTGCTCGAGCTGGACGGCGAGGCGCTGGGCAAGCCCGTCGACGCCGAGGACGCCGTACGCCGGTGGCGCGCGATGCGCGGTCGCTCCGGGGTCCTGCACTCCGGGCACTGCCTGCGCGACACCGCCACCGGGCGCACCGAGGTCCGCAGCGCCGCCACGATCGTCCACTTCGCCGACGTCGACGACGACGAGATCGTGGCGTACGTCGCGACCGGGGAACCCCTGCACGTCGCGGGCGCCTTCACCGTCGACGGGCTCGGGGGTGCCTTCGTGACCGGGATCGAGGGCGACTTCCACACCGTGGTCGGCGTCAGCCTGCCGCTGCTCCGCACGATGGTCCGCGCCCTGGACCACTCCTGGACCGGGCTCTGGAGCCGATGAGGGTCAGCACCCGCCGCACGGTGCCCGAGCGGATCCCGATCCCCGGCGAGATCAAGGTCCTGATCGGCTCGGCCTTCGTGATCGCGATCGGTTTCGGGCTGGTCTCGCCGGTGCTCCCGGCCTACGCCCGCAGCTTCGACGTCGGCGTCGCCGCGGCGTCCGTGGTGGTCTCGGTCTTCGCGTTCTTCCGGCTCGTCTTCGCCCCGGCCGGCGGTGCGCTGGTCACCCGCCTCGGGGAGCGGCCGGTCTACCTGACCGGGCTGCTGGTGGTCGCGGCCTCGTCGCTGGCCACGGCCTTCGCCCAGTCCTACACCCAGCTGCTGGTGCTGCGCGGGCTCGGCGGCATCGGGTCCACGATGTTCACGGTCTCCGCCCTGGCGCTGCTGGTGCGTCTGGCGCCGCCGACGATGCGCGGGCGGGTCTCCTCGGCGTACGCCAGCTCGTTCCTGGTCGGCGGCATGCTCGGCCCGGTCTTCGGCGGCGCCCTGGCCACCTTCGGGCTGCGGCTGCCCTTCGTCGCCTACGCCGTGGCGCTCGTCCTGGCCGCCGCCGTGGTGGCGTTCCGGCTGAGCGGCTCCGCGCTGCGTCCCGCCGACGACGCGCCGGCCCGGCCGCCGATGCTGCTGCGGGAGGCCCTGGCCCACCCGACGTACCGCGCCTGCCTGGCCTCGGCCTTCGCCAACGGCTGGTGCAACTTCGGCGTCCGGGTCGCGATCCTGCCCCAGTTCGCGGTGGCGGTGCACGACGAGACCTGGGTGGCCGGGGTGTCGCTGGCCCTGGCCGCCGCCGGGACCGCCGCGACGCTCCAGGTCGCCGGACGCGTCGCCGACCGCACCGGACGACGGCCGCTGGTCCTGGTCGGCCTCGTGGTCACCGCGCTCGGGCTCGGACTCATCGGGCTCAGCGGCGACCTCCTGGTCCTGCTCGTGCTCTCCGCCGTCTCCGGTGTCGGCGCCGGCCTGGTCAACCCCGGCCAGCAGGCTGCCGTGGCCGACGTCGTCACCGCCGAGCGCAGCGGCGGCACCGTCTTGTCGACCTTCCAGATGGCGCAGGACGCCGGCGCGATCGGTGGGCCGGTCCTGGTCGGCGTGGTGGCCGACCAGGTCGGGTACGACTGGGCCTTCGCCACCACCGCCGCCGTCAGCCTGCTCGCGCTGCTGCCCTGGCTCCGCGCGACCGAGACGCTGCCCCGCGCCGAGGAGCCGACGGGCTAGGGCGTCGGCCATGCCCTACCGTCGGACGCATGACGACCCCGGCGACACCCAGCACCGACCTGCACCTCGACGGCCACGCCGGCTCCCTCGTGGGTCGGCGCTGGGAGGCCACCGACCCGACCTGGATCGCGCTGCTGGTCCACGGCTACGGCGAGCACGTCGGTCGCTACGAGCACGTCGCCACCCGGCTGACCGCGGGCGGCGCGGCCGTCTGGGGCGTCGACCACGTCGGGCACGGGCGCAGCGGTGGCGAGCGGGTGCTGGTCACCGACGTCGACCGCGTCGTCGACGACGTGCACCTGCTCCAACAGGCCGCCCGCGCGGCCCACCCGGGGCTCCCGGTCGTGCTGGTCGGGCACTCGATGGGCGGGCTGATAGGTGCCCGGTACGCCCAGCGCCACGGCGCCGGCCTGGCTGCGGTGGCCCTCAGCGGGCCCGTGCTGGGCGAGTGGGCGGCGGTCACCGCGCTCCTCGGCGCCGACGAGATCCCCGACGTGCCGATCGAGCCGGCCACGCTCTCGCGTGACGCGGCGGTCGGCGAGGCGTACGTCGCCGACGACCTGGTCTGGCACGGCCCGTTCAAGCGGCCCACCCTGGAGGCGCTGGTCACCGCGATGCAGCGGGTCACCGACGACGGCGCCATCACCGGGACGCCGCTGCTGTGGCTGCACGGCGAGGACGACCAGCTGGTGCCGATCGAGCCGTCCCGTACCGGCTGGCAGGGCTTGTCGGCCGCCAACGCCGATGCCGAGCAGCACACCTACCCCGGGGCCCGCCACGAGATCTTCAACGAGACCAACAGGGACGAGGTGCTCGACGACCTGCTGGCCTTCGTCGGGCGCCACGTTCCGGGCGTGCGCCGCTGACCCGCTCCGGCAGCGTGACGGCCGACTGTAGCGCTGTGTTACCCCGCCTGGTGTCGTGTCGCGACACTGCACCAGGTGCAGTAACACAGCGTGACAGCGGGCGGGGCGACGCATTCCGCCCGGTGCGGGCGGTCACTCGACCGGCAGGCCGAGCCCCCGCGCGATCAGCATCCGCTGCACCTCCGAGGTGCCCTCGCCGATCTCGAGCACCTTGGCGTCACGGTAGAGCCGTGCCACGGGGTACTCCTCCATGAAGCCGTAGCCACCGAAGACCTGGGTGGCGATGCGGGTGGCGGTGACCGCCGACTCGGTGGTGTAGAGCTTGGCGGCGGCGGCGGCCAGCTTGAAGTCCTTGGTCGGGACCTGCTGGCCCCGCGCCATCGCGTCCTTCATCGCCGCGGCCCGGTAGGTCATCAGGCGGCTGGCCTGCACCATCACCTCGAGGTCGGCGACCTGGAAGGCCACGCCCTGCTTGCGACCGATCGGGCCGCCGAAGGTCTGCCGCTCCCCGGCGTAGGTCACGCAGGCCTCCAGGCAGGCCTGGATGCACCCGGTGGCCAGCGCCGAGATGGCCACACGGCCGTCGTCGAGGGTGGCCAGGAACTGCGCGTAGCCCCGGCCCCGCTCGCCGAGCAGGTGGTCGGCGGGGACGTGGGCGTCGGCGAAGGACAGCGGGTGCGTGTCGGAGGCGTGCCAGCCGAGCTTGTCGTACGCCTTCTCCGCGGTGAAGCCGGGCGTGCCCGCGGGCAGCATGATGGCGCTGATCTCAGGACGGCCGTCCTCGCGCTCGCCGGTGCGGGCGGTGACGGTGACCAGGCTGGTGATCTCGGAGCCGGAGTTGGTGATGAACTGCTTGGCCCCGTTGACCACCCACTCGTCGCCGACCAGCTCGGCGCGGGTCCGCGTGGCCCCCGCGTCGGAGCCCGCGCCCGGCTCGGTGAGCCCGAAGCCCGCGAGGCGCTCGCCCGAGACGAGGTCGGGCAGCCAGCGCTCGCGCTGCCCGGCCGTGCCGTAGGTCAGGATCGGGTTGATCCCGAGGCCCACCCCGGCCTGCAGGGTGATGCCCATCGACTGGTCGACCCGGCCGAGCTCCTCGATGGCCACGCACAGGCTGGTGAAGTCACCGTCCTCACCGGCCCCGCCGTACTCCTCGGGAGCGGTGAGGCCGAACAGCCCCAGCTTGCCCATCTCGCGCACCACCTCGACCGGGAAGTGGTGCTCCCGGTCCCAGTCGGCGGCGTGCGGGCGGATGCGGTCCTCGGCGAAGTCGCGGACGCTGTGCCGGAACTCGTCGTGCTCGCGGGACAGCTCGAAGGCGGAGGTCATGCTCCGCATCCTAGCCTGTTGGTTAGCGCTTGTTAACCAGCGAACAGCGGGATGGCCCTGCGGACCGTCTCGGTGATGCCGTAGGCCAGCGGGAGGCCGACCAGGGCCCAGGCGACGGCGATGCGCGCAGTCATGCGGATGCTCCTTCGGTCTTCAGGGCGGGGCCCGTGCCGGGCTCGTGGAACTTGGAGGAGACCGAGCGGACCAGGAGGTTGGCGACGAAGCCGACGACGAGGACGCCCACCATGGTCAGCAGCGCCGGGCGGTAGTCGGCAGCAACCAGGGCGCCGGGGGTGCCCCGGGCGTCGAGGAACGCGTTGACGATGAGCGGACCGGCGACGCCGGCCGCCGACCAGGCGGTCAGCAGGCGACCGTGGATGGCCCCGACCTGGTAGGTGCCGAAGAGGTCACGCAAGTAGGCCGGGATCGTGGCGAAGCCCCCGCCGTAGAACGAGATGATCACAGCGGCGGTGATCACGAAGATGACGGTCGAGGTCGACCCGAAGAGGGCCAGCACGAGGTAGAGGGCCACACCGACGCCGAGGTAGATCATGTAGATCGGCTTGCGGCCGATGACGTCGGACGTCGAGGACCACACGAACCTGCCGGCCATGTTGGAGATGGACAGCAGCCCGACGAAGCCGGCCGCAGCCGCGGCCGCGACCGTCGAGGTCTCGCCCTCGCGGAAGAAGTCCTGGATCATCGGCGAGGCCTGCTCGAGGATGCCGATCCCGGCCGTCACGTTGCAGAACAGCACGACCCACAGCAGCCAGAACTGGGGCGTCTTGATGGCGTTGGCCGCGGAGACGCTGGCCGTGGTCACCATCTTCTGCTTCTTGACCCCCGACGGGTCCCACCCGTCGGGGGCCCACCCCTCGGCCGGGACCCGGATCGAGAAGGCACCGAACGACATGAACACCGCGTAGATGGCCGCCAGCGTGACGAACAGCAGCGCGACCGCCTGCCCCGAGGGCACCGTGGTGGCGTCAGTCGGGTCGTAGGAGGAGTCGTAGAGCGCCATCAGACGCCCCGAGAGGGGGCTGGCGATGAGCGCGCCGCCACCGAAGCCCATGATCGCCATGCCGGTGGCCAGGCCGGGCCGGTCGGGGAACCACTTGATCAGCGTCGAGACCGGGGAGATGTACCCGATCCCGAGCCCGATCCCGCCGATCACGCCGTAGCCGACGTAGACGAGCCACAGCTGGTCGAGGGAGATCCCGAGCGCGGCCACCAGGAACCCCGTGACCCAGAACGTCGCGGACGCCGCCATCGCGGCCCGGGGGCCGTTGCGGTCGACCCACGTGCCGAAGAGCGCCGCGGAGAGCCCGAGCATCACGATCGCGATCGAGAAGATGAAGCCGATCGCGGTGAGTGAGGAGTCGAAGTGGGCGGTCAGGGCGGACTTGTAGACGCTCGTGGCGTAGACCTGCCCGATGCACAGGTGCACCGCCAAGGCGGCCGGCGGGATGAGCCACCGGTTGAAACCGGGGCCGGCGACGATCCGGTCGCGGGCGAGGAACGAGGGGAGCACGGGGACCTCCTGGACGGGAACTGACTCTGTAGCGGCACGTACCGTGTCACACCTCACCCCGGCCGGCGTCACGGGGTCCGGGGTGTGGGACGTGGCGATGAACGCCGGGCGCCCCTCCGACCGCGACGTGGCGGCCCCGACCGGGGCCGCGGACGGGCAGCGCTACCCTGCCCAGCGCAGCCCGTCCCACCGTCGTGCCCGACCGCTCAGGAGCTCAGCGTGCCCTCGATCCGCCCCCTGCAGAAGGTCCTCGTCGCCAACCGCGGGGAGATCGCGGTGCGGGTGGTCCGCGCCTGCCGTGACGCCGGGATCGCCAGCGTGGCGGTCTACGCCGAGCCCGACCGCGACGCCGTCTTCGTCCGCCTGGCCGACGAGGCCCACAGCCTCGGTGGCGCCACCCCGGCGGAGACCTATCTCGACATCGCCAAGATCGTCGCCGTCGCACAGGAGTCCGGCGCCGACTCGGTGCACCCCGGCTACGGGTTCCTGGCCGAGAACGCCGACTTCGCCCGTGCCGTGACCGACGCCGGCCTGGTCTGGATCGGTCCCCCGCCGGAGGCCATCGAGAACCTCGGCGACAAGGTCCGCGCGCGTCACATCGCCGAGCGCGTCGGCGCGCCGCTGGCCCCCGGCACCAAGGACCCCCTGGCCGATGCGCAGGAGGCGGTCACCTTCGCCGAGGAGCACGGCCTGCCGATCGCGATCAAGGCGGCCTTCGGCGGCGGCGGCCGCGGGCTCAAGGTGGCCCGCGAGATGTCCGAGGTCGCCGACGCCTTCGACTCCGCGGTGCGCGAGGCCGTCTCCGCCTTCGGCCGCGGCGAGTGCTTCGTGGAGAAGTTCCTGGACCGGCCCCGCCACGTCGAGACCCAGTGCCTGGCCGACCAGCACGGCCACGTCGTGGTCGTCTCGACCCGAGACTGCTCCCTGCAGCGCCGCCACCAGAAGCTGGTCGAGGAGGCGCCCGCCCCCTTCCTCACCGAGGACCAGGTCGGCCGTCTCTACGAGGCCTCCAAGGCCATCCTGTCCGAGGCCGGCTACGTCGGCGCGGGCACCTGCGAGTTCCTGGTCGGCCAGGACGGCACCATCTCCTTCCTCGAGGTCAACACCCGTCTGCAGGTGGAGCACTGCGTCTCCGAGGAGGTCACCGGGATCGACCTGGTGCGCGAGATGTTCCGGATCGCCGCTGGCGAGGAGCTCGGCTACGACGACCCCGAGGTCCGCGGCCACGCGATCGAGTTCCGGATCAACGCCGAGGACGGCGGTCGGGGCTTCATGCCGGCCCCCGGCACCCTGTCGGCCTGGAGCCCGCCGCAGGGCCCCGGCGTCCGGGTCGACGGAGGGTACGAGAACGGCGACACCGTCCCCGGGGCGTTCGACTCGTTGATCGCCAAGCTGGTGGTCACCGGCCGCGACCGCACCCAGGCCCTCGAGCGCTCGCGCCGCGCGCTGGCCGAGTTCGTCGTGGACGGGATGCCCACCGTCATCCCCTTCCACCGCGCCGTGGTCTCCGACCCGGCCTGGGTCGGCGCCTCGACGCCCTCCGGGGAGGGGTCATTCGCGGTCTTCACGACCTGGATCGAGACCGACTTCGACAACCGGATCGAGCCGTACGCCGGTGGGACCGCGGAGGCCGACGGTGCCCGCGAGCGGCAGACCGTCGTCGTCGAGGTCGGCGGACGCCGGCTCGAGGTCGTCGTCCCGGCCGGTCTCGGCGCCGGTACGGGCGGGGGCGGAGGGTCGCGCCGGCCCAGGCGCGCCGCCGGGCGCAGGGCCGGTGCCGCCGCCTCCGGCGACGCCGTGACCAGTCCCATGCAGGGCACCGTGGTCAAGGTCGTGACCAGCGAGGGCGACGAGGTCGCCCAGGGCGACACCCTGGTCGTCATCGAGGCCATGAAGATGGAGCAGCCCCTCAAGGCGCACAAGGCCGGCACGGTGACCGGGCTGACGGCCGAGGTCGGCGCCACCGTCACCAACGGTGAGGTCATCTGCGAGGTCGCGGGCTGACCTCCTAGGCTCGACACCGTGGTCGACCTGCGAGAGCCCCGCGAGCGGGTCAGTCCTCGGGCGCGCTGGATGTGGGCCATGGCCTCGGCCCTCGAGGGGGCCGTGACCATCGGGGTCGTCTGGGCCGCGCTCGAGCTGACCGACGTGGTCGACGTGCGGTGGTGGTGGGTCGCCTCGGCGGTGGCCGCGTCCGTGGTCTACGCGGCGGTCGTGCCGCAGTGGCGCTACCTCGTCCACCGCTGGGAGGTCACCGACACGGCGGTCTACACCCAGGTCGGTTGGTGGTCCCGCGAGCGGCGGATCGCCCCGATGTCGCGCATCCAGACCGTGGACTACACCGAGAGCGGCCTCAGCCGGCTCTTCGGCCTGGCCACCGTCACCATCACCACGGCCTCCGCGGCCGGCGCCCTGTCGGTGGCCGGTCTCGACCGCCGGGTGGCCCGCGAGCTGGCCGACGACCTCACCCACAAGGCCGACGCCGTCGAGGGCGACGCCACATGAGCGAGCCCGGCCCGACGACGGTCCCGCCGGTCGCGACGCTCCCCGACCGGGGTCCGGACGGCACGTGGTTCCGCCTGGACCCGCGGATGCTGCTGGTGCACCCCGTGCGGGAGGTCATCCGCTTCCTGCCGGCCCTGGTGGTCGTGGCGGTCGCCGGGTCCGGCCTGCGGGGCGGCGTCCCCTGGCAGCTGGCGGGGGTGGTCGTCCCGATCGCGATCGGACTGCTGCGCTACCTCACCACGAGCTTCCGGATCTCCGAGGGACGCCTCGAGCTGCGGACGGGCCTGGTCATGCGCCGCTCGCGCTCGGCGCGCCTGGAGCGCGTGCGCACCGTCGACATCAGCGCCAGCCTCATCCACCGCCTCCTCGACCTGTCCACCGTGCGGATCGGCACCGGCACCAACGCCGACGACCAGCAGCTCGAGCTCGACGGCCTGCGCTCGGCCGGGGCGCTGCGGCTGCGCGACGACCTCCTCCGCGTCACCCCCGCCGCCCCCGGGCCCGGGGCCGACGTCACCAGGGCACCCGACGACCCGGCCGGGCCCTCCGACGCGACCCCGGCGCACGACCAGGCGCCACCCGCGCCGCCGACGCTCGTGCTCGACCCACGGTGGGCGAGGTACGCCCCGCTGACCAGCACCGGGGTGGTCGTGCTGGCCGGCATCGTCGGCGCCGGCGGCCAGCTGCTCCAGTCCGCCGACGACCTGCTGCCCCAGCCGTCCGGGGTGGGCGGCGGCCCCGGTCTGCCGGGCCTGGTCACCGCGCTGGCCCTCGCGGCCGCGGCGCTGGTCGCGACCGCCGTCCTCGCCGTCGCCGGCTACCTGGCCACCAACTGGGGGCTCACCCTGCAGCGCTCCTCGGGCTCCTGGCAGCTGCGCCGCGGGCTCTTCACCACACGCGACACCAGCATCGACGAGGAGCGGCTGGCCGGGGTGCGGCTGCACGAGCCGTTGTCGCTGCGGGTCGTCGGTGCGGCCCGGTTGAGCGCGATCGTCACCGGCCTGGCCGGGTCCGAGGCCGCGAGCGCGATGATCGTGCCGCCCGCGCCGGCCCGGGTCGCCGCCGGGGTCGCCGCCGCGGTGCTGCACGCCCCGGGGGTCGCCGACGCCGAGCTCGAGCCCCACGGCCCCGCCGCGAGCCGTCGACGGTGGGTGCGCGCCCTCGTGCCGGCGGTGCTGCTGGCGGTGGTCCCGGTGGTCCTCGTCGTGGCGCTCGACCTGACGCCCTGGCTGCTGCTCGTCACCGCGGCGCTGCCCGCCCTCGCCGGCGTGCTGGCCGCCGACCGGGCCCGCACCCTGGGCCATGCGCACGTCGGCCACCACGTCGTCGCCCGCTCGGGCAGCGTCGTGCGCCGTCGCGACTCGCTGGCCGACGAGCACGTGATCGGCGTCAACCTGCGGGCCACCTGGTTCCAGCGCCGCGTCGGTCTGAGCACCCTCAGCGCCACGACCGCCGGCGGTCCCCAGGCCGTCACGGTCCTCGACGTCCCGACCGACCGGGCGGTCGCCCTGGCCCTCGAGGTGATGCCCGACGTGGTCGGGCAGTTCGTGGACGCAGTCCCGTCGCAGGCCCGGCCTCGGTAGCCTCCGGCCATGTTCTCCAAGGTGCTGGTGGCCAACCGTGGCGAGATCGCGATCCGTGCGTTCCGGGCCGGTTACGAGCTGGGCGCGCGGACGGTCGCGGTGTTCCCGCACGAGGATCGCGGCTCCGAGCACCGGCTGAAGGCCGACGAGGCGTACGAGATCGGCGAGCCGGGTCATCCCGTGCGGGCCTACCTCGACCCCCAGGGGATCGTCGACGTGGCCGTGCGCTGCGGCGCCGACGCGGTCTACCCCGGCTACGGGTTCCTCTCGGAGAACCCCGCCCTGGCCGAGGCCTGCGCCGCCGCCGGGATCACCTTCGTCGGCCCGACCAGCGAGGTCCTGGAGCTGACCGGCAACAAGGCCCGCGCCATCGCCGCCGCCCGGGCGGCCGGCGTGCCCACGCTGCAGGGCATCGACCCGGGCACCGACGTCGACGTGCTGGTCGCGGCGGCCTCGGAGCTGCCCTTCCCGGTCTTCGTCAAGGCGGTGGCCGGCGGAGGCGGACGCGGGATGCGTCGCGTCGACGACCCCACGAGGCTCCGGGAGGCCGTCGAGACCTGCATGCGCGAGGGCGAGGCGGCCTTCGGCGACCCGACGGTCTTCGTCGAGCAGGCCGTGGTGGACCCCCGCCACATCGAGGTGCAGGTCCTCGCCGACGGCAGCGGCGAGGTGATCCACCTCTTCGAGCGTGACTGCTCGGTGCAGCGGCGCCACCAGAAGGTCATCGAGATCGCCCCGGCGCCCCACCTCGACCCTGCGCTGCGCGAGCGGATGTGCGCCGACGCGGTCCGCTTCGCCCGGGAGATCGGCTACCGCAACGCCGGCACCGTCGAGTTCCTCCTCGACCCCGACGGCGCCCCGATCGGGGGGGAGTCGGAGGGCGGAGACCCCCGACCGTACGTCTTCATCGAGATGAACCCCCGCATCCAGGTCGAGCACACCGTGACCGAGGAGGTCACCGACGTCGACCTCGTGCAGTCCCAGCTGCGGATCGCCTCCGGGGAGACCCTCGCCGACCTCGGCCTGAGCCAGGACACCGTCACCCTGCGCGGCGCGGCCCTGCAGTGCCGGATCACGACCGAGGACCCCGCCAACGACTTCCGCCCCGACACCGGCCGGATCACCAGCTACCGCTCCCCCGGCGGCGGCGGGGTGCGCCTCGACGGCGGCACCACGCACACCGGCGCCGAGGTCTCGGCGCACTTCGACTCGATGCTGGCCAAGCTCACCTGCCGCGGGCGCACCTTCGAGGCGGCGGTCCAGAAGGCCCAGCGCGCCATCGCCGAGTTCCGCATCCGTGGCGTCTCGACGAACATCGCCTTCCTGCAGGCCGTGCTGGCCGACCCCGACTTCCGGGCGGGGCGGGTGACCACCTCCTTCATCGAGACCCACCCGCACCTGGTGCGCGCGCGCACCTCCGGCGACCGCGGCACCAAGCTGTTGGCCTACCTCGCCGACGTCACCGTCAACCAGCCCCACGGGCGCGCCCCGGTCACCGTCGTGCCCGCCACCAAGCTGCCGCCCGTCGACCTGACCGTGGCTGCCCCCGACGGGACCCGCCAGCTGCTGCTGGCCCACGGCCCCGAGGAGCTGGCCCGCCTGCTGCGGGCGCAGACCGCGGTGGCCGTCACCGACACCACCTTCCGTGACGCCCACCAGTCGCTGCTGGCCACCCGGGTGCGCACCCGCGACCTGGTCGGCGTCGCCGGGCACGTCGCCCGCACCACCCCTCAGCTGTGGTCCGTCGAGGCGTGGGGCGGCGCGACGTACGACGTGGCCCTGCGCTTCCTGGCCGAGGACCCGTGGGAGCGGCTGGCCGCGCTGCGCCAGGCCGTGCCCAACATCGCCCTCCAGATGCTGCTGCGCGGACGCAACACGGTGGGTTACACGCCCTACCCGACCGCGGTCACCGACGCCTTCGTCGCGGAGGCCGCCGCCACCGGGATCGACGTCTTCCGGATCTTCGACGCCCTCAACGACGTCGACCAGATGCGCCCCGCGATCGACGCCGTGCGGGCCACCGGCACCACCGTGGCCGAGGTCGCCCTCTGCTACACCGGCGACCTGTCCGGCCCCGGCGAGCAGCTCTACACGCTCGACTACTACCTGCGCCTGGCCGAGCGGATCGTCGAGGCCGGCGCCCACGTGCTCGCGATCAAGGACATGGCCGGGCTGCTGCGCGCCCCGGCCGCACGGACCCTGGTCAGGGCGCTGCGGGAGCGCTTCGACCTGCCGGTGCACCTGCACACCCACGACACGACCGGCGGGCAGCTGGCCACCCTGACCGCGGCCATCGAGGCAGGGGTCGACGCGGTCGACGCCGCCTGCGCGGCGATGGCCGGGACCACGTCCCAGCCCTCGCTCTCGGCCCTGGTCGCCGCCACCGACCACACCGCCCGCGAGACCGGCCTGTCGCTGGCGGCGGTCAACGCGCTCGAGCCGTACTGGGAGGCCACGCGGCGGGTCTACGCCCCCTTCGAGTCCGGCCTGGCCGCACCGACGGGCCGGGTCTACCGCCACGAGATCCCCGGCGGGCAGCTGTCCAACCTGCGCCAGCAGGCGGTCGCGCTCGGCCTCGGGGAGAAGTTCGAGCAGATCGAGGACATGTACGCCGCCGCGAACGACATCCTCGGCAACGTGGTCAAGGTGACCCCGTCGTCGAAGGTGGTCGGCGACCTCGCGCTGCACCTGGTCGCGGTGGGCGCCGACCCGGCGGCCTTCGCCGAGGACCCCGGCTCCTACGACGTCCCGGACTCGGTGATCGGCTTCCTGTCCGGCGAGCTCGGGGACCCGCCGGGCGGGTGGCCCGAGCCGTTCCGCACCCGCGCCCTCGCCGGGCGTACGGTCCGCCCGGCCGCCGCAGACCTGACCGACGAGCAGGTCCAGGGGCTGGCCGACGATCGCCGCGCGACGCTCAACGAGCTGCTGTTCCCGGGCCCGACCGCGGACTTCCTCGAGCGCCGCCGGCTGCACGGCGACGTGTCGGTGCTGCCGACCCTGGAGTTCCTCTACGGGCTGCGCCAGGGCGAGGAGCACGCCGTGGAGCTCGAGGAGGGCGTGACGCTGCTGCTCGGCGTGCAGGCCGTCGGCGAGCCCGACGAGCGCGGGCTGCGCTCGGTGATGGCGACCATCAACGGCCAGCTGCGCCCGGTCAGCGTGCGCGACCGCAGCGTGGCCGCCGAGGTCAACGCGACCGAGAAGGCCGACGCCGGGGCGCCCGGGCAGGTCGCGGCCCCCTTCGCCGGCGTCGTGACCGTCGTGGTCGAGCAGGGCGCACAGGTGGTGGCCGGGGAGACGGTCGCCACGATCGAGGCCATGAAGATGGAGGCCTCCATCACCGCCCCCGTCGCCGGGACCGTCGAGCGGGTCGCGCTCAGCGGCACGCAGGCGGTCGAGGGCGGCGACCTCGTGCTGGTCCTGTCCTGAGCCGTCACCCCCGGCGCAGGCGCAGGTGTGTCGCCTAGACCTCGGTGAACCACGTCGACGGCAGGGCGAAGGCGAGCCGGAACGTCTCCCCCGGCACCGACACCTGGCCCTGGCCGCCGCGCACCACCACGGTACCCACGCGTCCGCCCCACCGCCCGTCGCCGGTGCGGTCACGCAGCTCCACGCCGGCGAAGCGACCGATCCCGGGGTAGGCGGACTCCAGCGCGCTGCTGCTGACCGTGCGGCGCCAGGTGGCGTACGGGTTGCCCGAGCCCTGCTCGTTGTCGTCCCGCTTGGCGGGGAGGTAGGAGAAGGCGCCCTCAGCGGTCCAGCCGCCGTTGCTGGCCGAGAACTGGGTGAAGGCCGGCTCGCCCCCGGCGGACCGCACCTGCGCCCGTGTGGCCCGCACCGCGGCGTCGCTGGCGGGGTGCTCGGCGGACACTCCCCCGTAGACCTGCGACCCCGCGGTGTCGAGCACCTGGTAGTGGCTGTTGCGCGGGTGCGCCCGCTCGTAGGCGGCGTAGCTGCGCGCGGCCACGGCCTGCGCCCGCACCGCCGCGGCGGGCCACGTCGCCGGCACCTCGCGCGGCACCACGCCGCGCAGGTAGGCCTCCATCGGCACGACGTTGACGGTGTCGCGGTCCTCCGCGTCGTCGCTGGAGCCCGGCGGCGGGTCGACCGAGCGCAGCAGCCCGCGGTACGCCGTCGTGCCGGCCGGGGTCTCCAGGCGTACGGGCGCTCCCCCGGCGCCGACCTCGACCTCGCCCTCGACGGCGCGCAGCCGGGTCCACGACCCCGTCCCGGTGCGGTAGTCGACCAGGCTGCGACCCTGCGCCGCCGGGACCACCCGCCAGGCCACGGCGGCCGGACGGGCCTCGTGCAGCGGCGTCCAGGACCCGCCGACCGGGCGCACCCGCAGGCCGGCACGGTCCCGCACCACCAGGTCACGGGTGCCGTCGGCGGTGACCAGGACCTCCATCCGACCGCCGACGCGGTCCCAGGTGGTGCCCGGGTAGTAGAACGAGACGATCCGGCGGTAGGACCAACCGTCCTGCGCCGCACCCTTGGCGCCGTACTGCGACAGGCCGCGGCCGTGGCCGTTGCCGCGACCGGTCAGCACCACGCCGTCCGCGGTCCGCGTCGCACCGGGGGCGTCGCCGGGGTCTGCGGGCTCGACCGGACCGACCAGGCCCGCGTCGGGCTCGGGCGTCCCTGCCCCGCCCCCGGCCCCCGTGGCGGTGGCGGTCGCGGTGGCGGGCGCGAGCAGGACGCCCGCGGTGAGCAGGCCGAGCAGGGCCCCCGGGAGTCGTCGCACCCCGGGAGGGTACGACGCGCGGCGCCGCCGGTGGGGCCGATCAGACGTGGTGCAGGCGGCGCGCCGCCTCAGCGATCGACCCGCTCATCGACGGGTACACGGTGAAGGCGTGCGCCAGCTGGTCGGCGGTCAGCCGCTGGGAGACCGCGATCGAGACCGGGTGGATCAGCTCGCTGGCGCGGGGCGCGACGACCACGCCACCGACCACGATGCCCGTCCCGGGGCGGCACATGAGCTTGACGAAGCCGTCGCGGACGTTCTGCATCTTGGCGCGTGCGTTGCCGTCCAGCGGCAGCATCACGACCTCGGCGACGATGTCCCCGGCGTCGACTGCCTGCTGGGTGCAGCCGACCGTGGCGATCTCCGGGGCGGTGAAGACGTTGGACGAGACCTGCGCGAGGTCGAGCGGCTGCACGGCGTCGCCGAGGAAGTGCCACATCGCGATCCGGCCTTGCATCGCGGCGACGGAAGCCAGCATCAGCACGCCGGTGCAGTCGCCCGCGGCGTACACGCCCCGGGCGGTGGTGCGCGAGACGCGGTCGACGGTGACGAACCCGCCGTCGCCGAGCTCGACGCCCGACTCCTCGAGGCCGACCCCCTCGGTCTTGGGCACCGAGCCCAGGGCCAGGATGCAGTGCGAGGCCTGCACGCTGCGGCCGTCGGTGAGGCGGACGGTGACGACGTCGCCGTCGCGCGTCACCGACTCCATCCGCGACCTCGACAGGACCGTCATCCCGCGGCGGGTCAGGACCTCCTCCAGCACCTCGGCCGCGTCGGCGTCCTCGCCCGGCAGGACCCGGTCGCGCGAGGAGACGAGCGTGACGGGGACCCCGAGGGCGAGGTAGGCGCTGGCGAACTCCGCCCCGGTGACGCCCGAGCCGACCACCACCAGCTCGGTCGGGAGGTCGGTGAGGTCGTAGACCTGCTCCCAGGTGAGGATGCGCTCGCCGTCGGGCAGGGCGCCCGACAGGGTCCGTGGGGCGGCCCCGGTGGCCACCAGGACGGCGTCGGCGTCGAACGCGTCCCCGTCGGTGACGACCCGGCCGGGCCCGTCGAGCCGCCCACGACCGGTGACCACGCGTACGCCCTCCTTGTCGAGGCGGTGGGCGATGTCGGTGGACTGGTCGGCGGCCAGGCGCTTGACGCGGGCGTTGACGCGGGCCAGGTCGACCCTGATCCCGGTGGCGGCGTCACCCTCGTGGTCGTGGAAGTTGACGCCCAGCTCGGCGGCGCCGTCCATCTCGCTCATCAGCTCCGAGGTGGCGATCAGCGTCTTGCTGGGCACGCAGTCGGTCACCACCGCGGAGCCGCCCAGGCCGTCGGAGTCGACCACGGTCACGTCGGCGCCGAGCTGTGCGGCGACGAGGGCGGCCTCGTAGCCGCCGGGTCCGCCGCCGAGGATGACCACCTTGTCGGTCATGGGTCCGTCCGTCCGGGTCGCTGGTCGGTGCCTGGGTGCTGCTGGTCAGAGGTTGATCATGTGGCCGGCGATCCCCTCGACGGCCTCCTTCATGGCCTCCGAGAGGGTCGGGTGCGCGAAGACGTTGCGAGCGACCTCGTCTGCGGTGAGGTCCCACTTCTGGGCCAGGGTCAGCACCGGCAGGAGCTCGGTGACCTCGGGACCGATCAGGTGGGCGCCGACGATCTCGTGGTGCTCGGCGTCGGCGACGATCTTGACGAAGCCGACGCCCTCGGCCATGCCGCGGGCCTTGCCGTTGGCCGAGAAGGGGAACTGGGCGACCTTGACGTCGTAGCCCTTCTCGCGTGCCTGCTCCTCGGTGTAGCCGAAGGAGGCGATCTGGGGCTGGCAGAAGGTGGCGCGCGGGATCATGTCGAAGTCGATCTCGACGGTCTCGGCCCCGGCGATGGTCTCGGCCGCGATCACGCCCATCGCCTCCGCGGTGTGGGCGAGCATCAGCTTGCCGGTCACGTCGCCGATGGCCCAGACGTGGTCGACGTCGGTGCGCCCGCGGGCGTCGACGGCGATCGCGCCGCGGTCGGTGAGGGTGACGCCGGTGCTGTCGAGGCCGTAGCCGTCGATGCGGGGCGCGAAGCCGATGGCCTGCATGACCTTGTCGGTCTCGAGGGTCTGCTGCTCACCGTCCTTGGTGACCACGACCTTGACCTTGTCACCGGAGTCGTCGATCGAGTCGACCTTGGTCGAGAGCAGCACGGTGACGCCGAGCTTCTTGTACTGCTTGAGCAGCTCCTTCGAGACGTCCGGGTCCTCGGTGGGCACCATCCGGTCGAGGAACTCCACGATCGTGACGTCGACGCCGAAGTTGGTCAGCACGTAGGCGAACTCGACGCCGATGGCGCCGGAGCCGGCGATCACGATCGAGCCGGGGAGCTCCTCGGTGAGGATCTGCTCCTCATAGGTGACCACGCGCTCGGAGAGCTCGGTGCCGGGCACCAGGCGGGTCTGCGCGCCGGTGGCGATGACCAGGTCGTCACAGGTGTAGGTCGTGGCGTTGCCGTCGGCGTCCTTGACCTCGATGCCCTGCTTGCCGTCGACGGCGCCGGTGAGCGTGCCCCAGCCGTGGATCTCCTGGATCTTGTTCTTCTTCATCAGGTAGTGCACGCCCTTGGCGCTGTTCTCGGCCACGCCCCGGCTGCGCTGGTGGGTGATCGCGAAGTCCATCGTCGCGTCGCCCGAGATCCCGAAGGTCTTCTTCTCCTGCGTGAGGATGTGGGCGATCTCGGCGTTGCGCAGCAGCGCCTTCGACGGGATGCAGCCGACGTTGAGGCAGACCCCGCCCCAGTACTTCTCCTCGACCACCGCGGCGGTCTTGCCGAGCTGCGCCGCGCGGATCGCGGCGACGTAGCCGCCGGGGCCGGCACCGAGGACGAGGAGGTCGAAGTGGGTCTGCTGGTCGCTCACGTGCCCAGCCTATCCACCGCCGCGGCCACGCCCGTCCTCGCGGGGCCACCGATCGCTAGCCTCGGGGGCGTGACCCTCTACGCGGCCTACGGCACCAACCTGGACCCGGCCCGGATGGGCGAGCACGCCCCGCACTCCATCTGGCGCACCACCGGGTGGTTGCAGGGCTGGCGCCTCACCTTCGGCGGCGAGGAGCACGGGTGGGACGGCTCGCTGGCCACGCTGGTGCAGGACCCGTTCGAGCAGGTGTTCGTCGCCGTCTACGACGTCACCCGCGACGACGAGGTCCACCTCGACGGCTGGGAGGGCGCCGACCAGGGGCTCTACCGCAAGACCCGGGTCCGGGTGGCGACGCTGACCGGCGAGGAGGTCGCCTGGACCTACGTGCTCGACGCCTTCGAGGGCGGCCTGCCGTCCGCCTCGTACCTCGGCGTGATCGCGGAGGCCGCCGAGGCCGCCTCCGCCCCCGACGACTACGTCTCCGCCCTCCGTCGCCGCCCCTGCCGGTCCCTGGGTGACTAGTGCTGGTGCTGGTGGGGCCACCGATTTCCCCGGTTCGCCGGGGAAATCGCTGCTTGTCAGGTGATGCATCCCCTGGCAAGCAGCGAGTTCCCCTGACCAGCGCAGGGGAGGAGCCTCGGTCACGCTGCCCGGCCGCGCGGCGCGGGCGCATCGCCGAGGTAGGCGCGCACCTCTGCAGCGGTGGCCTCCGGCCGGGACAGGTCCGGCCAGGTGAACCTGAGGCAGTGGAACGACGTCAGCTTGCGCGCCAGGTCCTCGCGCTTCTTCTCCCGCAGGACGACCTCGGCGGCCGTTTCGCCCTCCCGAAGAGGTTTCACGTACTTGATCATCCCGTCGATCTCGACGAACAGCCCGCGCGCCGGCCAGGCGAAGTCGAGCACGGCGACCAACCGCCCACGGGCGTCGTAGACCTCATATTGCGGGACCGGCGCCGGTAGTCCCTGGCGCCAGCACAGGTAGTAGAAACGCGACTCGGCGACCGACTCGATCCGATCGTCCGAGAGCCGCAGGGCGAGGTCGGTCGTCGCCGAACCCGGCCAGGCCCGCATCGACGCGAACCTGGAGGCCAGCCCCTCGATGCTGGCAAGGCGGCGGTGGAGCAGGTCGTTGAACTGCACCAGCGCCTGCTCGGTCGTCAGCAGTGTGGCCGTCTCCAGCACCGCTCGGCTGGGTGAGGTCACCGGAACACCCCGTACGGAGGCGGTGTCCCCCTCCAGCACCACCCCACGGTGCTGGTGCACCCCTGCCTCGACCCGCCCCGCACGCTCGTCGAGACGTGTGAGGTGGACGTTCTGCAGGTCGAGTCCCCACGTCGGGGCGTCCCACACGGCCAGTGCCGAGCTGTGGGAGAGCACGGCCGGTGCGCCAGCCCGGGCCAGGACCGAACGAGCGATGATCTCGTGCCGCCCACGCGCGTCGAGCGCGTCCCAGATCCGTGCCTCGACGTACGCCCCGTGCCGTGGGCGGACCAGGGTTCCGTCACGCAAGGCGCGCCGTAGGGCGGCGTCGGTCCATCCCTCGGCGACCAGCTCACGTCGCAGGGCCATTCTGCCGAGCCGCGGGTCAGCGGCATCTACCGTGTTCATGCCGTTGGTATTCCCCTCACGGAGCGCTCTCACACCTCGATCCGGTGATCTGTGGAGAACTCGCTGCCACTGGTCAGGGGAAACATGGGCTGGTCAGGGGATGCATCCCCTGACCAGTGGCGAATTCCCCGGCCGACCGGGGATCCCGCCGCCCCCGCCCGCTCGCTACAGTCCCGCCGTGACCCAGCACCCGGACGCCCCCCTCGACCACGCCGCCCGTGCCGCGGAGGCGGCGCGGGAGCTGGCCCGGCTCACCGGGGTCGAGCGCCACGACGTCGCGCTGGTGCTCGGGTCGGGCTGGTTGCCGGCGGTCGACGCGCTGGGCGAGACGGTGGCCGAGGTCGACGTCACGGACCTGCCGTACTTCTCCGGTGCCGCCGTGGCCGGGCACGCCGGCAAGGTCCGCTCGGTGCGCAGCGGCGACCGGCGGTTGCTGGTCTTCCTCAGCCGCACCCACTACTACGAGGGCCGCGGGGTCGCCGCGGTCGTCCACGGCGTGCGCACGGCGGCCGCGGCCGGCTGTCGCGCGATCGTGCTGACCAACGGCTGCGGCGGCCTGCGTGAGGAGTGGGCGCCCGGCACCCCGGTGCTGATCAGCGACCACCTCAACCTGACTGCGGTCTCCCCGCTCGAGGGCGCCACCTTCGTCGACCTCACCGACCTCTACTCCCCCCGCCTGCGGGCGCTCTGCCAGGAGGTCGAGCCCGGCCTTGACGAGGGCGTCTACGCGCAGTTCCCCGGCCCTCACTACGAGACCCCCGCCGAGGTACGCATGGCGCGCACCCTGGGCGCGGACCTGGTCGGCATGTCGACCACGCTCGAGGCCATCGCCGCGCACGCGGCCGGCCTCGAGGTGCTCGGCCTCAGCCTGGTCACGAACGCCGCGGCCGGGATCACCGGCGCGCCGCTCGACCACGCCGAGGTGCTCGAGGCCGGGCGCGCCGCCGCCTCCCGGATGGGCGACCTGCTCGCGCGGGTGCTTCCCCTCGTCTGAGATGAGCCGAGCGCGGGGCGTCGCTCCTCCCAGTACCGCTTCCCGCGCGAGTCTCATGTCCTCCCTGCGACGTCCCTCAGCAGAACTTCTCGACCGTCACGCACACTCGTCACGCCGCGATCCGGGCCCGCTGAAGACTCAGGGGGCAGTCACCTCCCGGTGCACGCACCCGCGCGGCGGCCTGGTCTCGACACCGGCTCCACATCTGCCCGCAACCGGTGCGCCGGTCGCGACGGGACGTGGGTGCGGCGTGGTGAGTCCCCGCCCCCACCGGCGCTGATGGCGAGACCCATTGCCCCATCGAGGACGCGGGTCTATGGTCGAAATCCTCGCCTCGTCATACGCGGTGAGGCAACAAGAGGAGCGTCACCATGAGACTGCACCGGGTGTTTCTCGCCGTCGCAACGGCAGCCGCCGTCGGCCTCGTCAGCCTGACTGTCCCTGGCACTGCCGCGCCCCCTGCCGAGCGTGCCACGTCGGTGCACCTCAGTGCTGTGCTCGTCGGGGGGAACGAGGTCCCCACCGCTGGTGATCCGGACGGGTTCGGGCTGGCCGACGTACGGGTCAAGCGCGGAGAGGTCTGCTGGCGGATATCGGTCAACGCGGTCGAGCCGATCGCCGCGGCGCACATCCACGCCGGCCCCGCCGGTGTGGCCGGGCCAGTGGTGGTGACGTTGGAGCCGTACCGCTCAGGCTGCGCAGACACGACCAACCGACTTTCCCGATTCATCAGGCAGCAGCCGCAGGAGTTCTACGTCAACGTGCACAACGCTGCCTTCCCGGCAGGCGCCGTGCGGGGCCAGTTGCGGAGGTAGTCGCAGCCTGCCCGTTCCCAGGCCCCGCACGCGCTCGAGGCACCAGCGGACTCAGACGCGATCAGCGGTGTGGACTCGACGACGGAACGGGTGTGGCCGACGCGGAGTCGGCTCCGGGCCCGGAGGCGTCGGCGAGGTGCAGCGAGCAGCCAGCGGGCTGGCGGTCCCTCGGGCCGCGACCCCACTCGGGCGCTCCTCGATCCCTGGACGTCGGGCGACCGCCGTCGTAGGTCGAGGGGCAGTGCTCCGGACCCTGCACGTCGAGCACACCAGGGAGTGTTCGCTGTCAAGGTCTCACCTTGTCGCTGCAGGTCTCGGTTCTGCTGCGCCTGTCGTCGCCGGCTCCGCCTCCGCCTCCGCTGGTGAGGTGACCGGCAAGCGGGCACCCACCGATGCACACCGGCTCGATCTGTGCGTTCTCCGGGTTGAACGACACCCCGGGGTCGCGTTGCAACGGTCGCACCGGGTTCCTCGTGGCTGCGGGGAGTAGTCGTCCGCGCCCGCCAGGGGTGTGCCGGGCGCGGCCGATCCCGATCGACGCCGACGGCTGGAGGTGTCCCCGGGGCGGTTCTACTGCCCGGCGGACCAGCACGTCACCTCGACAGGGGTCCTACGAACCCTGACCCACCGTCACTGGTCGGTCGGCTGATCGTGGCCTGGGGCCGATCCGGCCCGGAGCCGACCACACCACCACGACCGAGCCGGGCCGGGCTGGGCCGGGACGGGCCGGGCACGCGCGCCGACACCCCGCATTCAGCAATTCGGAATCACCCTCGGTGGCTCAGGGCTGCCACCGCCTGGTTTCCTGGGGGCATGACCCTCCCCCAGCGCACCCTCGGCACCGTCTCCCCGCTCACCGTCCCGGCCCTCGGGCTGGGCTGCATGGGCATGTCGGAGTTCTACGGGTCGACCGACGAGGCCGGTGCGACCGAGACCCTCCGGCGCGCGCTCGACCTCGGCGTCACCTTCCTCGACACCGCCGACATGTACGGCCCGTTCACCAACGAGCAGCTCGTCGGCCGAGCGATCGCCGGGCGCCGCGACGAGGTCCAGCTGGCCACCAAGTTCGGCAACGAACGGCTCGCCGACGGCACGCGCCTGGGCATCAACGGGCGGCCGGAGTACGTCCACCGTGCCTGCGACGCCTCCCTCGAGCGGCTCGGCGTCGACCACCTCGATCTCTACTACCAGCACCGCGTCGACCCCGAGGTGCCGATCGAGGACACCGTCGGCGCGATGGGGGAGCTCGTCCAGGCCGGCAAGGTGCGCCATCTCGGTCTGTCCGAGGCCTCACCGCGCACCATCCGACGGGCCCACGACACCCACCCGCTCACCGCGCTCCAGACCGAGTACTCGCTGTTCACCCGCGACCTGGAGGACGAGATCCTGCCCCTGCTCCGGGAGCTCGGCATCGGGCTGGTCCCCTACTCCCCGCTCGGGCGCGGCATCCTCACCGGCGCCATCACCGCCGAGTCGGACCTCGACGAGTCCGACACCCGCCTCTCGGAGCGCTTCCCCCGCCTCAACGGCGAGGGCCTGCGGGCCAACCTGCGCCTGGTCGCCGAGGTCCGCACGATCGCCGAGCGCCTCGGCTGCACCCCCGGCCAGCTCGCCCTGGCGTGGGTGCTGGCGCAGGGCGACGACGTCGTGCCGATCCCGGGCACCCGGCGGGTCCGCTACCTGGAGGAGAACGCCGGCGCCGCGGACGTCGTCCTCTCCCCCGAGGACGTCCGCGCGCTCACCGAGGCCGTGCCCCGCGACGCCGTGGTCGGGGACCGCTACTCCGACATGACCTCGATCGACAGCTGACGGGCCGGTACGCCCCGGGCGGACCGACCCCGTCAGGCGCGTGACCCCGGTCACCCGCTCTGCCAGGGTGGCGCCCATGAACGAGCACGAGACACCGGACGGCAGCGCCACCGAGCGGGAGGGAGCCGAGGACGGGGAGGCGGTCTCCGAGTCGGAGGCCCAAGAGATCGCGGCGGAGCGCGAGGAGCGCCTGGACCCCGAGAACCGCCCCCACCACGCCGAGGTCGACAACACCCAGCGCGACTTCGACGAGGAGAACGGCGAGTTCCTCGACGACGGGGACGAGTCCGACCTCACCGAGGAGGAGCGCGCCGCCACCGGCGACGGCGCCTAGGAGCCTGCTGAACCCCTCAGGACGAGCCCGGCCCGCCGTCCGCCAGGTCCAGGCGCCCCGCCAGCACCGGCCACGCCCGCGCGGCGGCCCGTCGTACGCCGGGGTCCGGGTCGTCGCGCAGCACCAGCACCGCGTCGACCTGCTCCACGTCCCCGACCACCGCGAGCGCCCGTGCGGCCTGGGCCCGGACCCGCGGCAGCGTGTGCCCGGCCAGCGCGTGCGCCCCGGGCCCCGCGCCCGCCACGTCGTGGCGGGCGACCACCCGCAGGCAGGTCTCCGCCGGGCGCCAGTGGTGGTCGGCGAGGCCGGTGACCACGTCGCCGGAGGCGGTGTCGGACCACACGTGCAGCAGGCCGCGCGCCCCCCAGTGCCGCACCCAGTGCTCGCCCCAGCGCGCCGGGTCGCGCACGTGGTCGCCGTCGGCCCAGGAGTGCCCCGTCAACCAGGGCAGCAGGTCCAGGTGCTCCTCCCTCGGCGCGCCGCGCAGCAGCGCCCGGCAGCGCGCGACGAGCTCGTCGCGCCCCAGGAGCCCGGCCACCCGCCGCACCAGCTCCGGCACCGAGGCGTCGAGCGCGCCCACCTCGCCCGGCGACGGCAGGGGGACGGGGACGGTCACGTCGTCATCATCGCCCGCGCCGCCGACTAGCGTGCGGGCATGGCACCGTCCGACCCCGACCACCTCGACCACGCCGTCGACCAGCTCCTCGCCCGTGCCCGTGCGTGGGCGGCCGCCGACCCCGACCCGGTGACCCGGGCGCAGCTCGAGCAGGAGGTCGACGCGGTCGACGCCGGGCTCGACGACGCCGCCCTGGCCGTCCTGGCCGACCGGTTCGACGGCACCCTGGAGTTCGGGACGGCCGGTCTCCGGGGCGCCCTGGGCCCGGGCCCGAACCGGATGAACCGCGTCGTGGTCACCCGCGCCGCGGCCGGTCTCGCGGCGTACCTCCGCGACGAGGGGCCGCCCGCCGGGTCCGGGCGCGGCCGGCTGCGCGTGGTCGTCGGCTACGACGCCCGGCACCTGTCCGACGTGTTCGCCCGCGACACCGCCGAGGTGATGGCCGGCGCCGGGATCGAGACCATGGTCCTGCCCCGCGCCCTGCCGACGCCCGTCCTGGCGTACGCCGTGCGGGAGCTCGGCTGCGCCGCCGGGGTGATGGTCACGGCCAGCCACAACCCGCCGGAGGACAACGGCTACAAGGTCTTCCTCGGCGACGGCAGCCAGATCGCCTCCCCCGCGGACGTCGCCGTCGCCGCCCGGATCGCCGAGGTCGGGGCCCACGAGGAGGTGCCCCGCAGCGACGCGTGGACGACCCTCGACGAGGGACTGGTCGACCGCTACCTCGACACGGTCGCCGGCCTGGCCGAGGACGGCCCACGCGAGCTCGCCGTCGTCTACACCCCGTTGCACGGCGTCGGCGCCGCGACGGTCCTGCAGGTCCTGGAGACCGCCGGCTTCGCCGCACCTCGCGTGGTGGCCTCGCAGGAGCATCCCGACCCCGACTTCCCCACCGTCTCCTTCCCCAACCCCGAGGAGCCCGGAGCGATGGACGAGGCGCTGGCGCTGGCCGCCCGCACCGGCGCCGACCTCGTCGTGGCCAACGACCCCGACGCCGATCGCTGCGCCGCCGCGGTGCCCGCCGACACCGGGTGGAGGCTCCTGCGCGGCGACGAGATCGGCGTGCTCCTGGCCGACCACCTGATGCGTCGCGGCCGGCACGGCACCTACGCCTGCTCGATCGTCTCCTCCACCCTGCTCGCCCGGATGGCCGAGGCCGCCGGGGAGCGCCACGTCCAGACCCTGACCGGGTTCAAGTGGATCGCGCGGGCCGAGGGCCTGGTCTTCGGCTACGAGGAGGCGCTGGGCTTCTGCTGCGACCCCGAGCACGTGATCGACAAGGACGGCGTCTCCGCGCTGCTGCTGCTCTGCGAGCTGGCCGCCGGCTGCAAGGCCGAGGGCCGCACCCTGCTCGACCTGCTCGACGACCTCGCCGCCGTGCACGGCCTGCACGCCACCGAGCAGGTGTCCGTCCGCGTGGCCGACCCCGCGCTGATCACCCGGGCGATGGACGCGCTCCGCGACCACCCGCCGGCCGAGCTCGGCGGGCTGGGCGTCGACGGGGTCGACGACCTCGCCGACGGCGACGGCGGGCTGCCCCCCACCGACGGGCTGCGCTACCGCCTGGCCGGCGGCGCCCGGGTGGTCGTGCGCCCCAGCGGCACCGAGCCCAAGGTCAAGGCGTACCTCGAGGTGGTCGTCCCCGTCGAGGACGCGGCCCCGGGCGAGGAGCGCACCTCCGCGGTCGCGGCGGCCCGGATCGCGGCCGCGACCCGCCTCGACGCCCTGGGCGCGGACCTGCGGACGCGCCTCGGCGGCTGACCCGGCCGAGCCACCCGGTCCGGGCTACAGCAGGGCCAGCAGCATCAGCGCGACCCCGCTGACGGCCAGGGCGGTGAGCTCCGGCCACGCCGGCTCACGTCGTACGCCCGCGGCCAGCTCGCGCTGGGCGTCGGAGCCCGGCCGCACCCGCGCCTCGCGCCGGGCCCGGTCGCTCAGCTCGAGCAGCCTGCCCTCGACGTAGCGGGGGTAGTCGACCCCGAGCGCCCGCTCGTGACTGCGCCGGGCCTCCAGGTCCCCCTCGCCGGGCGACCCGTCGCCCCACGGGCGCACGCCGAACAGCGAGCCGATCCCACCGCCGCGGGGCGCGCCGGACCGCTGCGTGAGCGCCCGTCGGCTCCGACCGAGCGCCGGGCAGACGTAGCGACGACCTCCGGCGGTGACCACGAGCACCTGGCGCACCGCGATCGACTCCACGGCCGCCAGCGGCACCCGCACCGTCTCCAGCATCGTGCGCAGCACCAGGTCGCCCTGACCGACCCACACCCGCGGGCGCAGCACCGCAGCCCAGACCAGCACGGCGAGGAGCACCACCAGCGCGTACCCCCACGACGCCAGGGACACGCCCTGACCCAGCACGTCCAGGACGACGACGCCCACCAGGACGGCGAGTCCGAAGAGGCCGACGAGCGGCCCGGTGGTCGGCCGGAAGTCCTCCTCGCGGGCAGCCACGGGCAGCGGTCCTCTCGGCTCGGACGGGGGCAGGACGGGTCGCGACGCGGGTGCGGACCCGCGGCGCCGCAACCCTATGCTGGCGCCCATGGCAGCCCCTCCGACCGCCGCGACACCGTCGTCCGCGGCCCCGACCGACCCGCTGGGGGTGGCCGGCAGCGACGCCTCGCTGCGCCGCTTCCTGCACGGCCTCCCCGGGGTGGACCAGGTCGGCGTCGAGGCCCGGGCCGCCGGGCTGGGCACCCGCTCGATCAAGACCACCGCCAAGGCCTACGCCCTCGACCTCGCAGTCCGGATGGTCGACCTCACCACCCTGGAGGGCGCCGACACCCCCGGGAAGGTGCGGGCGCTGTCGGCCAAGGCCGTACGCCCCGACCCCACCGACGCCTCCTGCCCCGCGACCGCCGCGGTCTGCGTCTACCCCGACCTCGTGGCCACGGCCAAGCAGGCCCTGGGCGCCAGCGGGGTCAAGGTGGCCTCGGTCGCCACCGCGTTCCCGTCCGGTCGCACCACGCTCGCCCTGAAGCTGGACGACGTCGCGAACGCGGTCGCCGACGGTGCCGACGAGATCGACATGGTCATCGACCGCGGCGCGTTCCTGGTCGGCGACTACCGCCGGGTCCTCGAGGAGATCGTGGCGGTCCGTGCGGCCTGCGCCCGCCCCGACGGGCACGACGCCCACCTCAAGGTCATCCTCGAGACCGGGGAGCTGGCGACCTACGACAACGTCCGCCGCGCCAGCTGGCTGGCCATGACCGGGGGGGCCGACTTCATCAAGACCTCCACCGGCAAGGTGCAGCCCGCCGCGACCCTGCCGGTCACCCTGGTGATGCTCGAGGCCGTACGCGACTTCCGCCGCGCCACCGGCCGGATGATCGGCGTGAAGCCGGCCGGCGGCATCCGCACCAGCAAGCAGGCGATCACCTACCTGGTGACCGTCAACGAGGTCGCCGGCCCCGACTGGCTCGACCCCGACTGGTTCCGCTTCGGGGCGTCCTCCCTGCTCAACGACCTCCTCCTGCAGCGGCAGAAGATGCGCACCGGCCACTACAGCGGCCCCGACCACGTGACCCTGGACTGAGAGCCGTGACCCCAGAACCCACCGCCGCCGCGACACCCGCCACGCCCACCACCGCCGGCCCCTTCGCCTACGCCCCCGCGCCCGAGTCGACGGGCGTGGTCGACCTGCGCGCCTCCTACGGCCTCTTCGTCGACGGCGCCTTCGTCGACGGCCACGGGGAGCCCTTCACGACCGTCAACCCCGCCACCGAGGAGGCCCTCGCCGAGGTCGCCGAGGCCGACGCCACCGACGTCGACGCCGCCGTGAAGGCCGCCCGCCGCGCCCAGGAACGCGTGTGGGGCCGGATGCCCGGGCGCGAGCGGGCCAAGTACCTGTTCCGCATCGCCCGGATCATCCAGGAGCGCAGCCGGGAGCTGGCGGTGCTGGAGACCCTGGACAACGGCAAGCCGATCAAGGAGTCGCGCGACGTCGACGTGCCGATGGTGGCCGCGTGGTTCTTCTACTACGCCGGCTGGGCCGACAAGCTCGAGCACGCCGGCTACGGCACCACCCCGGTCGGCGTGGCCGGTCAGGTGATCCCCTGGAACTTCCCGCTGATGATGCTGGCCTGGAAGGTCGCCCCGGCGCTGGCCTGCGGCAACACCGTGGTGCTGAAGCCGGCCGAGACGACGCCGCTGACCGCGCTGCTCTTCGCCGAGATCTGCCAGCAGGCCGACCTGCCCCCGGGCGTGGTCAACGTGCTCCCCGGCGACGGGGAGACCGGGCGCCTCGTGGTCGGCCACGACCGCGTCGACAAGGTCGCCTTCACCGGCTCCACCGAGGTCGGGCGCCAGATCGCCCGCGCCGTGGCCGGGACCCGCAAGCGGGTGACCCTGGAGCTCGGCGGGAAGGCGGCCAACATCGTCTTCGACGACGCCGCCATCGACCAGGCCGTCGAGGGCACCGTCAACGGGATCTTCTTCAACCAGGGGCACGTGTGCTGCGCCGGCAGCCGGCTGCTGGTCCAGGAGTCGGTGGCCGACGAGCTCCTCGACCGCCCCCGGGCCCGGATGTCGACCCTGCGCGTCGGCGACCCGCTGGACAAGAACACCGACGTCGGCGCGATCAACTCCGCTGAGCGGCTCGCCAAGATCCGCGAGCTCTCCGACGTCGGTGAGGCCGAGGGGGCCGGGCGCTGGTGGGGCCC
>JBKJPE010000061.1:0-6022 GCA_046595185.1 Nocardioides sp.
CGGGGGCCGAGGCCCGCGCCGCACCCTTGCCGAAGAACATGAACGCGAGCAGCAGACCCAGACCGGGGCCGGGGTTGGCCTCGAGCAGGAAGAGGATGGACTTGCCCTCCTCGAGCGCCTCGGCGGTTCCGAGCGGCGTCAGGATGCCCTGGTTGATCGCGTTGTTGAGGAAGAGGATCTTGGCCGGCTCGATGAAGATCGAGGTCAGCGGGAGCAGGCCGTTCTCGACGAGGAGGTCCACCACGTTGCCGGCGATCTTGCTGAACGCCTCGACGAAGGGACCTGCGATCACGAACCCGATGACGGCCAGGAAGCCACCCCAGATGCCGGCGGAGAAGTTGTTGATCAACATCTCGAAACCGGGGCGGATCTTGTGCGCCCAGAGAGCGTCGAGCTTCTTCATCGACCATCCGCCCAGCGGGCCCATGACCATCGCGCCGAGGAACATCGGCACGCTGGCACCGGCGATGGCGCCCATGGTCGCGATGGCGCCCACGACGCCACCGCGGACGGTGTCGTCGTAGGTCATCCGGCCACCGGTGTAGCCGATCAGCAGCGGCAGGAGGTAGGTGATCATCACGCCGACGATCCCGCTGGGCTCCAGACCCTCCGGCGCGAAGGCGCCCCAGCCGCCGATCTTCTCCACCAGGCCGTAGCTGCCGGTGTAACCGAGGGCCTCGCCGATCAGGGTGATCCACCCGGTCTCGATGAACAGGGCCGTGATCAGACCCCAGGCGATGAACGCCCCGATGTTGGGCAGGACCATGTTGGACAGGAACGTGCCGAAGCGCTGGACCCGCAGCCTGACGCCGCCCCCGCCTCCGCCCCCGTCGCCGGACGACGGTGACTCCGCCTTGTGGTACGAGCTCGCGCTGGTGGTGGTGGCCATCCCAGACCCTCCTACTCGGGCCGGCCTGGGCCGGCGACGACCGATCCGACGCCGCTGTGATGACGGTCACGGATGTGTGAATGCCTTTGTAATGCACACGATGAGGGTGGGTCAAGGGGTTCAATGCCACATGTTCGGGGCACAGAACAACGCAACCGGGTATCGGAATCGTGGCGGCACCTGGATACAGTGACTGGCGACACACCCGCCGCAGCACCAGGAGGACAGATGAAGGCCCTGCGTTTCTACGCCCCTGAGGACATCCGGCTCGAGGACGTGCCGGAGCCGGAGTGCGGGCCGGACGAGGTCAAGCTGCGCGTGCGCAACTGCTCGACCTGCGGGACCGACGTCAAGATCCTGCACAACGGCCACCAGAACCTCACGCCCCCGCGCACCATCGGCCACGAGATCGCCGGCGAGGTCGTCGAGGTCGGCGCCGACGTCAACGCCACCTACGGGTCGTCATGGGAGGTCGGTGACCGTGCCCAGGTGATCGCGGCCGTGCCGTGCGGGGACTGCCACGAGTGCCGCAAGGGCTGGATGGCGGTCTGTCAGAACCAGACTTCTGTCGGCTACCAGTACGACGGCGGGTTCGCCGAGTTCATGATCGTGCCCCGCCAGGTGCTCAAGGTCGACGGCCTCAACGAGATCCCCGACAACGTGGGCTTCGACGAGGCCTCGGCGGCCGAGCCGTTCGCCTGCGCGATCAACGCCCAGGAGCTGCTCGGCATCGAGGAGGGCGACACCGTCGTCGTCTTCGGCGCCGGCCCGATCGGCTGCATGCACATCCGCATCGCCCGGGGAGTCCACGGCGCCGGCGCGGTCTACCTGGTCGACGTCAACGCCGAGCGTTTGAGGATGTCGGCCGACGCCGTCGCCCCGGAGGAGACCATCAACGGCGCCGAGGTCGACGTGGTCGAGCGGGTCATGGAGCTCACCGGCGGCCGCGGCGCCGACGTCGTGATCACCGCGACCGCCGCCAACGTCACCCAGGAGCAGGCCATCGCGATGGCCGCCCGCAACGGGCGGATCTCCTTCTTCGGCGGTCTGCCCAAGACCGACCCGACGATCACCTGCGACTCCAACGTCGTGCACTACCGCCAGCTGCACATCCACGGTGCCAACGGCTCGGCGCCGGAGCACAACAAGCGGGCCCTGCAGTACATCTCGACCGGACAGGTCCCGGTCAAGGACCTCATCACCGAGCACATCCCGCTCGAGCGGGCCCTCGACGCCTTCGGCATCGTCCAGCGCGGCGAGGCCATCAAGGTGACCATCGAGCCCTGAACCCGTCCGTCCCCCCCGCTGGTCGAGGAGCGACGGTGGTCGAGGAGCGAGCGCAGCGAGCGTCTCGAGGCCCGGTGACCGGTGCCGGTCTCGAGACGCTCCTCCTCGACCACCGGGGGCAGGCCCGCTGGTCGAGGTGGGAGGGCCGCCAGGCCCGACCCTCGAGACCCGGTGACCGATGCCAGCGTGGTCTCGAGACGCTCGCTGCGCTCGCTCCTCGACCACCGGCGTGAGGGGTCTCCAGACGCTCGCTGACGCTCGCTCCTCGACCACCGGCTTGTGCGGCGCTCGCTCCTCGACCACCGGGGCCGAGCTGGCGCCCATGGCGGACCCGTCAGGGCAGGTCGAGCACGTGCTCAAGACCGATCGTCAGGCCGGGCCGGTCCACGACCGCCCGGACCGCCGCCACGGCCCCGGGGCCGAAGCAGGCACGGTCGTAGGAGTCGTGCCGCACCTGCAGGGTCTCCCCCAGGCCGCCGAGCAGCACCTCCTGGTGGGCGACCAGGCCGCGGAGGCGTACCGAGTGCACCGGGACGCCGGACACGTCGGCCCCACGGGCGCCGGGCAGCGCGCTCGACGTGGCGTCGGCGGTCGGTCCGCAGCCGGCACGCTCCCGGGCACCCGCCACCAGCTCGGCCGTGCGACGTGCGGTGCCGGAGGGGGCGTCGGCCTTGTCGGGGTGGTGCAGCTCGACGATCTCGACGGACTCGAAGAACGGGGCCGCCAGGGTCGCCAGCCGCATCATCAGCACGGCCCCGATCGAGAAGTTCGGGGCCAGCACGACGCCGAGGTCGGGCCGCTCCCCCAGCCACCCACGCAGGGTCGCCAGCCGCGCGTCGTCGAAGCCGGTGGTGCCGACGACGGCGTGCAGCCCGTGGTCGACGCAGAAGCGCAGGTGGTCCATGACCACGTCGGGGTGGGTCACGTCCACGACGACCTGCGCCGCGGTGCCCGCGCCGTCACCGAGGAGGTCGTCCAGGGGGTCGCCACGCCCGGGACGGGCCACCACCTCGAGGCCCTCGGCCCGCCCGACCGCGTCGACGATCGCCGTGCCCAGGCGCCCCCGGGCACCGAGGACGCCGATGCGCAGGGCGGGTGCGGGCCCGCCCTTCGGGGAGGTCGCCGAGGTCACGGGGGTCGCTGCTGCCACGCCCGCCAACCTAGCGCTCGGCGTTCTGGCAGGCTGGGGCCCATGGTGGTGGACCAGATCCCGGCGCGCATCCGGTGGGCTGTGGACCTCGTCGACATCAAGCCCGACGACAAGGTCCTCGAGATCGGCTGCGGACCCGGCGCGGCGGCGGAGCTGATCTGCAGCCGCCTCGAGCCCGGCCAGGGTCGCTTGTTCGCGATCGACCGCTCGGAGTCCGGGGTCGACCGCACCAAGCGCCGCAACGCCGCGGCCATCGAGGACAAGCGGCTGACGGTGCGCCAGATCGACCTGGCGACCCTCCGAGTCCCGGTCAAGCGGCTGAGCAAGGTGTTCGCCTTCAACGTCAACCTGTTCTGGGTGCGCGAGTGCGTCGACGAGGTCGCGCTGCTGCACGACCGGCTGCGCCCCGGCGGCGTCGTCGGGTTGTTCTATGACGCCAGCCGGGACGACCAGGTCCCTGAGATGATCGCCCGGGCCGCGGCCTCCCTCGAGCAGGGTGGCTTCCGCGTGTCGGCGCTGAAGAGCCAGCAGCCGCCCGTGGTCGGGATCATCGGACGCCGCTGACGGGTGCCGCCGGCCGCGCTGCGGCCCTCAGCGTGGCCCGACCACCGCGAGCACCTCGGGGCGCAGCAGCACCTGCGCGGCGACCCGCTGCACGTCGTCCAGGGTGACAGAGGCGACCCGCCCCAGCACGTCGTCGACGCCGAGCAGCTCGTGGTGCACCAGCTCGGACTTGCCGAGACGGTGCATCCGCGACGCGGGGTCCTCGAGGCCGAGCACCAGCCCGCCGCGCAGCTGGCCCTGGCCCAGCGCGAGCTCGGCCGCGTCCAGGCCGTCGGCGGCGACCTTGGCCAGCTCACCGCGCACGGTCGCCAGGACGTCGTCCAGGCGGTCGGGGAGGCAGCCCACGCTGACCCCGACCAGGCCCGCGTCGGCGTGGTGGGTGGCGAAGGAGAACACCGAGTACGCGAGCCCGCGCCGCTCCCGGACCTCCTGGAACAGCCGGCTCGACGTGCCACCGCCCAGGGCGGTGTTCAGCACGCCCAGGGCGTACCGGTCCGGGTCGTGACGGGTCATCCCCTCCACCGCGAGCACCACGTTGGCCTGCTCGAAGGGCCGGCGCAGCCGCGCCTCGCCGGGGTGCACCGGCACGACGACGTCACTCCGCCGCGGAGCGGCCGGGCTCGCCCGGGCGTCGAGGAAGCCGGCCCGGCCGAAGGCCAGCTCGACCTGCGCCACGAGGTGGTCGTGGTCCAGCGCGCCGGCGGCCGAGACGACCATCTGCTCGGGCCGGTAGTGCCGGGCCATGAAGTCGGCGATCCCGTCGCGGGTCTGGGCCTCGATCGAGGCCTCCGTGCCGGCGATCGAGCGTCCCAGCGGCGTCCCGGCGCCGAAGGCGGCCTCGGACAGCAGCTCGTGGACCACGTCGTCGGGGTCGTCCTCGTGCATGGCGATCTCGTCGAGGATGACGTCACGCTCGGCCTCCACCTCGCGCGCCTCCAGCCGCGAGCCGGTGACCATGTCGCCCAGCACGTCGACCGCGAGGTCGAGGTCCTCGGCGAGGACCCGGGCGTGGAAGCAGGTGTACTCCTTGGCGGTGAAGGCGTTGAGCTCACCGCCCACGGCGTCGAGCTCCACCGAGATGTCGAGCGCCGAGCGCTGCTCGGTGCCCTTGAAGAGCAGGTGCTCGAGGAAGTGCGAGCAGCCGTGCTGCTCCGCGGACTCGTCGCGGGAACCCACGCCGACCCAGACACCCACGCTCGCCGACCGGGCGCCGGCCATCTCCTCGGTCACGATCCGCAGCCCGGCGGGCAGGACGGTACGCCGCACCGTCGAGGTCACCCGGCCGTGGTCGTCGCGCTCAGTGAGCAGGGTCTGCGTCGTCCCGGGTCGCAGCGGCGGCGACCCGCCCTCCCCAGGACCACGGGGGTCCTGGGTGGGGCGGGTCGCACGCTGCGGCGGGGTCTCCCCCACGGGCTCAGGCCTCCTCGGCCTCGACGTCGTCCGAGCCGCCGTCGGCGGACTCCTCGACGACCGGGATGAGCGACAGCTTGCCGCGGTCGTCGATCTCGGCGATCTCCACCTGGACCTTCTGACCGACCGAGACGACGTCCTCGACGGCCTCGACGCGCCGGCCGCCGGCCAGCCCGCGCAGCTTGCTGATGTGCAGCAAGCCGTCCTTGCCCGGCAGCAGCGAGACGAAGGCACCGAAGTTGGTCGTCTTGACCACGGTGCCGAGGTAGCGCTCGCCGATCTCGGGCATGGTCGGGTTGGCGATCGCGTTGACGGCCTGACGGGCGGCCTCGGCGGCCTCGCCGTTGGTCGCACCGATGTAGATGGTGCCGTCGTCCTCGATCGACAGGCTCGCGCCCGTGTCGTCCTGGAACTGGTTGATCACCTTGCCCTTGGGGCCGATGACCTCGCCGATCTTGTCGACCGGGATCCGCACGGTGATGATGCGCGGCGCGTGCAGCGACATCTCCTCCGGCTCGGCGATGGCCTCGCTCATCACGTCGAGGATCGCCAGGCGGGCGTCCTTGGCCTGGTTCAGCGCGGCACCCAGGATCTCGGCGGGGATCCCGTCGAGCTTGGTGTCGAGCTGGAGCGCGGTGACGAACTCGCGGGTGCCGGCGACCTTGAAGTCCATGTCGCCGAACGCGTCCTCGGCGCCGAGGATGTCGGTCAGCGCGACGTAC
>JBKJPE010000112.1:0-7650 GCA_046595185.1 Nocardioides sp.
GTCGGCGCGGAGGCCAGGCCCCGGCGGTCGAAGTGCCGGGTGAAGGTCCGCTCGGTCGCGGCCGAGCCGGCCGGACCCACCGGACCACCGGTCGAGCCGTCACCGTCGTAGACGAAGCGCACGAAGTTCGGCGAGCCGATCATGTCGAAGTTGAGGTACATCCGGATGTCGGCGAGCGCGCCCGGGTTGTCCTCCTTCAGGTCGGTGACGTAGTGCGACGAGCCGAACAGGCCCTGCTCCTCGGCGCCCCACCAGGCGAAGCGCACCGTGTTGCGGTAGAAGCCCCGCTCGGCGGCCGCCTCGGCCAGCTCCAGCAGACCTGCGGAGCCGGTGCCGTTGTCGTTGATCCCGGCACCCTCGTCCACGCTGTCGAGGTGGGCACCGGCCATCACGACGTTGCCGCCGTTGCCGGAGGGCGTCTCGGCGGTGACGTTCCAGGTGCGGGCGTTCTCCGAGACCGCGTCGACCAGGATCCGCGCCACGGTGCCGGCGTCGGCGAGGTCGACGCCGGTGGCGAAGCTCGTGCCCACCGCCGGGACGTAGTCGCCGGGGCCGCCGAGGGTGCCGTTGAGCACGCCCTCGTTGCCCGCCGTGCCGCGGTTCATGATGATCGCCCCGATCGCCCCGGCGTCGGTGGCGTTGGCGACCTTCGTGGCGAAGGTGCAGGAGCCGCGTTGCATCAGCGCGATGGCGCTCTCGGCCGGGAAGTCGGCGAAGTCGGCGGCCTCGCAGCCGCTGGTCGAGGTGTCGCTGGGCGACAGGTCGGTGTCGACCACGACGACCTCACCCGTCACGTCACCCGAGCCGGAGTACTCCAGGACGCCGAAGTCCTCACCGTTGGAATAGGTGGTGGGGGTCGGCGCGACCTGCTCGAGCTCGGCCGGGACATTCTCGCGGAAGACGTCGATGAAGAACGGCTGGACCTGCGGGCGGTAGCCCGCGTCACGAAGCCGGTCGACCACGTAGTCCTTGCTGGCCCGGTAGCCCGGGGTGCCGGTCGAGCGGTTGCCGGCGTTGGCGTCGGAGATGGCCTGCAGCCGCAGGAGGTGCTCGCGGACGCCCTGCGGGGTCGTCGCACGCTGCAGCTGGCGCGAGAACCGGTCTGCCGGCTTGACCCGGGGCTTGTCCGCGCTCTGACCAGGCCTGTTCTCGGCCGCGGTGGCGGCGGTCAGGCCGGTGCTGCCGGCAGCGGTGGCGCCGAGGACCAGACCGAGGACCAGGCCGCCGGCGCCGAGCCGACGGCGGGGGGTATGACGTGTGGACACGAAGGAGCTCCCGAGAGGTTCCGGGCCCCGAGCCGAGCGGCGGGGCGGTGCTCGGAGAGTAGGGCCCGGCGCCGACAGTGGCAATGGGTCAACGGCCGCCGAGGCGCTGGTTGACGGCCCGGGTCAGCCAGCCCGGGGAGAAGCGTGACCCGAGCGAGAGCGCCCGGGTCTGCAGCCCCACCGGGAAGTGGACCTGGTGGATCGCCGCGCGGGGCCGGCTGGGGTGGACCGCGGCCCACACGGCGTCGGCGACCTCCTGCGGACCGAGGCGGATCCCCAGCGACGTGGTGGTCCCGGTCCTCAGCGTCGTGGTCATCGCCGTCTGCACGAACAGCGGCCACATCGCCACCACGCGGACGCCGTGGCGGCCCCACTCGAGGTCGAGCGCCTCGGTCAGCCCGCGCACGTAGAACTTGGTCGCGCTGTAGTTGGCCAGCTCGGGCTGGCCGTAGATCGCCGAGGCCGAGGCCATGTTGACCACCGTCGCCCGGCCGTGGGCGGCCGCAGTGGCGCGGAGGTGCTCGAACCCGGCGTGGCAGCCGTTCAGGACGCCGCCGACGTTGATGGCGACCTCGCGGCCGAGCCGCTCGACGTCCTGGTCGGCGAACCAGCCCCCGACCAGGACGCCCGCGTTGTTGACCAGCACGTCCAGGCGGCCGGTCTCGGCGACCAGGGACCCGACGGCCCCGGCGAAGGCGGCAGCGTCGGTGACGTCGAGCCGGCCGGTACGCACGGTGCCGCCCAGCCCCTCGACCTCGGTCGCGAGCGTGGCCAGACCGGCCTCGTCGACGTCGTAGGCACCGACCCTCCAGCCCTGGCGGGCGAAGGTGAGGGCGGTGGCGCGGCCGATGCCGGCGGCGGCGCCGGTGACCAGGACGGTGGGGGCACTCATGGTGCAGGTCCTACCAGAACCGGACCCTCGGTGCACACGTGTCCACCGTCACGGACCGCGGACCCGGTCCGTCCGGAGGGCGCCTACCGGGCCAGGGCCCCCATCGGGTCCCAGGCCGGCAGCACCACCGGTTCCTGGTCGAGTGCGACCTGCAGGTCGGCCGGGAGCGCGTCGCGGCGCACCGCGATCTCGAAGACGTACTCGCCGAACCACGAGTCGTTCATCGTCCAGAACCCCTTGTCGGCCTTGTCGGTCCCCCACGAGTTCTCCACCCGCCACCGGCGCGCGACCGGTGCGTGACCGCCCTCGCCGTCCACCACGTCGACGCCGGTCAGCAGCATCGCGTGGGTCATCGCGGTCGCGTGGTGGTGCAGGCGGTCGGACTTGGTCATCGTCGAGGTCGAGCCGTAGAGCGCGTCGTAGTCGAAGAGCGAGGAGTCCCACGAGCCGCTCTCGGCCTCGCGCATCGGCTCCACGTCGCAGCCGAACCACACCGGCTCGCCCGGTCGACCCCCGCGCCCCACGATCGCCTCCATCGCCAGTCGCTTCAGCACGTCCATCTCGACGTTGAGGTACACCACCGGCGGGGCGCCGACGACGTTGCCGAGGTGCTCGACGGTGAAGGTGCGTCCGTACGGGCTGGACCCGCGCGGGTCGTGGACCAGGCAGACGTACTCCTCCAGCGGCACGGTGACGTAGCGCTGCGCGAACTCCTGCGGGGTGAGCTCGCCGTCACGGTGGAACACCTTGTCGCTGTCGCGCCACTGCCAGGTGAAGGAGGTCGGGGGCGTGCCCAGGTGCAGGCACAGCATCCGGTGGACGACCTCCAGCACCTCGCCCTTGGCGTGGGCGAGCGCCGAGGCTCCGGCCCCGCCCGCGGCGGCGCCGCGGAGGTCGCGGGCGGCCTGGCGCAGGACCGTGGCGAGGTCGCGGTTGAGCTGGTGGGTGGAGGACGACGAGACCGTCTCGGGCATCGCCGACTGGGGCACGAGGCCGTGCTTGGCGACCAGCGCGAGGAACATGTTCCACTGCCCGCCGTCCTCGGTCGGGGTGGCCAGCAGGTGCGCCACGGTGCGGTCGTCGACGTCGCGGTCGGCGGTGGCCAGGACCGACTCCAGCCAGTGGTTGGCCTTCTCCAGCTTGTCCCAGAACAGCGGGTAGTTCTGGCTGAGCTCGAGCTCCTTCATCCCCAGCCGCTGCGCCGTGCCGACGCGGAGCAGATTGAGCCCGGCGAACATCCAGCAGCGTCCCGACTGCTTCTGGTTCGTGGCCGCCCAGTCGTCGAGCTGGTGGCTCATCGTCCGGTCGATCGAGCGGGCCAGCTGGTGGTCCAGGGCCACCTGGTCGACGTGGTTGCGGGTGACGGCGTTCTGCAGGAGCCGGTTGCGTGGCTCCGCCTCGAACTCCTTGGACAGACGCTCCACCAGGTCCGGGGTGATCTCGTGCTCCATGCCCGCACCGTACGCCGCCGGCCGCCCCTGCTCACCGGTCTCGTGAGCGGCAACCACACCGACGCCGGGTCGGAACACGTCGGTAACACGGTGCTGGTGATCTGGTGCACCGCTCGACCCGTCCCGCCGGACCGAACCCCAGGAGACGCCCGTGCCGTCCGTCCACCACCTCCACGCCGCCGACCACGCCGAGCTCGCCCGCTCCCTGGGATCCCTGCTCGGCCGCCGTGCCCTGCTGCGTGCCGGCGCCGGTGGCGCGCTTGCCGGCGGGGCCCTGGCCGGCACCGCGGCCGGCCCGGCCGGCGCCGCCCCTGCCGGGGCGCGTCGCGGCAGGGGCCGCGCCGCGGCGAAGGTCCTCCAACCCGGCACCGGCCGGACCCCCGGCCACTACGTCCCGGCCCGGGCCGACGAGGTGCTGTGGGGCCGGCTGCCCAACCGCGACAGCAGCCCGGTCGCCCGCGTCCGCAGCGGGTCCGTGGTCACCCTCGACACGATCAGCCACGAGGGCCTGCTGGAGGACCAGGGCATGGACCCCCGGGCGTACTTCGCCGACCAGGGCGTGCCCCGCCGCCAGGTGCTCGACGACGCCATCGAGGTGGCCGCGACGACTCCGCACGACGGCCCCGGCCCGCACGTGGTGACCGGGCCGGTCGCCGTGCGCGGCGCCCGCCCCGGTGACGTGCTGAAGATCGAGGTGCTGCGGCTGCAGCTGCGGGTGCCGTACGGCGTGATCTCGAACCGGCACGGCAAGGGCGCGCTGCCCGGGGAGTACCCCGAGCAGTTCGTCGGCGACCCGTCGGCGGCGCCGTACGTCAACGAGGGCGGCAACATCAGCGTCTTCACCCCCGTCGACGGCGACCGCGCCCGCCTGCCGGGGCCCGTCCCGGTCGGGTTCCCGCTGGCGCCCTTCATGGGGATGATGGGCGTGGCCCGCGACACCTCCGCCCTGGTCGACTCGGTGCCGCCGACCGACGCCGGCGGCAACATCGACATCAACGACCTCCAGGTCGGCTCGACGCTCTACCTGCCGGTGCAGGTGAGCGGCGCGATGTTCTTCAGCGGTGACCCGCACATGGCCCAGGGCGACGGCGAGGTCGCGCTGACCGCGATGGAGGGCTCGCTGCGGCCGACCTTCCGGCTCAGCGTGGTCGAGAAGGGCGGGCGGGGCGCCCCCTCCCCAGCCTTCACCGGGCCCTTCGCCGAGACGCCGGAGCACTGGGTCCCGATCGGCCTCAGCGACCCCGACGGCCCCGAGGGCGGCGGCAACCAGACCAGCCTCGACGTGGCGATGAAGGCGGCGGTACGCCAGGCGCTGGCGTTCCTCACCGACGACGTGGGGCTGGCGGGCCCGGTGGCGTACGCCTACCTCTCGGCAGCCGCGGACTTCCAGTGCTCCCAGGTGGTCGACCGCACCACCGGGATCCACGCGCTGATCCGCAAGAGCGACCTCTGAACCGACGGACGGTCGGTGAGCGGCCGGGACGGGCGGGGTGTCAGACGTGGCCGGCGAGCTGGGCCATGCGCGCCTGCAGCGCCTCGAGGTAGGCGTCACGCTGCTTCACCGTGACGGCGGGCTCGACGCCCTTCGCGCGCTCCTCGAGGTGGCTGCAGGCCGGCAGCACGTCGATGGACAGCGTGGCCGCCCCGGCGAGGGCACGCAGCTCGTCGAGGCGGTCACCGAAGGGCGTGCCGCTGCCCGGGGAGTAGGAGCGGACGACCCCGTCGACGTCGTCGGCGAAGAGGTCGACCTTGGTGACGACCACGACCAGCCAGGTGGGGCGATCGCGTCGGACGGCCATCGCCGCGACCCGGTGGGCGGTGACGGTCCAGTCCTCGAGCTCGGCGGCCAACTGCTGCTCCCGGGTCACCGGGGCCGGCCCGGTCGTGCCGGCCGGACGGCGACCCGTGGCGTGGCCGTGCGCGACGAGGTGCAGCACGCCGTCGACGGGGTCGTCGTGGAAGACCTCGTCGAGGGCGCCGAGCCGGGTGGCGGCGTTCTCGCCGGGCACGACGCGGAAGCGGAAGCCCCGCAGTCTCCCGCCGCGGCGGACCCTGCGCTCGAGGACGGCCGAGCCGGCCTCGGGGGTGCCGCCGGGCTGCGGGCGCCCGCAGAGGTGGTCGACCAGCTCGGACTTGCCGACGCCGGTCATCCCGGTCACCGCGACGGTCGGGAAGCGGTGCGACCAGGCACCGGTGACGCGCTCGCGCCCCCGGGCCAGGGCGGTGGGGACCGCGCGGACTGCGCGGGGGCGGGACGGGACCACGGGATCCTCCTGGGACGGGAGCGGCGACCGTAACCCGGACGCGGACGCGGACCCGGACCCAGCCCACCGCACCACCCGCCGAGATGCCGGCCGCGGACAGCCGAGGTGCCGGTCGCAGCCGACCGAGTGGTCCGCAACGGCACCGGGCCCGGGCCACCCGGCCGGCGCGGGCACACTCAGGGCATGCGCCCCGAGCCCGTCGACCCCCACGCACCGCGGCTGACCGGGCCGACGCTGATGAACCAGGACTGGCGCGACCTGACGTACCTGCACTGGGCGGTGCCGCCCGAGCGGGTGGCGCACCTGATGCCGCCGGGGGTCCACCCCGACGTGCACGGGGACGTCACCTACGTCGGCCTGGTGCCGTTCCGGATGGTCGACGCCGGCCCGGGTCGTCGCACCAGCGTGCCGTGGGCCGGCACGTTCCTGGAGACCAACGTGCGTCTGTACTCCGTCGACGAGCGCGGCCGCCGGGGCGTCGTCTTCGTCAGCCTCGACGCCGACCGATTGCTGGTCGTGCTGGGCGCCCGTGCGGCCTTCAACGTTCCCTATCGCTGGGCCCGGATGCGCCACCACCGCGCGCCGGGCGCCGGCCCGGGCCTGCAGGGCGACGTGCACACCTACACGGCGCGGCTGCGCTGGCCCGGGACGTCGGGCCGCAGCAGGATCGCGGTACGGGTCGGGGCGCCGCGCGCCGCAGACGCGCTCGACGACTTCGTCTCCGCACGCTGGCGGTTGCACACCTCCGTGCTCGGCCGGGCGCTGGTCGTGCCGAACTCCCACGAGCAGTGGCCCCTGCACGACGCCGAGGTCGTCGACCTCGCCGACGGGCTGCTGGCCTCCGTGGGGTTCGACGACCTCCTCGAGCGCGCCCCCGACCACGTCGCCTTCAGCCCGGGCGTGCACACCGTCTTCGGCCTGCCACGCCCCTGACGGGTTCCTCAGCTGCCTGCGAGCGTCACCTCGGCCGTGCGCGAGCGGCATCTCGGATGAGTAGGCGTGCTCAGCGGGTCGAGTAGGACGACCCTGGGACCGGGGGTGCGTCGTGGGGCGTACTGGACCCATGACCCGCTACGCCGACCCCGGCTCCTGCCCCGACTGCCGCGCCTCCCTGCCGGTGGCCCCGGCGCACTGCCCCGCCTGCGCCCTCCCGCTGCGCGGCCCGACGGCAGCCGCGCTGCTGGCCACCCTCACCCGCGCCGACGCGCTGCTGGTGACCCTGCGGGCCTCGACCCCGGCCGCTGCCCCCGCCCCGGTCGCGGCGCTGGTCGCGTCCCCGGCGCAGGCCACGTCGCCCGTCACGGCTCCGGCCCCGTCGGGCCTGCGCGGCTCCTCCGTCCCGCGGGTCCTGCTCGGTCTCGGCGCGGCCTGCCTGCTCGTCGCCGCGGTCGCCTTCCTGGCCGTGGCCTGGTCCTGGCTCGGGGTCGAGGGGCGTACGGCCGTGCTGGTCGCGCTCACCGGCTCGGCCGGCGCCGCGACGGTGGCGCTCGCCCGCCGCCGGTTGCCCGTCGCCGCCGAGGCCCTGACCACGGTGACGCTCGGTCTCGTCGCCCTCGACGTCGTCGGCGCGCGCAGCTCGGGCTGGCTGGGCGGGCTCGGGGACGGGGGCACCACCGCCGTCGTCGGCACGGCCGTGGCGCTCGCCGCCGGGGGCCTCGTCGCCGCCACGCACCGGCGCGGGACCGCCACGGCGCCGGTGGCGGCCCAGGTCGGCGCCGCGGTCGGGCTGTTCCTCCTCGGCGGCGGCACGCTGGTCGCGACCGACCACCTGACCAGCA
>JBKJPE010000067.1:0-3814 GCA_046595185.1 Nocardioides sp.
CCCGGGGCCACCGACCCACAGCCCACCACTCAGCAGGGCTGCAAGGAAACACTCACAGTCTCGAGACGCTCGCTGCGCTCGCTCCTCGACCACCGGACCCACCGCCCGCTCCTCGACCACCGCGACCACCGGGGCACGTTCGGCGGTCGAGGTGAGAGGGCCCCCGGGCCCGACCCTCGAGACCACCCCGGGTCTCGAGACGCTCGCTGCGCTCGCTCCTCGACCACCGGACCCACCACCCGCTCCTCGACCACCGGACCCACCGCCCGCTCCTCGACAGCCCGGACCAACGCCCGACGCCGGGCCTCGTCAGCGACCCATCCCGAAGAACTCCGCGTTGGGCTGGAGCCCGAAGAGGTGCGCGAGCCGGTTGGACGCCGCGAAGAGCGCGGTGATGGAGCCGACGTCCCACATCTCGTCGTCGCTCAGCCCGGCGTCCCGCGCGGCCGCCAGGTCGGCCTCGCCGAAGGCGCCGGGGTCGCCGGCCAGGGCGAGGGCGAGGTCGACGATGGCGCGCTGGCGGGGCTCCAGGTCGCACCCGCGCGGATGGGTCGCGACGTGGTCGGCCAGCTGCGGGTCCTTCGACCGGATCCGCAGCACCGCCCCGTGGGCCACGACGCAGTACGGGCAGTCGTTCAACCCGGACGTGGCCACGACGACCAGCTCCCGCTCGGCCTTCGACAGGCCGTCGTCGGAGTCCATCAACGCGTCGTGGTAGTCCAGGAAGGCCCGCAGCTCGGCGGGGCGGCGGCCCAAGGCCCGGAAGATGTTCGGCACGAACCCGGTCCGCGCCACCAGCGGCCCGAGGCGGTCGCGCAGGTCCGCGGGGAGGTCGGCCACCTCGACCTCGCCGAAGCGGCTGACCGGGCTCGCGCGCCTCATGCGTGCAGCCCGAGCCGTTCCGCGGTCGTCGCACGCATGTCCACCTTGCGCACCTTGCCGGTCACCGTCATCGGGAACTCCTCGACGACCATCACGTAGCGGGGGATCTTGTAGTGCGACAGCCGCCCGTCGCAGAACGCGCGCACCGCGGCCGCGTCGAGCGGGTCGGTGCCGGCCTTCATCTTGATCCAGGCGCAGAGCTCCTCGCCGTACTTCTCGTCCGGCACGCCGATCACCTGGACGTCCTCGACGTCGGGGTGGGTGTAGAGGAAGTCCTCGACCTCGCGCGGATAGACGTTCTCCCCACCACGGATGACCATGTCCTTCATCCGGCCGACGATGTTGCAGTAGCCGTCGGGGCGCATCTCGGCGAGGTCACCGGTGTGCATCCACCCGTCGGCGTCGATGGCCTCCGCGGTCTTCTCCGGCTCCTCCCAGTAGCCGAGCATCACCGAGTAGCCCCGGGTGCACAGCTCCCCGGTCCGCCCGCGCTCGACCGTCTCGCCGGAGACGGGGTCGACGACCTTGATCTCGAGGTGCGGGTGCACCCGCCCGATCGAGGCCGTACGCCGGTCGAGGTCGTCGTCCGCACGCGTCTGGCAGGACACCGGCGAGGTCTCCGTCATCCCGTAGGCGATCGCGACCTCGCTCATGTGCATCTCGGTGATGCAGCGCTTCATCACCTCGATCGGGCAGATCGAGCCGGCCATGATCCCGGTGCGCAGCGACGAGAGGTCGTGCTCGGCGAAGGTCGGGTGGTTCTGCATCGCGATGAACATCGTCGGCACGCCGTAGACCCCCGTGCACCGCTCGTCGGCGATCGTCCGGAGGGTGGCCTCGGGGTCGAACCCGGGCGCCGGGATCACCATGGTCGTGCCGTGGGAGGTGCAGCCGAGGTTGCCCATCACCATCCCGAAGCAGTGGTAGAAGGGCACCGGGATGCACAACCGGTCCTCGGGGCCGAGGTTGATCAGCTCGGTGGTGAAGTAGCCGTTGTTCAAGATGTTGCGGTGGCTCAGCGTGGCGCCCTTCGGGCGGCCCGTCGTGCCCGAGGTGTACTGGATGTTGATCGGGTCGCCGGGGTCCAGCACGGCCATCCGCTCGGCGACCGCCCCGGCAGGCACCTCCGCGCCCTCCGCCACCAGCGCGTCCCAGTCGGCGGTGTCGACGAACACCACCCGCTCCAGGGCGGGGCACTCATCGCGGACCTGCTCCACCATCGACCGGTAGTCGCTGGTCTTGAACGACGTCATCGCCAGCAGCAGCCGCATCCCGGACTGGTTCACGGCGTACGCCAGCTCGTGGGTCCGGTAGGCCGGGTTGACGTTGACGAGGATCACGCCGGTCTTCGCGGTGGCGTACTGCGCGATGGTCCACTCCGCGCAGTTCGGCGCCCAGACGCCCAGCCGGTCGCCGCGCTCCAGGCCGGCGGCCAGCAGCCCGCGGGCCAGCGCGTCGACCGCCGCGTCCAGCTCGGCCCAGGTCCACCGGCGGCCGCCGGCCACCTCCACCAGCGCCTCGCGGTCGCCGTGGGCGCGCACCGTGCGCTCGAAGTTGGCACCGATCGTCTCCTCCAGCAGCGCCGTCCCGCTGGGACCCCGGTCGTAGGCGATCTGCTGGCTCATGCGCCGACGCTAGGAGCGGGGAGACGTGGGTCACACCTCCGATGAGAGGTGCCGGTGCAGGCCCGCACGGGTCCGGTGGTGCATCCTGTCTGTGACGCAGCCCACGGTGCGGTCAACGCAGAGGAGGAGACCGGTGTCCACATCGACCGAGATGGTGCTCAGCCGTCTCAGCCCGGCGCTGCCGTCGTGGCGCGGCGCCAGCGAGATGGACCTCGCCTTCGGCAGCGTCGTGGACGAACGCTCCGGCTCGCTGCAGATCCTCTGCACCCTGGGCACCCGCACCCGCGCCCTCGACCACCTCGAGATCACCCCCGGCACCGGCCTGGGCGGCAAGGCCCTCGCGCTGTCCCGGCCGACCAGCGTGGGCAACTACGAGACCGCCCGCGGCATCACCCACCACTACGACCACGCTGTCCGCAGCGAGGCGATGGTCACCACGGCCGCCGTCCCCATCATCGTGGCCGGTCGCGCCCGCGCGGTGGTCTACCTCGCCAGCACCTCCGAGCTGACCCTCGGCGACCGGTGGTTCGACACCCTGGACCCCCTACGGCGCCGGCTCCAGCACGAGATCCTCGTCGAGGACGAGGTGCAGGCGCGCCTCGCGCAGCTCGAGGCCGCGCGGGCCTCCCTGCGCCCCGACCCCAGCGCCGCCGAGCTGGCCTCCGTCGCCCGTGAGCTCGGCGAGGTGGCGGCCGAGCTCGGCACCTCCGCCATCAGCGCCCAGCTCGACCGCATCCGCCAGCGCCTCGGCGGCGGCGCGGCGGTCGAGCACGGGGTGACCCTGCCCGACGGGTCGACCCTGACCCGTCGCGAGCTGCAGGTGCTGGTCGAGGCCGCGCGCGGCCTGTCCAACCGCCAGATCGCGGCCAACCTCGGGCTGCTGCCCAACACCGTGAAGTCCTACTTCCAGGACCTGCTGCGCAAGCTCGACTGCAACAACCGGGTCCAGGCCCTCGCCTTCGCCCGCCGCGCCGGCTGGATCGAGTGACCGTGCCCGCGCCTGCCTCCGGCCATAGCACCCCGACCCCGGCCTCCAGCCGGGGGCAACACCTCCGGTCGGAGGTAGGCAGGCGTCGCCCAGCGGCCCACCATCGGCCGGACGCGACGCCGCCTGCGACACACGTCACACCTCGGCGGCCTGACGGAGGGACACAGGTGTGAGTGAGCAACCGCGGACGGATCCAGCGCCGCCCGTGCTGACGGTCACGGAGCTGGTCACGGGGTACGGCGCCTCCGCCCGTGTCCTCGACGACGTCGACCTCGCCGTACGCCCCGGCACCGTGGTCGCCGTCCTGGGCAGCAACGGC
>JBKJPE010000135.1:0-12807 GCA_046595185.1 Nocardioides sp.
GGGTGCCGAACTCGAAGTTCGACTGCAGGAACCCCGGGTGGCTGCCCCGGCAGTGGTAGCACTCCCGGTTGTTCTCGACCAGCGTCTTCCAGTTGGCCCGGACCCGGTAGTGCTCGCGGTGCACGACCCGGGCGCGGTCGAGGACAACCGGGAGTGCTACCACTGCCGGGGCAGCCACCCGGAGTTCCTGCAGTCGAACTTCGAGTTCGGCACCCACGGCGACCCCCGACGCAACGAGGCGTACGAGTCCACGCTGAGCGAGGCGTACGGCCGCTGGCACCGCGACGGCCTCGCGCCCGCCGATGTCAGCTTCCCCGACGGGGAGACGTTCCGCGTCTCGAGGCTCCCGTTGCGCGCGGGCTACCTGACCGAGTCCCTGCACGGCCGGCCGGTGGCGCCGCCGATGGGGGAGGTGGGGGAGGAGCCCGGCAGCCTGCGGATGATCGCGCTGCCGACGATGTGGGCGCACGCCAACCTCGACCACGCGATGACCACCCGCCTGACCCCTGTCAGCGCGGACGTCACCGAGGTCGAGGTCTGCTTCCTGGTCGACCAGGACGCGAGCGACGACCAGGTCGACCTCGCCGGGCTGCTCGCGGTGTGGACCGCGACCAGCGAGCAGGACTGGGGGCTGTGCGAGTCCAACTACGCCGGCATCTGCTCACGTGCCTACCGGCCCGGACCGCTCTCGCCGGTCGTCGAGGGGTCGGTCCGGCACTTCCAGGAGTGGTACCTCGATCGGCTCGCAGCCGTGACCAGCGGCGCCGGGCGGCACCGGTGAGGGTCCTCCGCGGCCGACGCCCCTGGCGGTCCTGCCGGGCGCGACGTCGCGCGCGCCCTACCCGCCCGAACCGCGGGCCGGGGCGACCGAGCCGGCCGGCCGGCCCGGCTGCGGGGCCGGCAGGAGCAGTACCCGGGCCAGCCATCCGGGCATCGTCCAGTTGGCCCGCCCGAGCACGCCGACCAGCGCCGGGGCGAGCAGGCCGCGCACGATCACCGCGTCGATGGCGATGCCCAACGCCAGCGTGGTCGCGAGGACCTTGACCTCCACCGTCGGGACGGTGGAGAGCGCGATGAAGGCGAAGAAGAGGATCAGCGCGGCCGAGGTGACCAGGCGCCCGGTGTTGGCGATGCCCTCGACGACCGCGCGGTCGGTGGCGACGCGCTCGTCCACCACGCCCGCTCCGCGGAGCTGGTCGTACTCCTCCCGCATCCGGGAGAGCAGGAAGACCTCGTAGTCCATGGAGAGGCCGAAGAGGAACGCGAACGCCGCGACGGGGACCCAGATCGTGATCACCCCGGAGGCCGACTGCCCGAAGAGCAGGTCCGAGCCGTACCCCTGCTGCCAGACGAGCACCGTGACGCCGTAGGCGGCCCCGAGCGAGAGCACGTTCAGCACGAGCGCCTTGACGGGCAGCCACAACGACCGCAGCGCGCGGGCGAGCAGCAGGAAGGTCACGACGGCGACACCCAGCACGACCCAGATCGCGTCGCCGTAGACCGCGGAGACGAAGTCGGCGTCCTCGGCGGGGGTGCCGCCCGCCGAGGCACCGCCCGGCCCGTCACCGTCGGCGACCCCGCGGACACGCTCGAGGGTGGCCCGGCCGGCATCGGTCGCCGGGTCCGCGTCCGTCCAGACCTGGAGGAGTGCCTGACCGTCGGCGCGCCATGCCTCACCCCCGGGGCCCACGGCGGCGGCGACGCCGTCGAGTGTGCCGAGCCGGTCGAGCGTCGCCTCGGCCTCGTCCTCGGCGACGACGACCTCCGTGGGGCGTACCACGCCGGCCGGCAGCCCGTCGGCCACGACGGCGGTCAACGCCTGCGACGCCGGGGAGGTGGTCGTGACCCCGCTGAGCTGGGCGGTGCCGAGGGTGAGCGTCAGCAACGGGGCGGTCAGCGCGAGCAGCACGACGACCGAGCCGACGGTCGTCAGCCAGCGGCGGCGGAGCACCCCGGTGGCGATGGCGGCCCACAGCCGGCTGCGGGTCACGGCGGGCTTGCGTCGGGGCCAGCTCAGCCTCGGCCCGAGCGAGCTGAGCAGGGCGGGCACCAGGGTCAGAGAGATGGCGACGCTGAAGAGGGGGATCAGCAGCCCCCCGAGCCCGATGCTGCGCAGGAACGGGATCGGCACGAGCACGAGCGCCGCCAGCGACACCGCCACGGTCACCCCGCTGAAGACCACCGAGCGGCCGGCGGTGGCCATCGCGGCGCGAACGGCGGCGTCGTTGGCGGACCCCCTCGCGGTCTCCTCCCGCCACCGGGTCACCACCAGCAGCGAGTAGTCGATGGCCACGCCGAGCCCGATCAGCGCGATCAGGTACTCCACGACCGCTGACACGTCGGTCACGTAGGTCAGCCCGAGCAGGGCCAGGAAGGTCCCGAGGATGGAGACGGCGGCCACCAGCAGCGGGAGTCCCGCCAGCAGGGACCCGAAGACCAGCGCGAGGACGACGAGGGCACCGACGCCCCCCAGCAGCAGCTCGACCAGGATGCCGCGGTCGCTCCCGCCTCCCTGGGCCAGCACGGGGAACCCGCTCAGCATGACCTCGGCACCGTCGGACGACGCGCGCGCGGCGACCTGCTCGAGAGCAGGTGCGGCGGCGGCGTACGGGTCCGGGCCGGGCACCGTCGGGGGGTAGGCCACGACCACCGCGGCGTCCGTGCCCACCGCCAGGACGTCGGCACCCTCGTCACCGGGCGCGACCGTACGGGTGCCCGGCACCGCCTCGCGAGCAGCTCCCGCCACCTGGTCGGTCCGCTCGGCCGCCCCCTCGCCGGTGAGCACGAGGAGCAGCGGGTCGGTCAGGCCCCCACCGCCGAACTGCTCGATGATCTGCTCGTTCGTCTCGTACGCCGCCTGGCCGGGCAGCGCGAACTCGAAGGACAGCCGGTCCGCGGTGGTCGACGCGGTGGCACCGCCCGCGACGGCCACCGCGAGCCAGGCCAGGGCTACGAGCAGGCGGTGCCGCAGCACCGCGTCGGTGAGTCGTCTCATGGGGTGGTCTCCGGTCGCTTCGGTGGCATCGAGGTATAAGGAACCTGATGGGCTATCAGGGAACTTACACTGTGCCCATGACTGCGCCACCACCCGGTTGGAGCGGGGGCGACCCTGACGCCTTCACGTCCCTCACCCTGGTCCGCGCCTCCCTCGCGATGCGGCGGGTCTTCGTCGACACGTTGGCGCCGTTCGGCCTGCCCCCGCACCACTTCAGCGTCCTGCTGCACCTCGTCGAGCGACCGGGGCTCAGCCAGGCCGACCTGGCCCGCACCGTGCTGGCCACCCCGCAGTCGGTGGGTGAGCTGGTGCGGACGATGGAGGACCAGGGCCTGGTCGAGCGGACCCCACCGGCCGGACGCGGCCTGCCCTCCGCGGTCTACGCCTCGGAGGCCGGTCGCGCACTGCTGGACCAGGTCACCCCGCACGTCCTCGCTGCGTTCAGCCCGGCAGCGCTCGGCCTGGAGGAGGCGTCGTACGAGCGCCTGAACGCAGACCTGCACGCCGTCATAGCGGCGCTGGGACCCTGACGGCGCGACGTCATACGCCTCCGGGTGCTCGATCGCGGTGGCTCCGCCGACGCCCGCGTCGCCGTCGTGGACCAGGACCAGGTCGAGGACCCTGCGGTGCAGGTGCGCCTGCTCGGCTCCCAGCGTCAGCCGCGCGTCGCCGAGGCTCGCACGTGGGCGCGCTCGCCCTGCTTGCCGATCAGGCTCAGGAACTCCACCGGCCCGGCGCTCGTGGCGCCGAACCAGTGCGGCGTCCGGCAGTCGAACTCGGCGGCCTCCCCAGGCTCGAGCAGCAGGTCGTGCTCACCGAGCACCAGGCGCAGGGTGCCGTCGAGGACGTAGACCCAGTCCCACCCCTCGTGCGTCCGCTGCTCCACCACGGCGCCGTCGTCGCCGCGCGGCACCACGAACTTGTAAGCCTGGATCCCGCCCGCCCGCCGCGTCAGCGGCAGCATGACCCACCCCCTCTCGTTCCTGATCGGGCGCAGGTTGACGCGCGGGTTGCCGGTGGCGGGGGCGTCGACGAGCTCGTCGAGCGTCACGCCGTGCACGCGCGCCAGCGGCAGCAGCTGCTCGAGCGTGGGTCGGCGCAGGCCGGCCTCGAGGCGGGACAGCGTGCTCACCGAGACCCCCGTCTGTGCCGACAGGTCGGCGAGCGTGATGTCGCGGCGGGTCCGCAGCTGCTTGAGGCGGGTGCCTACGGCGTCGAGGGCGCGGTCGGTGTCGGTGGGGTCGGCGGGGACGGACATGCGACCGAGCGTACCTGTGATTTTCCGTTCGGCAACATTGCTTGCGGATGTGCCTACCTACGCCGCAGGCTGGGGTCACAGAAGACGGGGCGTGACGAGCGGGACGAGGAGGTGGCCGGCATGACCGACCACAACGAGGACATCAAGGACGTCGTCGTCATCGGCGGCGGCGCGGCCGGGCTGAGCGGGGCCCTGACCCTGGTGCGGCAGCGCCGCAGCACGGTGGTCGTCGACGCGGGGGCGCCGCGCAACGCGCCGGCCGCGGGCGTGCACGGGCTGCTCGCGCTCGACGGGACACCGCCGGCCGAGCTGGTCGCCCGCGGGCGCGCCGAGGTCGAGGGGTACGGCGGGCGGGTGGTCGACGACCGCGTGGTCTCGGTCGCCGAGGTCGACGGCGGCTTCGAGGTGACGCTGGCTGGTGGGGCGCCGCTGGTCTCCCGTCGCCTGCTGGTCGCCACCGGCCTGGTCGACCAGCTGCCCGACGTGCCGGGAGTGGCCGAGCGGTGGGGCCGCGACGTCATCCACTGCCCGTTCTGCCACGGGTGGGAGTCGCGCGACCGCCGGATCGGCGTGCTGGCCGCGAGCCCGATGTCGGTGCACCAGGCGGTGATGATGCGCCACCTGAGCGACGACGTGCGGTTCCTCGCGAACGGCGTCGAGCTCGGCGACGGCGACCGCGCGACGCTGGACGCGCTCGACGTGCCGATCATCGACGGCGCCGTCGAGCGGCTGGAGATCAGCGACGACCGGATCCGCGGCGTACGCCTCGCCCACGGCGCCGTCGTCGAGGCCGACGTCGTCGCGGTCGGGACGCGGCTGCACACCCGCGCCGACTTCCTGGGCGGGATCGGTCTCGAGCCGGTCGAGCACCTGATGGGCACGATGCTGCCTGCCGACGAGCTGGGTCGCACCCCCGTCCCCGGCGTCTGGGTCGCCGGCAACGCCACGGACCTGATGGGCCAGGTGAGCGGGGCCGCGGCCGACGGCGCCCGCGCCGCGGCCCAGATCCACGGGGACCTCCTGATGGTCGACCTGCAGGTCACGCTCGCTGCGCGGGCCGGGAGGGTGTCGGCGTGACCGGTCGCGAGCACGCCTTCGACCGGGCCTACTGGGACGAGCACCACGCCGGGGGCGGTCGGGCAGCCCGGCACCCGGGGGACCCCCACCCGTACCTGGCCCACGAGACCGCGGACCTGGCCCCGGGGACCGCGCTCGACGCCGGCTGCGGCGAGGGCAGGGAGGCGCTCTGGCTGGTCGCGCACGGGTGGGACGTCACCGCGGCCGACATCGCCCCCGAGGTGCTGCGTCGCGCCCGCGCACGTGCGCCCGGCGACGCCGGGGGTCAGGTGCGGTGGGTCGAGGCTGACCTGGCGTCGTGGGAGCCGGCGGCCCGCGTCGACCTCGTCACCACCTTCTACGCCCACCCGACGATCCCGCAGCTCGACTTCTACGACCGCCTCGCCGGCTGGGTCGCACCCGGCGGGACCCTGCTGGTCGTCGGGCACGGTCAGGGCCACGGACACGGGCACGGGCACGGACACGAGCACCGGCACGGGCAGGGGTCGGCGGACGCGGACGGTCCCCCGCCGGAGGCGACGGTGACCGCGGCGTCCGTGGCGGCCCGCCTCGACGGCGCGGGGTGGGAGGTCGTCACCGCCGAGGAGGTGTCGCGGGTGGTCGTCCGGGAAGGCGGGCAGAGCGTGCTGCGCGACGTCGTCGTGCGCGCCACCCGGCCCACCCCGCCTGCCTAGGCTCGGGCGCATGGACCACGACCGGCACCCACAGCGCCTGCGTCGCCCCGGGGTGCTCGCCGCCGGCCTCGCCGGCCTCGCAGCCCTGGTCGCGGGCGTCGGGTTCCTGCTGCTCGGCGGGCCCGGGCCGGAAGAGGTCGTGGAGCGCTACGCCGACCGGGTCCGGGAGGGCGACTGCGAGGGCCTCGCCGGCACCTACAGCACCGATCGCCCCGACCAGCTGCCCGGCCCGCTCGACCTCTGCCGTCGCGGTGGCGGCGACCTGGTGCTGAAGGACTTCCGGGTGACCGACATCGACGAGTCCCCGGCGGGGCAAGTGGTGCCCGACGGCGCCACCGAGGTCGCGCGCGTGGCCTACGAGGCCGAGACGGCGGCAGCCGGCGCGACGACCAGCTACGACGGGGCGTTCGTGGTGGCGCTGTTCGACGGCGAGTGGAGGATCGTCGACGAGGACGCGTGACCGCGCGGCCCCGCCGACGGAGCCCTCAGGGGTGCTTGATCTCATACATCCGCAGGTCGGCGAGGTGCAGGAGCGCGCCGAAGCCGTCGGCGTCACGGGGGTACGCCGCGACGCCGATGCTGGCGGCGGCCCGGACGGCGAGACCGCCGAGCTCGAAGGGACGGTCGAGGATCTTGGCGAGCCGGTGCTGCACGGCGCCGACCTGCTCGGCGACGTGACCCGGGTCCAGCCCGGTGAGGGCGACCACGAACTCGTCACCGCCGAACCGCGCGACCGGCACCGACGCGCCGAGCTCGACCCCCAGCCGCTCGGCGACCTGTTCCAGCAGCTCGTCGCCCACGGCGTGGCCGTGGGAGTCGTTGACGGCCTTGAAGCCGTCGAGGTCGAGGAAGACCAGCGCCACCGCCTCGCCCCGGCCGCCGGCCGCCAGCAGCTCGGCCTCGACCCGGGACTCGAAGGAGCGGCGGTTCATCAGCCCGGTGAGGGAGTCGGTGGAGGCCAGCCGCTCGAGCTCGGCGGCGTAGCTGCGGGCGATCTCTCGCTCCACCGTCAGGGCGCGCTCGGCCTCGACGCGCCGGGTGACGTCGGTCTGGACGGCCATGTACTGGACGACCCGGCCGTCGGCGTCGTGGATCGGCGAGAGGTGGATCTCGTTCCACCACGGGGTCCGCTCGGCGCCGCGGAGGTTCAGCAGCACCTCCCGCACCTCGCGACCTGCATCGATCCCGGCCCGCACGCGGGCCAGCGCCGAACGGTCGGTGTCGCTGCTCTGCAGGAACCGGCAGTTGCGCCCGAGCAGCTCCGCGGCGTCGAACCCGGCCAGCCGCTCGAAGCCGGCGTTGACGAAGACCAGCGGCTCGTCCGGCAGCGTCATGTCGGCGATGGTCAGACCGCTCGTGGTCGCGAGCACCGCACGACGGACCGCGGCGTCGGCCAGGTCGGCGTACGGCCCCGGCGCGGTGGTCGCGACGCCCGCGCGGCGCTCCCCGGGCCCGAGGCGGCTGACGGGCACGACCCTGCGGGTCGTCGGGACCGGGGCGTCGTCCTGCGGTGCGACGCGCGACAGCAGGCTGTGCGCCGCGGCGACGACCGTCGTGCGCTCGTAGGTCAGGACGTACTCGAACTCGCGGTCCATCTCCCGCCGGCCGCCGGCCGCCAGGGGTCCGAGGTCACGCGCGAGCAGCGCTGCGCTGAAGTGCGGGCTGAGGACCACGACGTCCCACTCGCCGCGCACCGGGTCGCCCGGCGCGAGGTGCGCCCCCCGGATCCCGGGGACCACGGCGGCGGCGTCGCCGAGCCCGTCGCCGAGGACGCACACGAACCCGGTCCGCTCCACGAGGTCGTGGTAGCGCAGCACGGTGGCGGGTGTGAAGTGGCGGGCGTACTGGAAGGTGGAAGCCACGATGCAGGAGGGCCCCAGCCGCGCCGCCTCCCGCTCGAGGTGCTTGCTCAGCTCGATGAGGTAGCGCTTGCTGGAGCGGCGTACGGCGGCGCGCTGCGGCAGCAGGGCGAACGGCGAGGTGGTGACCGGCCGTGCGGTGGGGCCGGGCAGGTCCAGGCGGCGGGCCACCGAGGTGACCTCGGGCGTGGCCGTCGGGCGGCCGTAGAACCATCCCTGCGCCAGGGTCGCGCCGAGGGCGCGGGCGGTCCGCAGGTGGGCCTCCGTCTCGATGCCCTCGGCGAGCACCCGGGCTCCCGAGCTCTCGGCGTAGGCGTTGACCGCGTGCATCACCTCGGCGGTCTCCCCCGAGGCCCGGCGCTGGATGAGGGAGAGATCCAGCTTGACCACGTCGGGGCGCAGCATCGCCATGAACGTCAGCGACGCCTGCTCGGCGCCGACGTCGTCCAGGGCGACGCCCCAGCCCAGCTCGCGGACGGCGTCGACGGTCCGCATCAGCTCCGCGGGCCGCGCGGACAGCGCCCGCTCGGTGATCTCCAGGACGATGCGCAGGCCACCCGGCACGCCCTCGGCGATCGCGCTCAGCTGCCTCAGCGGGGCGTGGTCGAGCACCTCCGGCTCGACGTTGACGAAGACCGTCGTCGGGTCGTGCAGCCCCAGCCGGCTCGCGGTCCGGAACGACGACTGCCGGCACGCCTCGTCGAGCTCGGCGAGCAGCCCGGCCCGGCGTGCGGCGGCGAAGAGGGCCGCCGGGCTCTCCAGCCCGGTGCCCGCGGGGCCGCGGGAGAGCGCCTCGTGGCCGACCACCTGACCGGTCGCGATCTCCACGATCGGCTGGAAGACGCTCCTGATGCCGCGCTGCGCCAGCACCTGCTCGATGGTCGACGGTGCGGGGGCGTCGACGTCTGCGGGTGTCGTCGTCCTCGGTTGTGGCACGGTCAGCACGGCACGTCTCCTGGGTCGGGTCCTCCCATTGCACCCGACCGTGGCCCGCGCCGTGGCACTTCGACCGACGTCACGCCCGCTCGTCGGGGTGGACCGCACCACCGGCGCCACCACGACCCCGGTGCGCCGAGCGCGGGGCTGGGTCGGCCTGGGAGGATGGGGACGTGCCTGCCGCTCCCGCCCGACCGCGCCAGGTGACCTGGTCCGCGGCCATCATCATGATCGGCTCCGCCTTCGTCCTGCTCTCCGCGTGGCAGGTCGTGGTCGGGATCGGGAGCCTGGAGACCCGGGAGAACGTCGAGGAGTTCATCGCCGACGCCCCCGGCGGCCTCGGCCTCGGGGTCGGCGAGGCGCTCGACGTGCTGCGCGTCACCGCGATGGCCGCCGCCGCGCTCGCCGTCACCGCGGGCATCCTGGGCTGGCAGGTGCTGCTCAGGTCGAGGAGCGCCCGGGTCGTGCTCAGCGTGCTGGCCCTCCCGATCTTCGTCACCGGCACCGTCACCGGCGGGCTGATCTCGGCCGTCGTCGTGGCCTCGATCCTCACGCTGTGGCTGAGCCCGGCGCGTGAGTGGTACGCCGGCCTCCCGATCCCCGAGCCGCCCACCCGCCGCCCGCGCGGCAGGGCGGAGACGCCGACCCCGCAGCAGCAGGCCTTCCTGCCCCCCGCCGACCGGCCCGCCGACCGGCCCGCCGACCGGCCCGCCGACCGGCCGGCCGACCCCGCCCCGCAGCCGGGGGAGGCCGGCGACCGACCCGCGCCGTACGCCCGGCCCTTCGGCCAGCCCACGCCTCCCCAGGGTGCCGGCCACCCGCCCGGCCCGGCCGCCCGCGCCGCCGGGAGGAGCCCACGACCCCCGGCGCTGCTCGTCGCCTGCCTGGTCTCGTGGTCGCTGTGCGGCCTGACGCTGCTGCTGGCGGTCGGCGGCGCCGTGCTGCTGTGGGCCTCACCGGCCGTCGTGACCGACGCCCTGCGCGAGCAGGACCCGGCGGCGCTGGAGCAGGGGTTGTCCCTGCGCGACATCCAGGTCGCCACGACCGTGATGTTCGGGGTGCTGACGCTGTGGTGCCTGGCGGCCTGCGTGGCCGCCGCCCTCGCGATGCGCGGCTCGGTGGGCGCGCGGTGGACGCTCCTCGGGTGTGCCGCGGCCGCGGCCGTCCTCGCCCTGGGGTTCTCGCTCGGCTCCCCGGTCTTCGCCGTGCCGCTCGTGGGCTGCCTGCTCGTGGTGTTCCTGCTGGTGCGCCCCGAGGTCCGGGCCTGGCGCTGAGCCCTGTGGTTCAGTTCTGCCATGAGTGATCCGCAGAACCCCTACGGCTCGGCCCAGGACCCCTACGGCCAGCCGGAGCAGGCGGTCCCGCCGACCCAGCCGGACGCGTACCGCCAGCCGCAGGACCCGTACGCCCAGCCGCAGGGCCAGTCGTACACCCAGCAGTACGGGCAGCAGTACGGGCAGGCGTACGGGCAGGCGTACGGCGGCTACCAGCAGCCCGGACCGACGCGGCGGCCCGGGACCGTGACGGCTGCGGCGGTCACCACCTTCGTCCTCTCGGGCCTGATGACGCTGGTCTTCGGCATCGCCGTGATCGCGGTGACGGTCGCCGGCGACGAGATCGCCCGCGAGTTCAACCGGAGCTTCCGCCAGGAGTCCGGCATGGAGGGGTTCTCGGGGTCCGGCGTCGCTGCCGGACTGACCGTCCTCATGCTGGTGCTGCTGCTCTGGTCGGTCATCGCGATCGTGCTGGCCGCGCTGGCCATGAAGGGTCGCAACTGGGCACGGATCACCCTGGTCGTCTCGTCGGCGGTGACGGCGGTGTTCGCCCTGCTCGCCATCACCTCGCTGCTCCCCGTGATCTGGTTGGTCGGCGCGGTCGCGGTGATCGTGCTGCTCTTCACCGGTGGCGCCAACGAGTGGTACGCCGAGAAGGCTCGCTCGCGGTCCTGAGCGTCAGCCGGGGCCGGCGAGGTCGGCGGCCGCCAGGCGGGCCAGCGCGTCCTCCAGCACCTCCGTGCGCTTGCAGAACGTCCACCGCACCAGGTGGCGCGCGGCGTCCTCGTCGTCGTAGAAGAACGCCATCGGGATGGCCACCACGCCGGCCCGCTCGGGCAGCGCCGCGCAGAACGCTCGTGCGTCCGGCCAGCCGAGGGCCCGGGTGTCGGTGACGGCGAAGTAGGTGCCCTCGGGAACCCGCACGTCCAGACCGGTACGCGCCAGGCCGGCGCACAGCAGGTCGCGTCGGCCCTCGAGGTCGGCGGCCAGCCGGTGCGGGAAGTCGGCCTCCTCGTCCAGCGCCCACGCCACCGCGGGCTGCAGCGGCGCGCCGGAGGTGAAGGTCAGCCACTGCTTGGCCGCGACCACCGCCGCCACCAGCGCGGCCGGGCCGGTCGCCCAGCCGATCTTCCACCCGGTGAACGACCACGACTTCCCCACGCTGGAGATGGTCAGCGTCCGCTCGGTCATCCCCGGCAGGGTGCTGATCGGGACGTGCTCGTGGCCGGTGAAGACCAGGTGCTCGTAGACCTCGTCGGTGATCACGACCAGGTCGTGCTCGACCGCCACGGCAGCGACCGCCTCGAGCTCGGCACGGGTCAGCACCGTGCCGGTCGGGTTGTGCGGGCTGTTGAGCAGCACGTACCGCGTCCGGGGGCCGACCGCGGCGCGCAGCGCGTCGACGTCGAGGCGGAAGTCGGGGGCGCGCAACGTCACCGGGCGGCGCACGCCGCCGGCCATCTGGATGGTCGCGGTGTAGGAGTCGTAGTAGGGCTCGAGCACGACCACCTCGTCGCCCGGGTCGACCAGGCCGAGCACGGCGGCCGCGACGGCCTCGGTGGCGCCGGTGGTGACCGCGACCTCCGACGTCGGGTCCAGCTCGATGCCGTAGTGCCGGGCCTGGTGGCGGGCGACGGCCTCACGCAGGGCGGGGACGCCCCACCCGGGGGCGTACTGGTTTGCGCCGGCCGCCATCGCCCGGGTCGCCGCGGCCATCACCGACGCAGGACCGTCGACGTCGGGGAAGCCCTGCCCGAGGTTGACCGAGCCGGTGCGCAGCGCCAGTGCCGACATCTCCGCGAAGACGGTGGGCGGGATGCCCGCGAGGCGGGCCGCGGGGCGGACGGTGGGCGGCACCGGACCACCGTAGCCGGGCCGCCGCGTGCGGCATCATGGCCCGCGTGACCACCGATCCCGCCCTGGAGGACCCGACCCTGGCCGCCGACGTCGACGCCTGCTGCCGCCTGACCGGGGAGTTCACGCTGCGCTCGGGACAGGTCGCGAGCGAGTACTTCGACAAGTACCTCTTCGAGTCCGACCCGGCCCTGCTCGGCCGCGTCGCCCGGGCGATGGTGCCGCTGCTGCCGGAGGACACCGCGCTGCTCGGCGGCCTCGAGCTCGGCGGTGTCCCGATCGCCACGGTGGTCTCCGGCCTCACCGGTCGCCCCGCGCTCTTCGTGCGCAAGCAGGCCAAGGAGTACGGCACCTGCAAGCTCGCCGAGGGCCCGGACGTCGCCGGGCGGCGGGTGACCCTGGTGGAGGACGTGATCACCACCGGGGGCGCCGTGCGCGACGCCACCCGCGCCCTGCGCGAGGCCGGCGCGGTGGTCGAGGTCGTCGTCTGCGCGATCGACCGCTCGCCCGCGGGCGGCCAGCCCCTGGCCGACGTGGGGCTCGAGGTCCGCGCGGTGCTGACCAAGGTCGACCTCGACGCCGTCCGGGCGGGCTGAGCCGGACCCGCCCGGGCGTACGGTGTGCGCATGTCGCCGATCCGTGGCCCCCTGCTCCTCCTCGCGCGCAGCGGACGGGTCAAGCGCCTGGTCAGCACGATGCCGGTGTCCGCCGGGATCGTGCGCAGCTACGTGCCCGGGGAGGACACGTTGGCGGCCGTGCAGGCGACCGCAGGCCTGGTCGACGACGGCCTGCGGGTGACGCTGGACTACCTCGGCGAGGACACCACCGATGCCGCGCAGGCCGAGGCCACGGTCGCGGCCTACAAGGACGTCCTCAGCGA
>JBKJPE010000106.1:0-8330 GCA_046595185.1 Nocardioides sp.
GTCGCGCACGCGGCGCATCTCGACCAGCGACGCGGGCAGGAAGCCGCGCAGGCCGATGTCGAGGATGAGGCCACCCTTGACGACCTCGATGACGGTGCCCTCGACGACGCCGTCCTCCTCCTTGACCTGCTCGATCGTGCCCCAGGCGCGCTCGTACTGGGCGCGCTTCTTGGACAGGATCAGACGACCCTCCTTGTCCTCCTTCTGGAGGACCAGGGCCTCGACCGCGTCACCGACCTCAACGACCTCGTGGGGGTCGACGTCATGCTTGATCGACAGCTCGCGGGAGGGGATCACGCCCTCGGTCTTGTAACCGATGTCGAGCAGGACCTCGTCCCGGTCGACCTTGACGATGATGCCCTCGACGATGTCACCGTCGTTGAAGTACTTGATGGTGGCGTCGATCGCGGCGAGGAAGTCCTCCTCGGACCCGATGTCGTTGATCGCGACCTGCGGCGCGGCATCGGCGGGAGGGATGATGGTGCTCGTCATAGGGGTAGTGGAACCTTCGGTCGGGTGGAGTCGTACGGGCACGCGTGAAGCCCTTGTTCACTATCACCGGGTGACTCCCTGCGGCCGCTGACGGGCCGTCGGAGGGTGTCGGTCGATAGCGATCCGCGTCCGCTCCGTCTGGGACCTGGCGGACTCCACTCGCGTAGTGAAGCGTACGCCTGCGCCCGCGGCAGGTCCAACCGACCGCGACCGCGACCGGGGGTCAGGGCGGGTCCGGCACGGCGTGGAGGTCACGCGCGCCGGCCACGGCCAGCAGCAGCGCGTGGGCCCGGTCGGCCTCGGGGTTCGCACCCCGCTGCCCGGCCAGGCCCAGCAGCGCGACCAGGTCGGCGGCCCGCGCCCGGTCGAGCAGGTCCGGGCCGCCCTCCGCCCGGGGGACGCGGTCCCGGTAGGCGCCGAGGACAGCCTCGACGTAGGGCGGCCGGCGGTCGTGGCGCAGCAGGTTGCCGAGGTCGGTGGTGGGGTGACCGGCGTGCGCGAACTCCCAGTCCAGCACGGCCACCACGCCGAGGGTGTCGGGGTCGACCAGCACGTTCTTGGGGTTCAGGTCGCTGTGCACCAGGGTGCGGCGGCGTACGCCCGCGAGCACCTCGTCCGCGTGGGCGGCGAGCTCCTGGAGCCCGGCGACCTCCCCCGGTCCCCAGCCGTGGTCGGGGTCCAGGCGGTCGAGGTGGGTGGCCAGGACGCCGCCGACGTCGCTCTGGTCACCGAACGAGCCGAGCTGCAGGTCGCCGTCGACGAAGGGTCCGGTCCCGGGCTGCGGCATGCACGCCAGCAGACCGGCGACGTGCCCGAGGCCCTGCCCGAGCCTGGCCAGGCCGTCGTCGTCGAGGGCGGCGAGCACGAGGTCGCCCCGCACACCGTCGAGGTACGCGGTGACCAGCAGGCCCGGCGAGCCGGACCCGGTGTCGGCCCGGCGCACCTCCAGCACGTCGGGGACGGGCACCAGCCCGCGCACCAGCGCGAGCACCGCGGCGTCGACCTCGGGCGCCGCAGGTCCCCGCGCCAGCGAGCGGCCGCCGTAGATGCGCACCACGGTGCGCTCGGCGGCGGCGCAGGCCAGGAACGTCTCACCGGACCAGCCTCCCGGCAGGGGTTCCAGGGTGGTCTCCACGCGGTCATCGTGCCAGCGGGCGGACCCGACGGGTCGGCGGCGTAGGGTCGGTGACGTGGCCGAGCAGCAGTTCCCACCACCCGCCCCGGTCGTGGTCGAGCGGCGCGACGTCGGCGAGGCGGAGTCGCGTCGGGCCAACGGGCCCGACTGGGACCGCTACGCCGACGAGTACCAGGCCACCCACGGCGCCTTCCTCGGCGACGCCGGTTTCGTCTGGGGGCCCGAGGGCCTCAGCGAGGACGACGCCGGGGTCCTCGGTGACGTCGGCGGACGGGACGTGCTCGAGGTCGGCTCCGGCGCGGGTCAGTGCTCGCGCTGGGTGCGCTCGCGCGGTGGCCGGGCCGTCGGCCTCGACCTGTCGCACCGTCAGCTGCAGCACTCACGGCGCCTCGACGAGGCGACCGGCGTCGCGGTCCCGTCGGTTCGTGCCACCGCCACCGCCCTGCCCTTCGCCGCCGCGTCCTTCGACGTCGTGTTCTGCAGCTTCGGCGCCCTCCAGTTCGTCGCCGACCTCGACGTCGCCGTGGCCGAGGCCGCCCGCGTGCTGCGCCCGGGCGGCCGGCTGGCGTTCTCCATCACCCACCCGACGCGGTGGATGTTCCCCGACGACCCCGGTCCGGCCGGTCTGACGGCCGTGTCCTCGTACTGGGACCGCAGGCCGTACGTCGAGGTCGACCCCACCAGCGGCGAGGTGGCCTACGTCGAGCACCACCGCACGCTGGGCGACTGGGTGGCGCTGCTCCGCACCGCCGGGTTCGTGATCACCGACCTGCTCGAGCCGCGTTGGCCGGACGGCCACGACCGGGTGTGGGGCGGCTGGTCCGAGCTGCGGGGTCGACTGACACCGGGGACGGCGATCATCGCGGCCGAGCTGCGCTGAGGCAGCCGCACGCAGCGCGGCCCCGGTCCTGGTGGACCGGGGCCGCCCTGGCGGGTGGTGCGGGTGGCTCAGACCAGGAAGCGTCGACGGACCAGCAGCCCGCCACCGGCGAGGGCCGCAGCCCCCACGGCGAGGAGCCCGCGCCCGAGGTTGCGACCTCCGGCCCCGTCCTCGCCCTGCAGCACGAAGCTGTACGCCGTCAGGCCCTGGGCACCCTCGGGTGCGCCGTAGGCCATGTCCTCGGTGTCGGCGCGCTCGGCGCCGGCGACCAGGGAGGCGTACATCTGGCCGTAGGACTTCGCGGTGTCCTCGCCCTTGCCGATCAGCACCTTGGTGCCCTCGTCGGACAGTCGCTGCGCGCCGTCGACCAGCTGGGGAGCCCCGTCGGCCGCAGTGCCGAGCCCCTCGGCCAGTCGCACCGACCCGTCGGCCGCGTCGCCGAGGCCGTCGGCCAGGGTCTGCGAGCCGGCGGCCGCGAGGCCGATGCCCGCGGAGAGCTTGACCGCACCCGCGGTCAGCTCCTGGGAGCCGTCCGCGGCCCGGCCGGCACCCGCGGCCAGCTCGGAGGAGCCGTCGGCCAGCTTCTGCGCCCCGTCACCGAGCTGGCCGACCCCGGCGGAGAGCTTGCCGGTCCCGGCTGCCAGGGCCTCGCCACCCTCGCTCAGCTCGACCGTGCCGGCAGCCAGGGTCGCCGCACCGTCGTCGAGCCTGCCGAGACCCGCGGTCAGGTCCTGACCGCCGAGGAAGGCGGAGTCGGCGCCGGTCGACAGCGCGAGCACGCCCTCGACCGCGGCGGCGAGACCGGCGTTGAGCTGCTGCAGACCACCCTTGATCTGCAGCGCGCCGCTGCGGGCGGACACGGCTCCGTCGCGGAGCCTGGCCGCGCCGGCTGCGGCGCCGTCCAACCGCGCCGCGAGCTGGTTCGCACCCGGGATGAGCTGGGTGTCGAGGCCCGTGACCGCCGTCCCCAGACCGGTCGAGACGGCCGCGAGACCACTCGACGCGCCAGCGATGCCGGGCTTGATCGCGGTGGCGATCCTGTCCCGAGCAGCCGCGAGGATCGCCGAACAGGTCGCGTCGCCCGCGCAACCCGGCGTGCCGGCAGCCTGGCCCAACGCGCCACTGAGCTGGTCCAACCCACCGCCGGTGGCGGTCAGGCCGTCGAGGCCCGCCCGGACCTGTTCGACCCCGCCGCGAGCCCGGGTCAGACCGCCCGTTCCCGCGTCATCCCCCCGGAGCTGGCTGAGACCTCCGGAGATGGTCCGCGCGCCGGTCGCCGCAGCAGGGAGTCCCTGCTCGCCGGCGAGCTGCGTGAGGCCACCGATGAGCGTGGCGGGCTCCTCGGCGCTGCCCAGGCCGGCAATCAGCAGGTCGACGCCGTCCTGCAGCGCCTTGACCCCGGCCGCCGCCTTGGGCAGGCCGTCGACGCCCTTCAGCTGCTGCAGGCCGGCGCTCAGCTGGCCGAGGCCCGCGGTGAGCTGCTGGCTGCCGTCGAGGGCCGCATCCGACCCGCCGGCGAGCAGGCCGGCCCCGTCGGCGACGCGCTCGGCGCCGTCCGCGAGCTTGAGCGCGCCCACCCGCAGCTCGCCCGTGCCGTCCGCGAGCACCCCGACGCCGGCGTTCAGCGCGGCGTTGCCCCCGGCCAGCTTCTCCGCACCCGCGTCGAGTTCACCGAGCCCGTCGGACAGCTCGCCGGCACCGCCGGCCAGGAGGGCCGCACCCGGTCCGGCGTCGTCGTTGAGCCCGGCCGCCAGCTCCTCGGCGCCCGGGGCGGCCCGGTCGACCAGGCCCTCGGAGAGCTCCTCGGAGCCGGCCTGAAGCTTGATCAGGCCGGCCAGCAGGTCGCCGGCGCCGTCGCGCAGCTTGAGGAGGTTGGAGTCGATCTCGACCGCACCCTCGGTCAGGGCCACCCCGGTCTGGGCGCCACCCTGGTAGCTGTCGGCCGCCTTGGCGAAGCTCGGGCTCTTCAGCGGGTTGACCGGGAGCCCGGTGAAGTCCGCGCGCGGCACCACGCCGTCGGTGATGTCGGCCTCGTAGCCGAACACCGCGGTGTCGTCGCCGATCGGCGGGATCAAGGTGGCGGTGAAGGACAACCTGGTGCCGCCCTTGCCGTCACCGGCCATGTTGGCCTGGTCCGACGTGACCTCGTCGAAGCCGGGGGGTGCCACGGTGGTCAGCGAGCCGACCATCGGCACCGGGACGTCGACGGTCTCGGTGACCTGGCCGCCCCGGCCGTCGGGGTAGGAGATCTCGGTGGGGACGGCGCTGACGTTCTTGACGGTGAACTCGACGACCAGGTGGCCGGACTCCCCCACGACGTCGCCGGGCTCGACGGGCTCGCGGTCGAGCTGGTAGGTCGCGGTGACCTCGAGCGGCAGCTCGCTCTCGAACTCGCTGACCGAGCGCAGCTGCTCCACGCCGTCGACGGTCGTGGTGGTGACCTGGGAGCCGTCCTCGGTCTCCACACCACCGAAGCCGTCGAGGTTGCGCAGGCCCTCGAGCGCGATCGGGTTGTCGACCGTGACCGTGCCCTGGCCGCTCAGCTCGAGCTGCTCGTAGACCCGCGTGGTGTCCACGGCGCCCTCGGCGTCGGTGTAGACCTGCACGGTCTCGGTGTTGACGACCTCGACGTCGCCGGAGTCCGCGGCCGCGAAGGTCGGACCCAGCGACCAGGTCGCGACGGCCGCGGCACCGACGGTGACCGCCGCGACGTGCAGCGGGCGGCGCAGCCACGGGCGGGTCCGGCGCTCGGGACGGGGACGGACGGCGCCGCTCATCGAGTGACCTCCAGGGTGTGAGCCCCGGTGGGGGCGTCGTCGGTGGTGGCGCCGGTGGGCGCCGTGGGAGCTGCGGCGCTCGGCCGGGGCGCGAGCGAGGAGACCAGGAAGCCGACGGCGACGGTGAGCGCCAGCGCGGTCAGGGTGTTGAGCGAGGTGGTGGCGGTCTCCGCCACGGCGGCCGCGAACGTGCGCTCGTAGACGCCGGCGAAGGCGCCGGCCCCCAGCAGGAGCGACCACAGGGGCAACCGGTCGAGACTGATCGCCGCGACGGCCGTGCAGAGCAGGACGGTGAGGATCGCGGCGACGGCTAGCCCGCTGGCGGCGTCGGGCAGGGTCGCTGCCCGCCCGAGGTAGCAGGCGAACGCGACGAGCACGCCGATGACGAAGCCGCCGAGGCGTACGCCGATCGAGCGGACCGGCACGAGGCCGACCACCGCACCGAGCAGCACGCCGGCGAGGACGACCTGCGAGACCTGCAGGTCCAGCAGGGCGTCGAGACCGACCATGGCGGCCATCCCGATCGCCAGGACGACACCGGTGAGCAGCGTGGCGGGGACCGGAGCGATCCGAGAACCCTCCTGCCCATGCTCTCCGGTGGTGGTGCGCGCCGACAGGCGTGCGGGCATGACTCACTCCCTTGTCTCGACGGCCACCCTCCGTGGCCGACTCCGAGCGACACGCCGCCCCTCAGCAGCGCGTGGCACGCCCCACCCGATCTGGGGCGCCGCCGGAGCATACGTCAGTTACTGCCAGGTAACATAGTGACCAACGTCCCGGGTCGGACACGGGTCGACCGGACGGCGTCCACGGTGGCCACCGAGGGAGCGGGCCGCTCGCGGCCTCGCGGGCGAAGGCACCCGGGGCGCGGTGGCCTACCCTCGGCCTCGTGACCGCGACCCCCCCGGCGACCCCCCGGTCGCCCCCGCGGGGCCTCGGCACCCGCCTGCGTGACGCCACCCGCGACGGTGGGGCGATCGCGGCGGCCATCGTGACGATGAACGTCGCGACCTACTCGTTCCAGCTGGTCGCCGCCCGCGTCCTGGGCCCCGAGCAGTACGGCGGGGTGTCGGCGCTGATGGCGCTCTTCCTCGTCGTCGCCGTCGTGCAGCTCGGCCTGCAGGCCACCGCCGCCCGGCGGATCGCGGCCGACCCCGACGACGTCGAGCAGATCGAGCGGGTGATGCTGACCGTCACCTATCGTGCCGGCTGGCTGGTCGGCGGCGTGCTGCTCCTCCTGGCCCCGGTGGTCTGGCAGGTGCTCCGGCTCGACAGCATCGTCCCGGCGCTGCTGCTGGCTGCCGGGTCCGTCCCGCTGACCATCATGGGCGGCCAGGCCGGCGTCCTGCAGGGAGAGCGGCGCTGGGTCCCCCTGGCCCTGGTGTACCTGGCCCTCGGCGTGCCCCGCCTGGTGCTGGGCACCACCGCCATCCTGATCCGGCCCACCGAGGGCGCCGCGATGGCCGGTGTCGCCGTGGCGATGCTGGTCCCGGTGGCCGTCGGGTGGTGGGCGCTGCGCGGCACCCGCGCCCCGGGCACCCGCAACGACCGCAACCGCATCCGGCCCACGGTGCGAGAGGCCGTCTCGGGTTCGCTGGCGCTGATGGCGTTCTTCGTGCTCTCCAACGTCGACATCGTCATCGCGCGCAACGTGCTGCCGGCCCAGGAGGCCGGTCTCTACGCGGGCGGCCTGATCCTGACCAAGGCCGTGCTGTTCCTGCCGCAGTTCGTCGTCGTGGTCGCGTTCCCCGCCATGTCGACCGTCGCCGAGCGGCGGCGGGCCCTGGTCCGCAGCCTCGCCGCGGGCGCGGTGCTCGGTGGCGGCTGCGTGCTCGGTGCCCTCGTCCTCGCCGACCTCGCCACCTTCTTCGTCGGCGGGTCCCAGTACGCCGAGGTCGGCGGGCGGCTGTGGGCCTTCGCGTTCGTCGGCACCCTCCTGGCGCTGCTGCAGCTGCTCGTCTACTCCGTGCTCGCCCGCCAGGGGACCGCCTCGACGTACCTGACCTGGGGCGGGGTCGTGGTCCTCGTCGGTGTCGCGCTGACGCAGGACACCGTGACCGGGCTGCTGCTGACCGTCGCCGCCGTCGACGCGGTGCTGCTCGTCGTGCTGCTCGGGCTCAGCCTGCGGCACATGCGGGACGACCCGACCTGACCCTCCGGGGAGGCTGACGCCCCGTCGCTAGTGCGCAGCGTCGTGCCAGCTGCGACCGGTCCCGACCGAGACGTCGAGGGGCACGGTGAGGTCGGCGGCGCCGCCCATCTCGCGTCGCACGAGCGCGTCCAGCTCCTCGGCCTCGCCCGGCGCGACCTCGAAGACGAGCTCGTCGTGCACCTGCAGCAGCATCCGCGAGGACAGTCCCGCAACGCGCAGCGCGGTGTCGACCCGCAGCATGGCCAGCTTGATCAGGTCGGCAGCCGAGCCCTGGATGGGGGCGTTGAGCGCCATCCGCTCCGCCATCTCGCGGCGCTGGCGGTTGTCGCTGGTCAGGTCGGGCAGGTAGCGGCGCCGACCCCAGATGGTCTCGGTGAAGCCGGTGCGCCGGGCCTCCTCGACCACGCCGCCGAGGTAGTCGCGGATCCCGCCGAAGGTCTCGAAGTACTCGTCCATCAGCTCACGCGCCTCCCCCGGGTCGATCGAGAGCTGCTGGCCGAGGCCGTAGGCGGACAAGCCGTAGGCCAGCCCGTAGTTCATCGCCTTGATCTTGGCCCGCATCTCCAGGGTGACATCGGCGGCCTGCACCTCGAAGACGCGTGCCGCGGTGATGGAGTGGAAGTCCTGACCGGACTTGAAGGCCTCGATCAGCAGCTGGTCCTCGGAGAGGTGCGCCATGATCCGCATCTCGATCTGGCTGTAGTCGGCGGTGAGCAGCGGATCATGGCCCACCTGTCGGAGGACGCGCTGCTGATCGAGGCGTTCCGCTCCGGTCGGGACTTCCACTCGATCACGGCGGCGCGGGTCTTCGACACCGACGCCGACGCCGTGACGGTGGAGATGCGGGCCAAGATCAAGGCGATGAACTACGGGCTGGCCTACGGCTTGTCCGCC
>JBKJPE010000184.1:0-7158 GCA_046595185.1 Nocardioides sp.
CGGCGCCGGTCGTCGGGTCGTGGAAGACCATCTCCTCCGCCGCCCGACCGCCCATCATGTAGGCGAGCTTGTCGAGCATCTCGCTGCGGGTCTGGCTGTACTTGTCCTCGTCGGGCAGCACCATCGTGTAGCCGAGGGCCCGACCGCGCGGCAGGATCGTGACCTTGTGCACCGGGTCGGTGCCCGGGAGCGCGGCCGCGACAAGGGCATGGCCGCCCTCGTGGTAGGCCGTGATCAGCTTTTCCTTCTCGTTCATGAGGCGGGTCCGCCGCTGCGGGCCGGCGATGACGCGGTCGATCGCCTCGTCGAGGGCCTCGGCGTCGATGAGCTTGCCGTCGTTGCGGGCGGTCAGCAGGGCGGCCTCGTTGAGCACGTTGGCGAGGTCGGCCCCGGTGAAGCCAGGGGTGCGGCGGGCGACCGAGACGAGGTCGACGCCCTCGGCCATCGGCTTGCCGCGGGAGTGGACCTGCAGCACCTGGTGACGACCCTTCAGGTCCGGGGCGTCGACCTGGATCTGGCGGTCGAAGCGGCCCGGGCGGAGCAGGGCCGGGTCGAGCACGTCGGGACGGTTCGTGGCGGCGATCAGGATCACGCCGCCCTTGACGTCGAAGCCGTCCATCTCGACCAGCAGCTGGTTGAGGGTCTGCTCGCGCTCGTCGTGGCCGCCGCCCATGCCGGCACCGCGGTGCCGCCCGACGGCGTCGATCTCGTCGATGAAGACGATGGCCGGGGCGTTCTCCTTGGCCTGCTCGAACAGGTCGCGCACCCGGGAGGCGCCGACGCCGACGAACATCTCCACGAAGTCCGATCCCGAGATCGAGTAGAACGGCACCGCGGCCTCGCCGGCCACGGCCCGCGCCAGCAGCGTCTTGCCGGTCCCCGGGGGGCCGTACAGCAGCACGCCCTTGGGAATCTTGGCGCCGACGGCCTGGAACTTGGCCGGCTCGGAGAGGAACTCCTTGATCTCGCCGAGCTCCTCGATGGCCTCCTCGCACCCGGCGACGTCGGAGAACGTCGACTTCGGCATGTCCTTCGAGATCAGCTTGGCCTTGGACTTTGCGAACTGCATGACCCCGCGACCGCCGCCGCCCTGCATCCGGTTCATCAGGAACAGGAAGACGGCGATGATCAGCAGGATCGGCAGGAACGCGCCGAGGAGCTGGCCGAGGAAGCTGGGCTGGGGGTTCTCCGAGTTGGACTCGGCGATCCCGCCCGACGCGACCTGCTCGTCGACGGCGTCGACGATGCCTTCGACCTGTCCGAGCACGTAGGAGGACTGCACCTGCTCGCCCTCGGCCCGCACGCCGTCGTCGAGAGTGGCCTGGATGGCCTGCTCACCGTCGATGAAGGTGATCTCGTCGACCTGGCCCTCGGCGATGTAGGACTCCATGTCGGAGGTCGGCACCTCGTCGTACCCGCCTCCGGGCACGAGGAAGTTCAGGGCGACCAGGACCGCCACGACGGCGACCACGATCCAGACCCAGGGACCCTTGAGCGCTTTCTTCACGGACTTCTCTCGACCTCGGGTACGGGTGCCGCGACCCTCTGCGGCGTGTGAGGCCGGCCCGGTCGGCGCACGGTGGACTGACTTGCGACGTTACACGTGGACGGCAACGCCTCCGGGGGCCGAGCCGCCGGGCGCACGGGCGCTCAGCGGTAGACGTGCGGGGCGAGCGTGGCGATGTCGCGCAGGTTGCGGTAGCGCTCGCGGTAGTCCAGGCCGTAGCCGACGACGAACTCGTTGGGGATGTCCCAGCCGACGTACTTGACGTCGACGGGCATCTGCAGGGCCTCGGGCTTGCGGAGCAGGGTGGCGATCTCGACGCTGGCCGGGTTGCGCGAGGAGAGGTTCGCGGTCAACCAGGACAGGGTCAGGCCGGTGTCGATGATCTCGTCGACGACCAGGACGTGACGCCCGGAGATGTCGCCGTCGAGGTCCTTGAGGATCCGCACCACACCGCTGGACTTGGTGCCCGAGCCGTAGGAGGACACCGCCATCCAGTCCATCTCGACGTGTCGGCCGAACGCCCGCGCCAGGTCGGCCATCACCATCACCGCACCGCGCAGGATGCCGACGATGACCAGGTCGTGGCCCTCGTAGTCCGTCTCGATCTCGGCGGCCATCGTGGCCAGCCGCTGACGGATCTGGGCCTCGGTGAACAGGACGTTGACCAGGTCCTGCTCCACGTGCGACGCGTCCATGCCGCGAAGCCTCCCACAGCGCGGGGGCGGTGGCCGCGGCCACCCTGGGCGCCGTCCCCGGCCGCCGCGTCCGGCCCTCCTGGGGGGCCGGACGACGACGGTGGGGACGTCCCGGCCCCTCGGGGGGATCGGGCCGGAACGTCGTCGCACCCGGTTCCTCGGCCCTCGGACGGGCCGGCTTGAGCGGAGCCGGCCTCGCGGGGGTCGGGCGGTGGCCCGGACTAGTCCGGGGCCGCCGTGGTGGTGAAGCGCAGCGTGCCCGCGGCCAGCGAGGCGGTGACGTGCCCGGGCAGCTGCACCCGGCCGCGCACCCGTCCCGCGACCAGGTGGTCGAGCGCGGTGACGTGGACGTGGAACACCTCGGAGGCCGGCGAGCCGGCCCGCAGCGCCGCCGCCCGCAGCACCCGGGTGCGTACGGCCGTCGGCAGCGTCGTCAGCGGCTCGAGGGCGAGGGCGCCGTCGAGGGACGAGACCCGGGCCAGGGCCTCGTCGGCCCAGGCGTCGAGCGCTTCGGTGTCGGCCCGCAGCTGGCCGGCGGTGCGGGCCAGCGTCTCGGCGACCCCCGGGCCCAGCTCCGCCTCGAGCACCGGGAGCACGCGGTGGCGCACCCGGACCCGGGTGAAGCGCGGGTCGGCGTTGTGGGGGTCCTCCCACGGGTCGAGGGACTCGGCGGCGCAGTAGGCGAGGGTCTGCGCGCGACGCACGTCGAGGAAGGGGCGCAGGAACGGCCCGAGGCCGGGGCGCATGCCGGCCACCGACCGACCCCCGGAGCCGCGGGCCAGACCGAGCAGCACGGTCTCGGCCTGGTCGTCGAGGGTGTGGCCGAGCAGCACGGTCCTGGCCTGCAGGCTGGCCGCGACCTGCTCCAGCACGGCGTACCGGGCCTCGCGGGCGGCGGCCTCGGGCCCGTGACCGTCGGCGGTGACCTCGACCCGCGCCGTCAGGGTCTCGTCGGCGCCGATCGCGGCCATCTGCGCGACGACCTCGGCGGCCCGCTCCGCGGAGCCGGTCTGGAGTCCGTGGTCGACGGTGGCGCCGACCACCGTCGGTGCCGGGCCGCCGGCGCGGGAGGTGCGCGCGACCTCGGCGACGGTGGCGGACAGCAGGGCCAGGGAGTCCGCGCCCCCGGAGCAGGCCACGACCACCGGGCCCGTCCCTCGTGGGTCGAGCCCGGCGAGCGCCTCGCGGACCGCGCGGCGGACCGCGACCACCGCGGCGTCGTGGCTCATCGCAGGCCGGCCGGGGTCAGAGGACCCGACGGATCCACGCGTCGTGGTCGAGCAGCTCGGACTTGGTGGGGAGGTGCTCGGCGCGCTCCCAGACCACGTTGAAGCGCTCCATGCCGACGGTGTCGACGACCCCGCGCACGAACGCGGCCCCGTCGCGGTACTGCGCCATCTTGGCGTCGAGACCCAGCAGGCGGCGCAGCACCCGGTCGAGCGTGCCGACGCCCTGGCGGCGCCGGTCGAACTTGGCGCGGATGCCGCGCACGGACGGGATGACCTGCGGGCCGACACCGTCCATCACGACGTCGGCGTGGCCCTCGAGCAGCGACATCATCCCGGTGACGCGGTCGAGCACGGCCTTCTGCTCGGGACTCCCGAGCAGGTCGAGCAGGCCGCCCTGGCCCACCCCGTCGCGGCGGGCGCTGCGGAGGGTCTCGGTGAGCCGCCGGAAGGTCTCCTCGACCGGGGCGTCGGGCCGGACCGTGGCCGAGAGGTTCTCGATCTCGGCGAAGAGGTGCTCCCGCATCCAGGGCACCGCGGTGAACTGCACCCGGTGCGTCTCCTCGTGCAGGCAGACCCAGAGCCGGAAGTCGGTGGGGCTCACGTCGAGCTCGCGCTCCACGGCGACCACGTTGGGCGCCACGAGCAGCAGCCGTCCGGCCGGGTCGCTGAACGGGTCGAACTGGCCGAGCACCTTGCCGGCCAGGAAGCCGAGCAGGCCACCGACCTCGGCACCGGTGATCCGAGACCCGACCGCCCGGGTCAGGCCGCTCGGCGGCTTGGCGCTGGTGATCTTCTCGGCGAGGGGGTCGATGATCCGACGGAACCCGTCGGCGTTGGCCTGGATCCAGCCCGGCCGGTCGACGACCAGCACCGGTGCTCCGTGGTCACCGGCCTCGAGGCCGGTGAAGTCGCGCACGAGCCCGGTCGACCGGTCCGCGTCCGCCCGCAGCTCGGCCACCGCCGCGTCGGCCTGCGCCCGCGGCACCCGCGGCCCCTCCCCCGCGAGCCGGGAGCCCAGCGAGACGGCGAGGTCCCAGTCGATCATCGACGGACCGGTCGTGGCGGAGGCGCTCATGTCCTGCAACCTAGCCCGGGCCCCTCCGCCGAGATGACGCTCGCGGGCAGCCGAGATGACGCCCGCAGCGCGTCGAGGTGACGGTCGCGGACACGGGAGGGGGTCGTACGGACGCCTCAGCGCGTGCAGCGGCAGCCGGCGAGGGCGGCGGCCGCCTCGTCCATCGCCTGCAGCGCGGCGAGGGTCCGCGACAGCCGGATCCGGTCGGCCAGCAGGGCGAACGCGACGGGACGGCCGTCGGCGCCGACCGCGAGACCGGCGAGGCCGAAGACGTTCGACAGGGTGCCGGTCTTGGCCCGCACCCGCCCCGGAGCCCGCGGGTCGCCGGTGTCGAAGCGGTCGGCCAGCGACCCGTCGTAGCCCGCCACCGGCAGTCCCGTGACCACGGCGCGCAGGTCGGGACGGTCCTCGGAGGCGGCCAGCTGCAGGACGTCGACGAGCAGGTCGGGGTCCAGCAGGTTCTCGCGCGACAGGCCGCTGCCGTCCCAGAGCACCGACGGCGGGGCCAGGTCGACACCGGCACCGGCCAGGACCTCCACCACGCCCCCACGACCGCCGTCGAAGGACCCGGGGCGCCCGGTGGCCAGGCCGACGTGGCGCAGCAGGACCTCGGCGCCCTCGTTGTCGCTGACGCGGAGCACCTGCTCCCCGACCGTGGCCAGCGGCGCCGACGCCACGGTCGCCAGCTCGCGGGCCCGGCCGCGCGCCGCCACCGGGGTCGTCCCCCCGAGGACGCGGATCCCGGCGGCGCGCAGGGCCGTGGCGTACGCCTCCGCGGCGGCCCGTGGCGGATCGGACACCCGCTGCCCCGAGCCGTCGACCCCCGCGTCCACCCAGAGGGCGTGGATCGGGGTCACCACGTCGGGGACGTAGGTCGCGGGCCACCGCGGGCTCACCGCCGGGCCGGTGAAGAGCGTGTCGTCGTAGCCGACCCGCACCGAGCGCACCCCGTCCGCGCGCAGCGCCCGGGCGGTCCGGCGGGCCAGGTCGGCGACGTCGGCGCGCGGAGGGTAGGAGGCCTCGCCGTCCGCGGGCGGGGCGGGGGCCAGGAAGGGATCACCGCCACCGACCAGGACGACGCGGCCCGGGCCGTCCGCGACGACCCGGGTGGTGAAGGTGTGCTCGGGGCCGAGCGCGAGCAGGGCCGCCGCGACCGTGACGACCTTGGTGGTCGAGGCCGGGACGGCGACCCGGCCCGGACCCGTCCCGCCCAGCTCCCAGCGCGGTCCCCCCGCGAGCCCGGCCACGGAGGCGACGACGTGCCGTCCGAGGTCGGGGTCGGCCAGGGGGCCGGCCAGCGCCCGGCGTACGGCCGCCGGTGCCACGGGTGCGGCGGGCGCGGCCCCGGCCACGGCGGGCGCGGGGCGGGTCTCCGGCAGGTCGAGCCCGGGGGGCGGGGCGGTCCGGGACGGCCCGGCCGGGCCCTCGGCCGGCCGACGCAGCGCGAGGTCGGTGGCCAGGGCGAGCACGACCGCCAGCACGGCCACGACGACCACGACGGCGCCCCGTCCACGCCGCCGGCCGGTGTCCTCGCTCACCGCTCCATCATGGCCTGCCACGGCCGGGTCCCGGGCGGGCGCCCCGAGCCCGGCCGTGGCCTGGCAGGATGAGCGAGCCACAGCCGCGGCGGTCGCGGCAGGTGAGGAGAGGCGGGCCAGTGCTCGAGTTCGACGTGCTCATTGAGATCCCCAAGGGCGAGCGCAACAAGTACGAGGTCGACCACGAGTCCGGGCGCATGCGCCTGGACCGGATGCTGTTCACCTCGACGCAGTACCCCACCGACTACGGCTTCATCGAGGGCACCCTCGGCCAGGACGGCGACCCGCTCGACGCCATGGTGCTGCTGCAGGCCCCGACGTTCCCCGGCTGCCTGATCAAGTGCCGTGCCATCGGCATGTTCCGGATGACCGACGAGGCCGGTGGCGACGACAAGGTCCTGTGCGTGCCGTCCACCGACCCGCGCGCGGAGCACATCCGCGACATCAACCACGTGCCGAAGTTCGACCGGCTCGAGATCCAGCACTTCTTCGAGGTCTACAAGGACCTCGAGCCCGGCAAGTCCGTCGAGGGTGCCGACTGGGTCGGTCGCACCGAGGCCGAGGACGAGGTCAAGGCGTCCTTCAAGCGCGCCGTCGACGAGGGCGGTCACTGACCCCGTCGGGTCGGAGCACGTCCGCGAGCGTCATCTCGGCCGTCCGCGAGCGTCATCTCGGCTTGCGGGCCCGGAAGTACCCGAGCGCCCCGGTGACCTGCAGGTCGACCTCCACCATGCCGTGGTCGGCGAGGAGCTGCTCGACGCGGGCCCCGGTCACGCCGGGGCCCAGCAGCCCGCCGAGGCGGCCGCCGACCCGCATCGGCCACCATCGCGGGCCGGTGTCGTCGAGCACGGCGCTGCCGGTGAGCAGCCCGCCCGGGCGCAGCACCCGGACCATCTCGGCCAGGGCACCGGCCGGGTCGGGGAAGCAGTGCAGGCCGGTCAGGGTCAGCACCCGGTCGACGTGGCCGTCGACGTACGGCAGGTCGCCGACGTCGGCGCGCAGCGTCGTCACCTGGTCGCCCACACCGCGGTCGTGCGCGGCCGCCCGCGTGCGCCGCAGCATGGCCTCGCTGACGTCGACCGCGAGGTAGTCCAGGCCCTGGCCGGGCCGGACC
>JBKJPE010000027.1:0-3730 GCA_046595185.1 Nocardioides sp.
TGCCGGCGTTGCCGGCGTGGCCCTTGACCCAGAACCAGGTGACGTCGTGGCGCAGCTCGGCCTCGCGCAGCCGCTGCCACAGGTCGCGGTTCTTCACCGGCTCCTTCGCCGAGGTCAGCCACCCGTTGCGCTCCCAGCCGGGGAGCCACGTCGTGATGCCGTTGCGGACGTAGGTGCTGTCGGTGTGCAGGTGCACCGTCACCGGCCGGGTCAGCGTCTCCAGCGCCGCGATCGGCGCCATCAGCTCCATCCGGTTGTTGGTGGTGGTCCCGGCCTCGCCGCCGCAGAGCTCCAGCTCGTGGCGCCCGGTCTCCAGCAGGGCGCCCCAGCCCCCGGGCCCGGGGTTGGGCACGCAGGCCCCGTCGGTGTGCACCACCACGACCTCCTCCACGGGGTGCACGCTAGGGCACCTGCGCGAGCCCGGCAGCAGCGGGCAGAATGCGGCCGGTGAGCTCCCCCGAGGCGGCCGGCGTACGGATCGCGATGTGGTCCGGACCGCGCAACCTGTCCACCGCGATGATGCGCAGCTTCGAGAACCGCGGCGACTGCACGGTGGTGGACGAGCCGCTCTACGCCGCCTACCTGGCCGCCACCGGGCTCGACCACCCCGGCCGCGACGACGTGATCGCCTCCCAGACCACGGACCCCGCCACCGTGCTGGCCGAGCTCGCCGGCGGCCCGCTGGACACCGCGCTGCAGTACCAGAAGCACATGACCCACCACCTGCTCCCGGGCTTCGACCGCAGCGGCCTGGGCGCGCTGCGGCACGCCTTCCTGGTCCGCGACCCCGAGCGGGTGCTCACCTCCTACGCCAAGGTCCGCGACGAGCCGACGCTCGAGGACCTCGGGCTTCCCCGGCAGGTCGAGCTGTTCGAGACCCACGGCGGCCCCGTCGTCGACGCCGCCGACGTGCTCCGCGACCCCCGCGGCACGCTCGGGCTGCTCTGCGCGTCCCTCGGGATCGCCTTCGACGAGGCGATGCTGGCCTGGCCGGCCGGTCCCCGCGGCTCCGACGGGGTCTGGGCGCCGCACTGGTACGCCGGGGTCGAGGCCTCGACCGGCTTCGCCACCGACTCCCCCGGCGCGGCCGACCCGCTGCCCGAGCGGCTGCGCCCCCTGCTGGAGCGCTGCCGGCCGTACTACGACGCGCTGGCGCGGTACCGCCTCTCCCCCGACGCACCCACGAGCCCCTGAGGAACGCCTGATGCTGCAGCAGTACGACGAGCGCAACCGCGACCTGGTGGTCGGCATCGACGACACCCTGGTGCACCGCGACCAGGCCGGGGTCAGCCCGTTCGACTCCGTCGTCCAGGGCGGCGACGCGGTGTGGGAGGGCCTGCGCCTGCACCGCGGGCGGATCTTCAAGCTCACCGAGCACCTGGCTCGGCTCCGCCGCTCGGCCCACGCGCTGGCCTTCGCCGAGGTGCCCGACCAGGCGTGGGTGGAGCAGCGGCTGCGCGCGGTGCTGGCGGCCAACGCGATGACCGACGACGTGCACGTGCGGCTCACCCTGACCCGCGGGGTCAAGCTCACCAGCGGGATGGACCCCCGGCTGAACACCTCCGGACCGACCCTGATCGTGCTGGCCGAGTTCAAGTCCCCGGTCTACGACGACACCGGCATCACGCTGGTCACCAGCTCGGTGCGCCGCCACCGCGCCGACTCCCTCGACCCCAAGATCCACCACAACAACCTGCTGACCTCGATCCTGGCCAAGATCGAGGCCAACGTGGCCGGCGCCGACGACGCGCTGATGCTCGACGACGCCGGCTTCGTGGCGGAGACCAACGCCACCCACGTCTTCCACGTGACCGACGGGGTCGTCCACACCAGCACCACCCGGGCCTGCCCGGAGGGCATCACCCGCGAGACCGTGCTCGAGATCTGCGCGGCCACCGGCCGGGAGGCGCGGGTCGGCGACTACTCGCTGACCGACCTGGTCAACGCCGACGAGGCCTTCGTGACCGGCACCATGGGCGGGGTGACGCCGGTGGTCTCGGTCGACGGGCGTCTCATCGGCGCCGGCACGCGGGGTCCGGTCGGCACCGCGATCGCCGAGGCGTACGCCGCGCGGACCGCCGGCGAGGGCACGCTCGTCGTCTGAGCGGCCGGGGCCCGGGTTACCCGAGCCGTTGGACGATCTCGCGGACGTCGCCGTCGACGGTGACCGTGGCCAGGGCCCCGTTGACCAGCGGCAGGTGCGGGGGGACGTGCCCGATCTCCAGGTCGAGCACGAGCGGCAGCCCGAGCCGGCCGAGGGCGTCGACGACGGCCTCCCGCTGCGTCATCTGCGGGTGGTCCGGCGCCTTCGTGCGACCGACCAGCACCGCGCGTGCGTGCTCGAACCAGCCGGCGAGGCGCAGGCCGTGCAGGTGCCGGCACACGGTCGCGGCGTCGTCGCCGGCCGCCTCCAGGTAGACCACCAGCCCCTCCTCGGCGTGCTCGCGCCCGAAGGCGGCCACGTCGCCGTACGGGGTCCCGGCCAGGTTGACCAGCGTCTCGACGCAGCCCCCCACCAGGCGGCCGGTGACGTGCAGGGAGTCCGCCCCGTGCAGGGACCACCGCCCGTCGCCGACCACCTTCCACTGCGTGGCCCGGGGGTCCTCCTCGAAGCGCCACCAGTCGGCGACGACACCGGAGTCGCGCTGCCGGTGCGGCCCGGCCCCCGCGAGGACGTCGAGCCAGCCGAGCAGCCCGTCGGGCGCCGCGTACGGCGTGTCGGCCAGGTTGTCGCCGTGCAGCGTCGCCCACCCCAGGCGCGTGGTCAACGGCAGCAGGATCGTCGAGACGTCCGAGAAGCCCACCAGCCAGGTGGGATCGGCGGCGGCGAGGGCGTCCCAGTCCAGCAGGTCGACGAGGTCGATCGCGGTCTCACCGCCCCAGGGCGGCACCACGCAGCGGATCCCCGGGTCGCACAGCATGGCGGTCAGCTCGGCGGCGCGCGCCGCGACCGGGCCGGAGGTGATCGCGTCGCCGTCCATCAGCTCGCCGACCACGACCTCGAACCCGGCCTCGCGCAGCCACTCGACGCAGAAGGCGACGCGCTCGGCGGCGGCGCCCCCGACGCCGGCGGAGGGCGAGGTCACGCCGATGCGGTCGCCGCGCTGCAGCGGGGCGGGGAAGCGGAGCATGTCCGCATCCTGCCAGCCGGGGACGGCGACGGCCCGCCGCCACCTGCACGAAGCAGGTGACGACGGGCCGCAGCGGTCGATCAGGTGGAGCAGCGGTGCAGGCTCAGTGGCCGTGCCCGTGGCCGTGGCCGCCGCCCGCGGGGGCGTCGTCCTGGGGCTCGGGCTTCTCGACGATCAGCGTCTCGGTCGTCAGCAGCATGCCGGCGATCGAGGTGGCGTTGACCAGCGCGGAGCGGGTGACCTTGACCGGGTCCAGGACACCCTGGGCGACGAGGTCGCCGTACTCGCCGGTGGCGGCGTTGTAGCCGTTGCAGACGCCGAGCTCGCGCACCTTGGTGGTGATGACGTAGCCGTTGTCGCCACCGTTCTCGGCGATCCAGCGCAGCGGCTCGTCGGCCGAGCGACGCACGACGCGGACGCCGGCGGCCTCGTCACCGGTCAGGCCGAGGTCACCGTCGAGCACGGAGACGGCGTGGATGAGCGCGGAGCCACCGCCGGGGACGATGCCCTCCTCGATCGCGGCACGCGTCGCGGAGACGGCGTCCTCGATGCGGTGCTTCTTCTCCTTCAGCTCCACCTCGGTGGCGGCGCCGACCTTG
>JBKJPE010000155.1:0-30817 GCA_046595185.1 Nocardioides sp.
CGGGGCCCGGGTCGACAAGGCGAGCCCGATCGGATCGCGCGACGCCGAGGTTGGCACTCCATGGCGGCCACCGGGCCGCAGCGTGTGGAGGAAGGACGGGCGAGATAATGCAACTCTTAGTTACACCCGGTGCTACGGCGAGAGTGGGTCGGCCCCGTCACACGGGCGCCACCTCTGCCCGGCCTGCTGCGGGCGCCCACCTAGGATCGGTCCCCGTGACCGAGCAGACCGAGCCCCATGCGCCCCACGGCCCTCTCCCCGGGGACGGCACGGTCCGCCCGATGACCCGGTGGGGCACACCGGTGATGCACCGCCCGCAGGCCCGGGTCACCGCCTTCGACGACGCGCTGCGCTCGCTCGTCGCGGACATGGTGGCCACGATGTACGCCGCCGACGGGGTCGGTCTCGCGGCCTGCCAGATCGGGGTGGACCAGGCGGTCTTCGTCTTCGACTGCCCCGACGACGACGACGAACGCACGGTCGGGGTCGTCTGCAACCCGGAGCTGGACCTGCCCGAGGGCAAGGACCGCAACCTCGACGTCGACGACGAGGGGTGCCTGTCGTTCCCGGGGGCCTTCGTGGAGTGCGCCCGTCCGGACACCGCCACGGTCGTCGGCCGGGGGTTGGACGGTGGCGAGGTGTCGTTCACCGGAGACGGTCTGCTGGCGCGCTGCCTGCAGCACGAGACCGACCACACCGTCGGCACCGTCTTCGGCGACCGGTTGCCCACCAAGGCCCGCAAGAGGCTGCAGAAGGCGCACGACAAGGCCACCGCGGACTTCCCGCCCGACTGGCCCGTAGCGCAGGCGTAGCAGCGGCTCGTGCCGGCCCCCGGTGGTCGAGGAGCGAGCGCAGCGAGCGTCTCGAGACCCCCGCACGCCACCCCACCAGGTCTCGAGGGTCGGGCCTGGCGGCCCTCCCACCTCGACCACCGGCCCCCGGTGGTCGAGGAGCGAGCGAAGCGAGCGTCTCGAGACCCCCGCACGCCACCCCACCGGGTCTCGAGGGTCGGGCCTGGCGGCCCTCCCACCTCGACCACCGCAGGAAGGGTCGGGCCTGGCGGCCCTCCCACCTCGACCACCGGTCGGGTGGGTCAGGCGTAGCGGTGGCTCTTGGCGGAGTGGCCGGCCTCGCGGGTGCAGGTGCGGCCGCTGATCGCCTTGTGGCCGCACAACGCCTCGGCCGGCGCCTCCGCACCGTCGGTTCCGGCGACGGCCGGCGCGACCGTCTCGGGGGCGACCGGGGGGCGCTCGGCCGGGGTGCGGACGGTGCGCGGGGCGCTCTCCTGCGGGGTGGCCCCGGGTCGCGGAGGCGTGGCGCCACCACGGGCGTAGCGGGCCTCGCGCATGGCGCGCTGGGCATCGAGCTTGCTCATCGGGTCATCACGTCACCGACTGTAGGCGCTGCCACCGACACCCGACCGCAGGCGCACCGGTCGAGCAGGTGTTCGAACGGCCGCGACCGCGGCGCTTCGCCCCTTCCGCCGGCGCGCCGGGTGCGCCAGCATGGGTCCATGCCCCTGGTGGACACGGTCGAGGTACGCCAACCCGCTCGCGACGACGTCGTCGGCCGGGCCTTCGTGGTCGCGGGGGTCGGCGGCGGGTTCGAGGGGACGCTCCAGGTGCGGGTCACCGACGACGACCGTGAGGTCGCCCGGACGTTCGTCACCTCGCGCGCCGGCGGCGTCGGCGCGGGCGACTTCTCGGGCGAGGTCCGCCTCGACGAACGGGTGCCCGACGGGACCCGCCTCGTCGTGCGGGTGACCTCCGACCGCGGTGGTCCCGGTGACCGGGACGCGGATCGCGTCTCGGTCCTCTGCTTCCCACGGGCCACCGGGTTCGTGGTGCACCGGGTCGAGGAGGGCGACACCATCACCGGGGTCCTGCGCGAGCTGGCTGACCTGACCGGCGCGGGCGTCGACGACGTCGTCGCGGCCAACCCCGCGGTGACCGACCCCGACGTGATCGAGGTCGGCCAGCGGCTCACGATCCCCCTGCTGCCCGTCGCACGGTGACGTAGCAGGCCACCGCGGCCGCGGCGGCCACGTTGAGCGAGTCGATGCCGGCGGCCATCGGGATCACCGCCCGCCGGTCGGCGGACTGCTGCCAGCGCGCCGACAGCCCGGGCCCCTCGGACCCCAGCACCAGCGCCACCCGGTCCTGGCCCGCGACGGCCTGCTCCACCGGCTGGGCGTCCTCGGCCAGCGTGAGCGCGACGGTGGTGAAGCCGCGCGCCGACAGGGCCGGCAGGGCGTCGTGCCAGTCGTCGAGCCGGGTCCAGGGCAGTGCGAAGACGGCACCCATGGCCACCTTCACCGCGCGGCGGTAGAGCGGGTCCGCGCAGCGCGGCGAGAGCAGGACGGCGTCGAACCCGAGCGCGGCGCCGCTGCGGAAGGCCGCACCGACGTTGGTGTGGTCGACCAGGTCCTCGAGGACGAGCACCGAGCGGGCCCCGGCCAGCACGTCGTCCAGCGTGGGCAGCGGCCGCCGTTCGAAGGAGGCCAGCGCCCCACGGTGCACGTGGAACCCGGAGACCTCCTCCGCCAGCGCCTCGGACACGACGTAGCACGGCGCCGACGATGCGCCCAGCACGTCGTCGAGGCCCTCCAGCCACCGCGGCGCCATCAGGAACGACCGGGCCGCGAAGCCGGCCTCGGCCGCCCGGCGGACCACCTTCTCGCCCTCGGCCAGGAACAGGCCGTGCTCGGCCTCGAGGTGGCGGCGGAGGGTGACGTCGCGCAGGTCGCGATAGTCGGCCAGGCGCGGGTCGGCGGGGTCGGCGACCTCGATCAGCTCGGCCACCTGCTCAGCCCTGGGGCTGCGGTCGCGGGTAGGTCCCCGGCCGGGCCACGGCTACGACCTCGCCGACCACGATGATCGCCGGCGGCCGTACGGCGTGGGTGTCCAGGTCGGCGTCGAGGCCCTCCAGGGTGGACAGGACGGTGCGCTCCCCGGGCAGCGTCCCGTCGACCAGGACCGCCACCGGCGTCGCGGGTGCCCGGCCCCCCGCGACCAGGGCCGCCGCGATCGCACCCGCGTTCTCGACGGCCATCAGGAGCACCACGGTGCCGCGCAGCCGGCCCACCGCGGACCAGTCGACCAGCGAGCCGGGGTGCTCGGGCGGGAGGTGCCCCGAGACCACGACCAGCTCGTGCGCGACCCCGCGGTGGGTGACCGGGATGCCCGCCCGCGCCGGGACGGCCAGCGCCGAGGTCAGCCCGGGGACCACCGTGACCGGCACCCCCGCCGCCTGGCAGGCCAGCACCTCCTCGAAGCCGCGACCGAAGACGAAGGAGTCACCGCCCTTGAACCGCACCACCCTCTTGCCCGCCAGGGCCCGGGCCACGATCAGGTCGTTGATCTGCTCCTGGCTGGCCGAGCGGCCGCGGGGCAGCTTGGCCACGTCCACCAGCTCCACCTCGGGGCCGAGCTCGTCGAGCAGCTCACGGGGCGCGAGCCGGTCCGCGACGACGACGTCGGCGGTCGCCAGGGCCCGTCGTGCAGCCAGGGTGGACAGCTCCGGGTCACCTGGTCCCCCGCCGACCAGGACGACTCCCGGCGAGGTGTCCAACCCGGCCCGCGGCGTGAGCCGGCCGTCCTGGAGCCCGTCCATGATCTCGTCGCGCACCCGGGCCGAGAGGCGCGGCTCGCGGTTGGCCAGCACCGCGACCGTCAGCCCGCCGTGGCGTCCCACGGCCGGGGTCCAGGCGCTCGCGGTGGTGGCGTCGTCGGCCCGCACGCAGAAGATCCGTCGCGCGTCGGCGGCGGCCAGGACCTCCTCGTTGACGGCCCGGTCGTCGGTCGCCGCGATCGCGTACCAGGCGTCGTCGAGGTCGGCGGCCACGAACCGACGGGCCTCCCAGGTGATCTCCGCGCCGAGGCCCTCCAGGGCAGGGGTGACCTCCGGGGAGACCACGACCACGTCCGCGCCGGCGCCGATCAGGGTCGGCACGCGGCGCTGGGCGACGTGGCCGCCCCCGACCACGACGACCCGACGACCGGCCAGCCGCAGCCCCACGGGGTACGGCGGGGGCGCCGCCCGGCCGCCGGACGCGAGCTCGTCACCGGGGGCCATGGGCCCAGTCTCTCGCGCGGCCCCACCGGCAGCTCGCGCGGCCCCGGCGACCTGCGGGGTGGTGGCCGGCACCACCACCTGGGTGGCGGACGTGCCCTAGGTTCCGAGCATGAGCACACTCGACCGCCCCGTCAGCCCCGACCCGTACGAGCTGCTGCCCGCGGTGCCGTCCTTCACCGTGACCAGCGAGGACGTCCAGCCGGGCCGTCCGCTCGCGGACGCCCAGGTGGCCCACCTCGGCAACACGTCCCCCCAGCTGTCGTGGGAAGGCGCACCCGAGGGCACCAAGAGCTACACCGTGACCTGCTTCGACCCCGACGCCCCGACCCCGAGCGGTTTCTGGCACTGGGTCCTGGTGGACCTGCCGGCCGACTGCACCTCGTTGCCGGCCGGGATCGGCTCGGGCGAGGTCGACCTGCCCGGCAGCGCCTTCATGTGCCGCAACGACATGGGCAGCAAGGACTTCGTCGGGGCCGCCCCGCCCGAGGGCGACCAGGTCCACCGCTACTACTTCGTCGTCCACGCGGTGACCGAGGAGAGCCTCGGGGTCGACTCCGGGGCCACGCCGACCTTCGTGTCCTTCAACCTGGTGTTCAACACCGCGGCGCGCGGGATCCTCCAGGGGACCTTCCAGCACTGATCGCCGGTGGTCGCACCGCGGCCGAGCGGGGTCCCGGCGACCGCCCACGTCCGGGACTTCTTGACTCGTTCAAGACAAGGCCCCAGGGTGGGACGGGTGCCCGGCGGCAGGAGCCGTCGACCCCGGACCCCGGTCCGCGGCCACCACGACGAGGGAGTCACCGCATGTCGGAGTCCAACACCCAGACCGGTTCCACGACCGGCACCGGCGCCCCGGCGCCGAGCGACCGCAACATGCTGAGCCTCGGCGCGGACGGCCCGGTGCTGCTCCACGACCACCACTTCATCGAGCAGATGGCCCACTTCAACCGGGAGCGCGTGCCGGAGCGCAACGTGCACGCGAAGGGGTCCGGCGCCTTCGGCACCTTCACCGCGACGCACGACATGTCGGCCTACACCAAGGCCGCCCTCTTCAAGCCGGGCACCAGGACCGAGATGCTCGCCCGGTTCTCCACGGTCGCCGGCGAGCAGGGCTCGCCCGACACCTGGCGCGACCCCCGCGGGTTCTCGCTGAAGTTCTACACCTCCGAGGGCAACTGGGACCTGGTCGGCAACAACACCCCGGTGTTCTTCGTGCGCGACTCGATGAAGTTCCCCCACTTCATCCGCAGCCAGAAGCGCCGTGGTGGCAACGGCCTGCGCGACAACGACATGCAGTGGGACTTCTGGACCCTCAACCCCGAGTCCGCGCACCAGGTCACCTGGCTGATGGGCGACCGCGGCATCCCGAGGTCCTGGCGCCACATGAACGGCTACGGCAGCCACACCTTCATGTGGTACAACGACGCCGGCGAGAAGTTCTGGGTGAAGTTCCACTTCATCTCCGCCCAGGGCGTCGAGTGCCTGACCCAGGACGACGCCAACCGGATCGCCGGCGAGGACTCAGACTTCCACCGCCGCGACCTCTTCGAGTCCATCGAGGCCGGGGAGCACCCCAGCTGGACGCTCAAGGTGCAGGTGATGCCCTACGAGGACGCCAAGACCTACCACCTGAACCCGTTCGACCTGACGAAGGTGTGGCCGCACGGCGACTATCCCCTCCAGGAGGTCGGCACGATGACCCTGGACAAGAACCCCGAGAACTTCTTCGCCCAGATCGAGCAGGCCAGCTTCGAGCCGTCCGCCGTCGTCCCGGGCATCGGCTTCAGCCCCGACAAGATGCTGCTGGGTCGGGTGTTCGCCTACGCCGACACCCACCGCTACCGGATCGGCCCGAACTACCAGCAGCTGCCCGTCAACCGGCACCGGGTCGAGGGTGCGTTCACCTACCAGTTCGACGGCCCGATGGCCTACGACCACACCGGTGACCGCTCCAAGTACGCGCCCAACTCCTACGGCGACCCGTTCAGCGACCTGACCGGCCCCGCCGAGGACGGCTGGGAGGCCGACGGCGAGTTCGTCCGACAGGCGTACACGCTGCGAGAGGACGACGACGACTTCAGCCAGGCCCGGGCCATGGTCAACGAGGTCTGGGACGACGCCGCCCGCGAGCGCTTCGTGGGCAACGTCGCGGGTCACCTGCTCGGTGGCGTGAGCGCGCCGATCCTGGAGAAGGCGTTCGACTACTGGAAGAGCGTGGACCCCGAGATCGGCAAGCGCATCGAGGAGGCCGTCCACACCGGTCGGACCAACGACCCCGCACCGCACCCCACGGAGGCGGGCCGCACCGTCTGAGCCTCGTCGCACCACCCGTCCCACCGCCGCGGGCGCCTGAGCACCACTGCTCAGGCGCCCGCGGCGCGTCTCGGCCACGATGGGTCCATGGCCACCACCCGTGCCGCCCCGCTGCGCTGGGCACCCCCGCTGGTCCTGCTCCTCACGGTCGCCCAGCTCGCCGTGGCGCAGTGGGTGCCCGGCATCGAACGGTTCGCCGACAAGGCCTTCGGTGCCCGGCTCGTGCTCTACCCCCTGCTGATGCTGCTGGCGCCGGTCGTGTGGTGGCTCGCCGTCGGGCGACGTCGCCCCCATGAGCCGGTCCCGCACGGTGCGTTCACGCTGGTGATGGCCGGCTTCCTCGTCGACGCCACCGGCAACAGCCTCGACCTGTACGACGCCGTCGTGTGGTGGGACGACCTGAACCACCTCGTGAACTGGTTCCTGCTCACGACCGGGCTGGGTCTGCTCCTGGCCCCCTCGGTGCGGCCCCGGTGGGCCGTGGTGTGGTTGGTCACCGGGCTCGGCGCGCTGCTCGCGGTCGGGTGGGAGCTCGGGGAGTGGTTCACCTTCATCCGCCATGGCACCGAGCTCGCCGGCGCCTACGAGGACACGCTGGGCGACGAGGCCCTCGGCACCCTCGGGGCCCTCGTGGCCGGGTTCCTCGTCCGCACGCTCCTCGAGCGTCGGGAGCGAGCGCCGTGAGCAGGGCCGGGTACCTCGTGCTGCTGGTGGGGCTGGTGGCGCTGCTGGTCCTGCAGGTCCTGACACCTGGCCGGTCCGGGGACCCGGCGGCGGCGTACCGGCTCGTGGTGTACCCGCCGCTGGCACTGGCCCTCCCGGCCGGGTGGTGGGCCCGACGCCGCCCGACGCCCTGGGGACCGGCGTCCCTCGTCGTCCTGCCGCTGCTGCTCGACACCGTGGGCAACGTCGCCGGCCTCTACGGACGCGTGGCCTGGTGGGACGACGCCAGCCACCTCGTCCACTGGTTGCTGATCGGCTCCGCCGTGGGCCTGCTCCTGGAGCCCGTGACGAGGCCGCGCTGGGCCCTCGTGCTGTGCGTCACCGGCTTCGGCGCCGGCCTCGCCGTGGTGTGGGAGCTGTTCGAGCAGGCCACCTTCTACACGGGCGACATCGGGCCGAGCGTCTACACCGACACGCTCGCCGACCAGGCCCTCGGGACCGCGGGCGCACTGCTCGGCGGCCTCCTGGTGCTCGGCTGGTCGGAGAACGTGGCGCGGGCCGGCGCCGGGGCGTGAGCCCGGGTCCGGGGCGTGGTCCCCCGGGTCTGCAGACCCCGCCAACCCCGCGGAACGCCCACCCGGTCCGCACCCCGCCGACCCCGCGGCCGCACACCCACCCGCCAGCCGCCGCCGCTCCGGACCGTGACCGTCCTTTACCGCGGCCCCCGGGGTCACTAATGTCCCTGGCACCGCGCCGGGCTTTCCGCCCGTGGCGCCGTCTGGGCGGAGACAGCGATGACCGATCAACGACGTGAGACGGGGGCCGCACCGGGGGAAGCGGAGTACTTCGAGGAGCGGCAGCTCCAGCGTGGCGCCGCCGGGTGGGTGCTGCTGGCCGGACTGGGCGTCGCCTACGTCATCTCCGGTGACTTCGCCGGGTGGAACTTCGGGCTGGCCGAGGGCGGCTGGGGCGGCCTTCTCGTGGCCACGATCGTGATCGGGACCCTGTACTTCTGCATGGTCCTCGGCCTGGCCGAGCTCTCGTCGACCATCTCCACCGCCGGCGGTGGGTACGGTTTCGCACGCCGGGCCCTGGGTCCCTGGGGCGGCTTCCTGACCGGCACGGCGATCCTGATCGAGTACGCCATCGCGCCGGCGGCGATCGCCAACTTCATCAGCGCCTACACCGAGTCCCTGTTCGGCATCAGCGGGCCCCTGGTCTTCGCGCTGTTCTACGCCGTGTTCATCGGCCTGCACATCTACGGCGTCGGTGAGGCGCTGAAGCTGATGTTCGTGATCACCGCGATCGCGGTGGTCGCGCTGCTCGTCTTCGTCGTCGCCGCGGCCATGCAGTTCGACCCGGCCAACCTGACCGACATCCCGGCCGACCCCGACGCCGCCGGGTCGTCGGCCTTCCTGCCCTTCGGTCTGCTCGGGATCTGGGCGGCCCTGCCGTACGCGATCTGGTTCTTCCTCGCCGTCGAGGGCGTCCCGCTGGCTGCGGAGGAGACCAAGGACCCGGCCAAGGCCATGCCGCGCGGCATCATCGCCGCGATGCTGATCCTGCTGGTCTTCGCCGCGCTGATCCTCGTCGTCGGCCCCGGTGCGGCCGGCTCGCAGAGCCTGACCGAGTCGGGCAACCCGCTGGTCGACACCCTGGAGACGGCCTACGACGGCTCGACGGCGATCAGCACCTTCGTCAACGTCATCGGCCTGCTCGGCCTGGTGGCCAGCTTCTTCTCCATCATCTACGCCTACTCGCGCCAGACCTTCGCGCTCTCGCGGGCCGGCTACCTGCCGACCGTGCTGTCCAAGACGGGCAGCCGCAAGACCCCGTACCTGGCGCTGATCGTGCCCGGGGTCATCGGCTTCGTGATGGCGGTGCTCAACCAGGGCGACCTGCTCATCCTGGTCGCCGTCTTCGGCGCGACCATCTCCTACGTGCTGATGATGCTCAGCCACATCGTGCTGCGCTTCAAGGAGCCGGACCTCGAGCGGCCCTACCGCACCCCCGGTGGGATCGTCACGACCGGCATCGCCCTGGTGCTCTCGGCGGTCGCCGTGATCGCGTGCTACGTCGTCGAGCCGCGCGTGATCCTGGTGACCGCCGGCGTCTTCGTCCTGGCGATCGCCTACTTCGGGCTCTACTCCCGCCACCACATCAAGCAGGGGGCTCCCGAGGAGGAGTTCGCCGCCATCAGCGACGCCGAGAAGGGTCTGAAGTGACCGACCGCTCCCCCACCGACGGGACCGACACCCCGGTCAACGACCGGATGCTGACCCTGGACCGGCTCCGCCACCTGATCAACGGCGGCGAGATCGACACCGTGGTGATGGCCTTCACCGACATGCAGGGCCGGCTGCAGGGCAAGCGGTTGCACGCGGCGTACTTCCTCGACGTGGCGCTCTCGGCCGGGACCGAGGGCTGCAACTACCTGCTGGCCGTCGACGTCGAGATGAACACCGTCGACGGGTACGCCATCTCGTCGTGGGAGCGGGGCTACGGCGACATGGAGTTCGTCCCGGACTGGCAGACCCTGCGCCTGCTGCCGCACCTGCCGGGCAGCGCGATGGTGCAGTGCGACCTGGCCTGGCTCGACGGCGAGCCCGTCGTCGAGTCCCCTCGCACCATCCTGCGCCACCAGCTCGACCGGGCCCGCGACCTCGGCTTCACCGTGCACGCCGGCACCGAGCTGGAGTTCATCGCCTTCGAGGACACCTACGAGGCCGCGCACGACGCCGACTACCACCACCTGCGCCCGGTCAACCAGTACAACATCGACTACTCCGTGCTCGGCACGACCCGCGTCGAGCCGCTGCTGCGCGACATCCGCAACCACATGTACGCCGCCGGCATGGACGTCGAGGGCGCCAAGGGCGAGTGCAACTTCGGCCAGCACGAGATCGGGTTCCTCTACAACACCGCGATGGTCACCTGCGACCACCACGTGGTCTACAAGACCGCGGCCAAGGAGATCGCCGCCCAGCACGGCCGGTCGCTGACATTCATGGCCAAGTACGACCAGCGCGAGGGCAACTCCTGTCACATCCACCTCTCGCTGCGCGGCGCCGACGGCGGCCTCGTCTTCTGGGACCCCGAGAAGGCGACCCGCACGGCGCTCTACGACTCCTTCGTGGCGGGGCTGCTGTCGACCATGGCCGACTTCACGCTGCTGTACGCGCCCAACGTCAACTCCTACAAGCGGTTCGCCGGCGGCTCGTTCGCCCCGACCGCGATCGCCTGGGGCACCGACAACCGCACCTGCGCGGTCCGTCTGGTCGGGCACGGCGCCTCGGCGCGCCTGGAGAACCGGGTCCCGGGCGGCGACGTCAACCCCTACCTCGCCGTCGCGGCCATGCTCGCCGGCGGCCTGCACGGCGTCGAGCAGGAGCTGAAGGCGGTCAAGGAGACCGAGGGCAACGCCTACGAGAGCGGCGAGGAGCTGGTCCCGCGCACCCTGCACGCGGCCCGGGAGCGGTGGGCGACCTCGGAGGTGGCACGATCTGCGTTCGGTGACGCCGTCGTCGACCACTACACCAACATGGCCGACGTCGAGATCGCCGCTTTCGACAGCGCCGTCACCGACTGGGAGCGACGACGGGGCTTCGAGCGTCTCTGACCCACCCCCCCGTACGTCTGCGAGAAGAGCCCCATGAGCACCACCTGGACCGTCGTCGACCCCGCCTCCGGCCGGGAGCTCACGCAGGTCGCGATGGCCTCGGTCGCCGAGACCGACACCGCGATCGAGCGCGCCCACGAGGCCTTCGCCTCCTGGCGGGCGGTGGCCCCCGGGGAGCGGGCCCGGCTCCTGCGTCGCTTCGGCGACGTCGTCGACGCCCACGTCGAGGAGCTCGCCGACCTGGAGGTCCGCAACGCCGGCCACACGCGGGGCAACGCACGCTGGGAGGCCGGCAACGTCCGTGACTGCCTCCACTACTACGCCGGGGCGCCGGAGCGGCTGCACGGGCGCCAGATCCCGGTGCCCGGCGGGGTCGACCTCACCTTCCACGAGCCGCTCGGCGTCGTCGGCATCATCGTGCCCTGGAACTTCCCGATGCCGGTGCTCGCGTGGGGCATGGCCCCGGCGCTGGCCGCCGGGAACTGCGTGGTCGCCAAGCCGGCCGAGCTCACCCCGCTGACCGCGCTCCGGATCGGGGAGCTGGCGCTCGAGGCCGGCCTGCCCGAGGGCGTGCTCACGGTCCTCCCCGGCGAGGGCCCGGTCGTCGGCGAGCGGTTCGTCACCCACCCGCTGGTGCGCAAGATCAGCTTCACCGGCTCCACCCGCGTCGGCAAGCAGGTGATGGCCGGCTGCGCCGACCAGGTCAAGCGGATCACCCTCGAGCTCGGCGGCAAGAGCGCCAACATCGTCTTCGCCGACACCGTCGTGCCGGCCGCGTCGGCCAGCGCGCCGTACGCCGTGTTCGACAACGCCGGCCAGGACTGCTGCGCCCGCTCGCGGATCCTGGTCGAGCGCAGCGCCTACGACGAGTTCGTCGCGCACCTGGAGCCCGCGGTGCGCGCGCTGCGGGTCCTGGACCCGGCCGACGAGGCCAGCGAGATGGGGCCGTTGGTCTCCGCGGGCCAGCGCGACCGCGTGCAGGGCTACCTCGACGGGGCCGAGGTCGCCTTCGCCGGCTCCGTGCCCGACGCCGGCGGCTTCTGGGTGCCCCCGACCGTCGTCACCGTCGACGACCCCGCGGCCCGGCTGTGGCGTGAGGAGGTCTTCGGCCCGGTGGTGGCGGTGATGGCCTTCGACGACGAGGAGGAGGCCGTGGCGCTGGCCAACGACACCGACTACGGCCTGTCCGGCTCGATCTTCACCCGCGACCTCGGCCGCGCCCTGCGCGTGGCCCGCGGCGTGGAGTCGGGCAACCTCTCGGTCAACTCCCACGCGGCGGTCCGCTACTGGACCCCGTTCGGGGGCTACAAGCAGTCCGGCCTCGGCCGCGAGCTCGGTCCCGACGCGCCCGCGTCCTTCACCGAGGAGAAGAACGTCTTCATCGCCCACTGATGCCTCCGGGGTCTCGAGCCCGCCGGGACGCCTCGTACCTCCCCGGGCACCGAAGCCCGCTCCGACCACCGAAAGGAACCACCATGGCAGGACGCATCCAGGACCGCGTGGCCGTCGTCACCGGCGGCTGCTCCGGCATCGGCCTGGCCACCGTGCAGCGCTTCGTCGAGGAGGGCGCCAAGGTCGTGATCGGCGACCTCGACGACGAGCGCGGCCACCAGCTCGTGGGCCAGCTCGGCGGCACGGACCTGCTGACCTACGTCCACACCGACGTCACCGACAAGGACCAGGTGGACGCGCTGTTCCAGACCGCCAAGGACACCTACGGCTCGGTGGACATCGCGTTCAACAACGCCGGGATCTCCCCGCCCGAGGACGACTCCATCCTGGACACCGACCTGGAGGCCTGGAAGCGGGTCCAGGACGTCAACCTGACCAGCGTCTACCTGTGCTGCAAGGCCGCGCTGCCCCACATGCTCGAGCAGGGACGCGGCTCCATCATCAACACCGCCTCGTTCGTGGCGGTCATGGGCGCCGCCACCTCGCAGATCTCCTACTCCGCCTCCAAGGGGGGTGTGCTCGCGATGACCCGCGAGCTCGGCGTGCAGTTCGCCCGCCGGGGCGTCCGGGTCAACGCGCTGTGCCCGGGGCCGGTCAACACCCCGCTGCTGCAGGACCTCTTCGCCGCGGACGCCGAGCGTGCCGCGCGGCGGCTGGTCCACGTGCCGATGGGACGCTTCGGCGAGCCCGAGGAGATGGCCGCGGCGGTGCTGTTCCTGGCCTCCGACGACAGCTCCTTCATGACGGCCACCACCTTCCTGGTCGACGGCGGCATCACCGCGGCCTACGTCACCCCCCTCTGAGCGTGAGCACGAGCGTGGGGACCCCCGTCGTCGGCCTGACCACCTACCGGGAGCAGGCCGCCTGGGGGGTGTGGACCGAGCGCGCCGACCTGCTGCACACGGCGTACGCCGATGCCGTCACCGCCGTCGGCGGCCTCCCGCTGCTCCTCCCGCCCGTCGACACCGAGGACGTCCCGGGAGCGGCGGACGTCCTCGTCGGACGCCTCGACGCACTCGTGGTCACCGGGGGTGCCGACGTCGACCCCGCCCGGTACGGCGCCCCGCCGCACGGGCGCACCGTCGGCTGGCGCCCCGACCGGGACGCCTGGGAGCTGGCCCTGCTCGCTGCCGCCGACGCGGTGGGACTGCCCGTCCTCGGCGTCTGCCGGGGCATGCAGGTGATGGCGGTGGCCGCCGGCGGGCGTCTCGAGCAGCACGTGCCGGACCGGGTGGGTCACGACCGGCACTCCCCCGGCGGCGACGCGTTCGGCACCGTCGAGGTCACCACCCGTGCGGGCTCCCGCGTCGCCGGCCTGCTCGGGGAGCACGTCGCCGTGCGCTGCCACCACCACCAGGCCGTCGCCGAGCACCCCGGGTGGGAGGTCGTCGCGGAGGCGCCCGACGGCACACCCGAGGCCATGGAGCGACCCGGTGACCGGTTCTGCGTCGCGGTGCAGTGGCACCCCGAGACCGCCGCCGACGTCGGGCTCCTGGCCGGGCTCGTGCGGGCGGCGGCGGGGCGCACGACCGGCGACCTGGGAGGATCTCGGTCATGAGCGAGCCCGACCTCGTCACCGACGTCCTCGGCGCGCCGTGGACCGCGGAGACGATCCCCCTGACGTCCGACGACGAGGGCGACGTGGTGGCCACCCTGGTCCACCACCCCGCCGCGATGCCGACCGGACGTGCCGTGCTCTACGTGCACGGCTTCACCGACTACTTCTTCCAGACCGACTTCGCCGCCTGGTGGGTCGAGCGGGGCTACGACTTCTACGCCCTCGACCTGCGCAAGTACGGCCGGTCGATCCGTCCGCACCAGACGCCGAACTACGTCACCGACCTGAGCACCTACGACGAGGAGCTGGACGCCGCCTGGGAGCGGATCACCCGCCGCGACGGCCACGACCGGGTCGTGCTGACCGCGCACTCGACCGGGGGGCTGACCGTCCCGACGTGGGCCGACCGTCGCCGGCCGGACGCGCTCGTCGGCATGGTGCTGAACTCGCCCTGGCTCGACCTGCACGGCAGCGCGCTGCTGCGACTGGTCGGGCGGCCGGCCCTCGCGCAGCTCGGTCGGCTCCGCCCGCGGCGGCCGGTCAACAGCGAGGCCACCGGTCTCTACGGACGCAGCCTGCACCGCGACCACGGCGGCGAGTGGGACTACGACCTGGCCTGGAAGCCCGACACGGGGGTCGTGGTCTACGCCGGCTGGCTGCGCGCGGTCCTGCGGGGGCACGCCCGGCTGCACCGGGGCCTCGACGTGCCTGTCCCCGTGCTGGTGCTGTCCTCGGACGCCTCGAGCAGCCCCCGGGAGATGGACGAGCGGGTGCACACCACCGACGTGGTGCTCGACGTGCGCCAGATCCGCCGGTGGTCGACCTCGCTGGGCAGCCACGTCACGTACGCCGCGGTCCCGGGCGCCCGTCACGACGTCGTGCTGTCACGGGCCGAGCCGCGCGCCCGGGCGTACGCCGAGCTGGACCGCTGGGCGGGGGCCTACCTCGCCGGGCCGGTGGCGACGAGCCCGCCCAAGGCCTCGACGAAAGGTTCGGCTACCGACCAGTAGGGTCCGGCCATGGACCTCGTCACCCCCCTCTCGCTCGGCCGCGTCGCGATCGGCGCCCTCGCCCTCACCCGTCCCACCGCGGCCTCGGCCCTGCTCGGCGCGGACGCGGCCGGCAACCCCCAGCTGCCGTTCATGACGCGTCTCTTCGGCGTGCGCGAGATCGCGCTGGGCGCCGTCACCCTGCTGGCCACGGGCACCGCACGACGCGACCTCGTGGCCACCGGCGCCCTGGTCGACCTCGGCGACGCCGTCGCGACGGTGGTGTCCTACCGCACCGGCGAGGTCAGCCCCCGAGGCGCGGCCCCGCTCTTCGTCGTCGCCCTCGGCGCCGCGGTGGCCGGTGCGACCGAGGCCGCCGCCGCCCGCCGGCCCGGATGACCGCTGCCACCGGCCTGGGCTTCGCCGCAGGCCCGGCTGTCGCCGACGACCGACGCAGGAGGAGAGCACGATGACCCAGCCCTACCAGCAGTACGGAGCCGCTCCCGTCAGCGGAGAGCCCGCCGGTCTCGGCGGGCGGTTCCTGGCCCGCCTGGTCGACGGGGTCGTGCTCCTCGTCGCCTCGCTGATCCTCGGCAGCATGCTCGGCGGTGGCCTGGTGGCCACGGGGAGCACCGGCACCGACGGCCCGGACCTCGCCGTGGCCGTGTCCACCCTGGTCACGGTGGCCCTCCAGTTCACCTACTTCGGCGTCCTCGACTCCGCGCAGGGCGGCACGCTGGGCAAGAAGATGCTGAGGCTGCGGGTCGTCGCACCCGACGGGCACTCGAACGTGTCCTTCGCCGAGTCGGCGAAGCGCAACGTCTTCTTCGCCCTGTCCCTGGTCGGCCTGGTGCCGTCCCTGGGCCTGATCGCCAGCGTCGTCTCGCTGGTCGCGCTCCTCGTGATCGCCGTGCAGATCAGCCTCGACACCGTCCGCCGTCAGGCCTGGCACGACCGGTTCGCCGGCGGTACCCGGGTGGTCAAGGTCGGCTGAGGGTCACCCGCTCGGGGGTCACCTCAGCAGCGCGACCAGGGCGACGACGCCGACCACGACGATGACGCCGCGGAGCGCCGACGCCGGCAGGCGTCGTCCGACGGTCGAGCCGATCAGGCCCCCGACCACAGAGCCGACCCCGATCAGGGCCACCACCAGCCAGTCGAGGTCGGCGACGAAGACGAAGAGCAGCCCGGCCACGGAGTTGACCCCCGCCGCCAGCACGTTCTTCACGGCGTTGAGCCGCTGCAACGACTCCGGCACCCCGATGCCCAGGACGCCCATCAGCAGGACGCCCTGGGCGGCGCCGAAGTAGCCGCCGTAGACGCCGGTCAGACCGACCAGCGGCCAGACCCACGCCGCGTCGCGCGCCTCGGCCTCGTCCCGGGCCTCACGTCCCGCGGCGACCCGACGCGAGAGCCACGGCTGCACCACGACGAGCAGTACGCCGAGGCCGATCAGGACCGGCACGACCGTCTCGAAGGCCCCCGCCGGCAGCGTCAGCAGGAGCACCGCTCCGGTGGCCCCGCCGACCAGCGAGCCCACCAGCAGCCGCAGCACCCGGGAGGACTGCCCGCGCAGCTCACGCCGGTAGCCCCACGCCCCGGTCAGCGACCCGGGGACCAGCCCGAGGTTGTTGGACACGTTGGCCGTCACCGGGGGCACCCCCAGCGCGAGGAGCGTCGGGAAGGTGATCAGCGTGCCGGAGCCGACGATCGTGTTGATGGTGCCGGCCCCGACGCCGGCGAGCGCGACCAGGACGGCCTCCCACACCGTCACCGGCGGGTCAGGCCTGGGCCGGCGGCGGCTCGACGGCGGGGCCGTCCTGCGCCTTGCGGGCGCGCCCCGGGTTGGCGGCCTCCGCCGCCTCGCGGATCGCGGCCTGGACCGCCTCGTTGGCCGCCCTCTGGCTGGCGTCCACCGACGGCACCTCCGGCGTGCTCGTGCCCATGTCGACGCGGGTGCGCGGACCCGGGAGGTCCTTGGGGATGCCCGTCATCTCCGACATCGTCGAGCCCAGGCCCTCCAGGGCCCGCCCGATCTCGCTGGGCACGATCCACACCTTGTTGGCGTCGCCCTCGGCGATCTTGGGCATCATCTGCAGGTACTGGTAGGCCAGCAGCGACTGGTCCGGCTGGCCGTCGTGGATGGCCTGGAAGACCGTCTGGATGGCCTGGCCCTCACCCTGGGCACGCAGGATCTGCGACTCGCGGTCGGCCTGGGCACGCAGGATCGCGGACTCGCGGTCGCCCTCGGCGGTCAGGATCGCGGACTGCTTGTTGCCCTCGGCCGAGAGGATGGCGGACTGCCGCTGGCCCTCGGCGGTCAGGATCGCGGCCCGCTTGTCGCGGTCCGCACGCATCTGCTTCTCCATCGAGTCCTTGATCGACGGCGGCGGGTCGATGCCCTTGAGCTCGACCCGGTTGACCCGGATGCCCCACTTGCCGGTCGCCTCGTCGAGCACGCCGCGCAGCCGGGTGTTGATCTCGTCGCGGCTCGTCAGCGTCTCCTCGAGGTCCATGCCGCCGACGATGTTGCGCAACGAGGTCATGGTGAGCTGCTCGACGGCCTGGATGTAGTTGGCGATCTCGTACGTCGCCGCGACCGCGTCGGTGACCTGGAAGTAGATGACGGTGTCGATGGAGACCACCAGGTTGTCCTCGGTGATCACCGGCTGCGGCGGGAACGAGACGACCTGCTCGCGCAGGTCGATGCGGTAGCGCACGTTGTCGATGAACGGGACGATGATCTTGAGCCCGGCGTCCAGCGTCTGCTGGTACTTGCCGAAGCGCTCGACGATGCCGGCGCGGGCCTGCGGCACGATCTGCACCGTCTTGGCCAGCAGGACGACGACGAACGCCAGCAGGATCGCCAGTGCGATGAGCACGGCCATGCGGTTCCTCCTCGGGTTGCCCCGCGGTTGCGGGGGCGGGGTGTGCAGCCTGGCGTGCTCCGGGCCGGGCCCGGCTCAGGGCTCCAGCGTGGGCACGGGGTGCACGTACGCGGTCGCGCCGCGGATCTCGAAGACCTCGACGGTCTCGCCGGCCCCGATCGTCAGGTGCTCGTCGTACGGCGCGGCCGACCACTCGTCGCCGCTGAGCCGGACCCGGCCGGGCACCAACGCGGTGGCGGCCACCGTGACGGTGCCCCGGCTGCCGACCAGCTTGTTGTGGCCGAGGGTGAGCTCGGGTCCGCTCTTCAGGCGGCGCAGCACCGGCGGGCGCACCAGCGCGAGCATGCCCACGGCGGTGATCGCGGCCATCACGACCTGCAGCACGACCGGGCCCCCGGCCAGGGCGGTGACCAGGCCGCCGCTCGCGCCGACGGCGAGCATCACGAGCACGAAGTCGAGACTGAGCATCTCGGCGGCGCCCAGCGCGACCGTGAGGCCGAGCCACACCGTCCAGGCGTTCTGCGAGAGCCACTCCATGGCACGATCCTATCGGGGGAGCGAAGCCTCAGCGGTGGCGCGGCTGGCGCCGGGCGGTCCACCGACCGCCCTCGTGGCGCAGCTCCAGGGGCATCCCGAAGGTCGCCGACAGGTGCTCGCGGGTCAGCACGTCCTCGAGCCGGCCCTCAGCGACGACCGCGCCGCGACGCAACAGCAGCGCGTGGGTGAAGCCCGGTGGGATCTCCTCGACGTGGTGGGAGACCAGCACGGTCGCCGGGGCGTCGGGGTCGTGGGCCAGCACGGCCAGGGTCGAGACGAGGTCCTCGCGCCCGCCGAGGTCGAGGCCGGCGGCGGGCTCGTCGAGCAGCAGCAGCTCGGGGTCGGTCATCAGCGCCCGGGCGACCTGGACGCGCTTGCGCTCGCCCTCGCTCAGGGTCCCGAAGGTGCGGTCCGCCAGGTGGGCGGCCCCCACCTCGACCAGCAGGCCCTGGGCCCTCTCGTGGTCGAGCTCGTCGTAGGCCTCCCGCCAGCGGCCGACCACGCCGTACGACGCGGACACGACGACGTCGCGGACGACCTCGTGGCGCGGGATGCGCTCGGCGAGCGCGGCGCTGGTGAGCCCGATCCGGGGGCGGAGCTCGAAGACGTCGACGGTGCCGAGCACCTCGCCGAGCAGCCCGACCACGCCGTCGGTGGGGTGGATCTGGGCCGAGGCCAGCTGCAGCAACGTGGTCTTGCCGGCGCCGTTGGGGCCGAGGACGGCCCACCGCTCCCCCTCGCGGACCGCCCAGGTGACCCTGTCGAGCAGGACCGCCTCGCCCCGTCGTACGGTCACGTCGGCGAGCTCGAGGACGGCGGACATGGCGCAACCCTATCGAGGGTCGCGGGTGCTCGTGGACCGCCCGCGCGACGGGCGTAGCCTCGGGCGCCGTGACCGACCCCACCGTCCTCGCGGCCCCCGTCTCCCTGCGCCTGGCGTGGTGGGGCACCGCCTGGCTCCGCGGGCACGTCGTGCCGGACCTGCTGCTCGACGCGGTGATCGGCCAGGAGGCCACCCACGCCGTCACGGGCCTCGGCGAGGACGGGCCGACCGAGACCCTGCTCGGTGGCCTGGCGCGGTTGCGCGCCGGAGGCGCCACCGGCCTCGGGCTGGCGATGCCGCGCGAGGGCGACCCCCTCGGGCTGGGCGGGCCGGCGCGCTTCAACGCCGCGGCCCTCGAGGCCGGTGAGGCCGTCGTGGTGGCCGGCGCCGGGGTCGGGCTGGTCCCGGGCGCCACCGGGGCCGCGACCACGTGGGTGGCGTACCCGGCCGGGCGCCGCCAGCTCCCGGACGTCGGAGAGGCCGACCGTGCCCTGCGCGCCGCCCTGGTCGCGACCGCCACCTCGTTGGCCGCACTCGACGTGGCACGCTGGCGCCCCGAGGTGGCCGACCGGCTGATGGACCTGCGCCACGGCCCCCGCCTCACCGGCCCCGACGGGGTGCCGCCGCGCTGCGTGGACCTGGCCGCCCGCGGCGTCCAGGCCGTCGACATCGTCGACCTGGCGCTGGAGGACCACGGCGGGGCCGTGTCGGCTGCGCAGATCCTGGCGCGCGAGGAGGCCCTGCGACCGCTGGAGCGGGCGGGGCGCCGAGCGCTGGTCGCCGCCGGCTCGCCCGAGGTCTGGCCGCCGGTCTGAGACGACCCGGCGGCACCGGTGAGGACCACCGCGCCGACACCGCACCGTCGCCTCGGACGCCATGGCCTAGCCTCGCCTGCGATGACGGCCACCTCCGAGACCCTGCTGATCACCCTGACCGGCACCGACCGGCCCGGCGTGACCTCGACCCTGCTCGGCACCCTGGCCCACGCCGGGGTCGAGGTGATCGACGTCGAGCAGATCGTGCTGCGCCAACGCCTGGTGCTCGGGGTGCTGGTCTCGGTGCCCCCCGACACCCGCAGGCTGGTCCAGGACGTCGAGTCCACCGCCGACGAGCTCGGGATGCAGGTCGAGCTGAGCCCGGGCACCGGTGACAACCGGTCCCGCCCCCGAGGTCGGAGCCACGTCACCGTGATCGGCGACCCGCTGACGGCGGTCGCGCTCGCGGCCATCACCGGGCGGGTCGCCGCCACCGGCGCCAACATCGACCGCATCGAGCGGATGGCGCGCTACCCCGTGACGGCCATCGACCTGCACGTGTCCGGGGCCGACCCCGACGAGCTGCGCGAGGCCCTGGCGATCGAGGCCGCGGCCCAGGGCGTCGACGTCGCCGTGCAGCCGACCAACCTGCTGCGCCACGGCATGCGGCTGATCGTGATGGACGTCGACTCGACGCTGATCCAGGGCGAGGTGATCGAGATGATCGCCGCCCACGCCGGGTGCGAGGACGAGGTCCGCGAGGTGACCGAGCGCGCGATGGCCGGCGAGCTCGACTTCGAGGAGTCGCTGCGTCAGCGCGTGGCCCTGCTCCGGGGCGTGCCCGAGGCCGCTCTCGACGAGGTCTACGACGGCATCGTGCTGGCCCCCGGGGCGCGCACGATGGTGCGCACCCTGCGGCGTCTCGGCTACCGGTTCGCGATCGTCTCCGGTGGCTTCACGCAGATCACCGACCGCCTCGCCGCGGACCTCGGCGTGCACTTCGCCCGCGCCAACGAGCTCGAGGTCGTCGACGGCCTGCTGACGGGCCGGATCCTCGGCGGCGTCGTCGACCGGGCCGGCAAGGCGCGGGCCCTGCGGGAGTTCGCCGAGGCGGTCGGCGTCGACGTCGCGTCCACGATCGCGATCGGCGACGGAGCCAACGACCTCGACATGCTGGCGGCGGCCGGGCTCGGCATCGCCTACAACGCCAAGCCCCGGGTGCGTGAGGCCGCGGACACCGCGGTCAACGTGCCCTACCTCGACACGATCCTCTACCTGCTGGGCATCTCCCGCGAGGAGATCGAGGCGGCCGACGCGGCCGCCGGGGTGGTCACCCCGGCTCCCCCGGTCTGAGGAGCCGCCGGCGGGCCGGTCCTCGTGTCAGCCGCGCGCGACGTGGAAGGCCTCGAGGCGTGCCACGTAGGCCCCGAGCTCGTCCCACGTTCCGGCGGCGCCGAGGACCGCGGCCGCGCAGGTCGGGTAACCCCGGGTGGCCAGCTCGGTGGAGGCGGCCGGCTCGCCCTCGCCGTCCTCCAGCAGCTGCGCCAGGTAGCCCACGGTGGGGTTGTGCCCCACCAGCACCAGCGTGGTGACGTCGTCGTCGACGGCGCGGACGACGTCGAGCACCGCCTCGGGCCCGGCCGAGTAGAGCCCGGGGTCGTGGGTCACCCCGCCCTCCCAGCCCGCGGCCGCGGCCATCGCGTCGTACGTCTGGCGCGCGCGCAGCGCCGCGGAGACCAGCGCCGCCCCCGCCGGGGGGCCGACCCGGACCCCCAGAGCCGCGAGCCAGGCGCCCGCGACCGCGGCGTCCCGGCGGCCGCGGGCGGTCAGGGGTCGCTCGGCGTCCGAGGGGGCGGTCGGCTCGGCCTGGGCGTGGCGCACGAGCACGAGACGACGGGAGCTCGCGTTCACGGGGCCAGCCTCCCAGCCACCGGCCCGCTGCCCAAACGGCCGGGCCGGGCGGCGCCCGCGCCATGCCCTAGCGTTGCGCCATGCTCCGCGGTCCTCTTCTCGTCGTCGGAGGTGCCGAGGACAAGCTGCGCCGACGCACCATCCTCCAGCGCTTCGTCGACCTCGCCGGCGGCCCCGAGGCCCGGATCGCGGTGATCCCCACCGCCTCCTCCCTGGGCCCCGAGATCGTCGAGGTCTACGACGCGCTGTTCCGCGCCGCCGGGGCCGGGGACGTCGTCGCCGTGCGCCCCGAGAGCCGGGAGGACTCCCACGACCCCGCCCTGGTCGAGCGGCTCGACTCCTGCACCGGCGTGTTCATGACCGGCGGCAACCAGCTGAAGCTGTCGAGCATCGTCTGCGGCACCCCGGTCGGCGAGGCGGTCCGGGCCGCGCACCTGCGCGGCGCGGTGGTGGCCGGCACCTCCGCCGGCGCCAGCATCCAGTCCAGCCACATGGTCGCGTTCGGCGTCGGTGGCACCACGCCGAAGCAGCGGATGACCCAGGTCGCCGCGGGGCTCGGGCTGATCGCCTCGACCGTGGTCGACCAGCACTTCGACCAGCGCAACCGGTACGGCCGGCTGCTGATGATCGTGGCCCAGTCGCCCCAGCTGCTCGGGATCGGCGTCGACGAGGACACCGCGGCCGTCGTCGAGCACGTCGAGGTCGACGGCGAGGACCACGAGCTGCTCAGCGTCCTCGGGCGCGGCGCGGTGACGATCTTCGACCCGGCCCGGCTGACCACCAACGCCTACGAGGCGCGCCGCTCGGCCCCGCTGCTGGCCAGCGGCGTGGTGCTGCACGTCCTGCCGGAGGGCAGCCTCTTCGACCTGACCACGCGACGCCTCGTGCCGCCCGAGCCCGTCGTCGACCCCGGGGAGGCCGACGAGCTGGCCGCCGCCGGGAGCGGCCTGCGCGCCCTGGCCCGCGACATCGCCGCCGGTGACGCCTCCCCCGGCACCCTGCGCCGCCGCCGGGCCCGCACACAGGTGCGACCCGCACCGCGCGACGCCCACGACCTCGCCCCCGCAGCCCCCGACCACGGAGGAGACCACGCATGAGCGGCCGTCCCACCCCCGACCTCGCCATCACCGAGACCAGCGTCTACCGCGGGGCCAACGTGTGGTCCTACGACCGGGCCATCCACCTCGTGGTCGACCTCGGCTCGCTCGAGGAGTTTCCCACCAACACCCTGCCGGGCTTCACCGACCACCTGATGACGATGCTGCCCGGCCTGCGCGAGCACTCCTGCTCCCGAGGACGCCGCGGGGGGTTCGTCGAGCGCCTGCACGAGGGCACCTGGCTGGGCCACGTGGCCGAGCACTGCGCGCTGGCGCTGCAGCAGGTCGTGGGCCACGACGTGCGCCGCGGCAAGACCCGCGCCGTGAAGGGCACCACCGGCGTCTACAACGTCGTCTACGGCTACGACGACGAGCAGGTCGGCCTGGCCGCCGGGCGGCTCGCCGCGCGGCTGGTCAACCACCTGGTCGAGGCCGACCCGGAGCTCGACTGGGACACCGAGCTGGAGTCCTTCATCCGCCGCGCGCAGCGCACCGCCTTCGGTCCATCCACCCAGGCCGTCCTCGACGAGGCGATGAGCCGGGACATCCCCTGGATCCGGCTCAACCAGCACTCCCTGGTGCAGCTGGGCCAGGGCGTGCACGCCAAGCGGATCCGGGCGACGATGACCTCGGAGACCTCGGCCATCGCCGTCGACATCGCCTCCGACAAAGACCTGACGACCCGGTTGCTGGGGGCGGCCGGTCTGCCGGTGCCCAAGCAGGAGTCGGTGCGCACCGCCGACCAGGCCGCCCGGGTGGCCGTGCGCATCGGCTTCCCGGTCGTGGTCAAGCCACTCGACGGCAACCACGGCCGCGGGGTGTGCCTGGACCTGCAGGACGAGGCCGGGGTCCGCGAGGCCTTCGAGGTCGCCGTGGCCCAGTCCAGGGGCGGCGTGGTCGTCGTCGAGTCGATGGTGGTCGGCAAGGACTACCGGTGCCTGATCATCGACGGACGGGTGGCTGCCATCGCCGAGCGGGTGCCGGCCTCGGTGACCGGTGACGGCATCAGCACCGTCGAGCACCTGGTCGACACCGCCAACGCCGACCCGCGCCGCGGCGTCGGCCACGAGAAGGTGCTGACCCGGATCACCGTCGACGCGGCCGCCGAGGCCCTGGTCGGTGAGCAGGGCTTCGCGATGACCGATGTCCCGCCCGAGGGCCAGGTGGTCAAGCTGGCCCTGACCGGCAACATGTCCACCGGCGGCATCTCCATCGACCGGACCCTCGAGGCGCACCCCGAGAACGCCGAGATCGCCGAGGAGGCGGCGCGGATGATCGGCCTCGACATCGCGGGCATCGACTTCATCTGCCCCGACATCACCGAGCCGGTGCGCGAGACCGGCGGGGCGATCTGCGAGGTCAACGCGGCCCCGGGCTTCCGGATGCACACCCACCCGACCATCGGTGAGCCCCAGTTCATCGCCAAGCCGGTCGTCGACATGCTCTTCCCGCCGGGCACGCCGTCGCGGATCCCGATCGTGGCCGTCACCGGCACCAACGGCAAGACGACGACGGCCCGGATGATCAGCCACATCTTCAAGGGCATGGGCCACAAGGTCGGGATGACCTCCACCGACGGCGTCGTCATCGACGAGCGGCTGCTGATCCGCGCCGACGCCTCCGGGCCGCGCTCGGCACGGATGGTCCTGCAGAACCCCCGCGTCGACCTGGCCGTCTTCGAGGTCGCCCGCGGTGGCATCCTGCGCGAGGGCCTGGGCTACGAGCGCAACGACGTCGCCGTGGTCCTCAACGTCGCCCCGGACCACCTCGGCCTGCGCGGCATCGACACCGTCGAGCAGCTCGCCGACGTCAAGGCCGTCCTGGTCGAGGCCGTGCCCCGCGACGGTCACGCGGTGCTCAACGCCGACGACCCGCTGGTGCGCGCCATGCGGCGGCGCTGCTCCGGCCAGGTCGTGTGGATCTCGATGGAGGAGCCGGGCACCGAGACCCGCGACATGATCGACGCCCACTGCCGCCGCGGTGGCAAGGCGCTGGTGCTGAACCCCTCCGAGCGCGGTGAGATGATCGTGGTCAAGCACGGCCCGCGCGAGATGCAGCTGGCCTGGACCCACCTGCTGCCGGCCACCTTCGCGGGCCGGGCCCGGATGAACGTCCAGAACGCGCTGGCCGCCGCCGCCGCCGCCTTCTCCTCCGGCGCTCCCCTGCACGACATCCGCCAGGGCCTGCGGACCTTCTCCACCAACTACTACCTCTCCCCCGGGCGCCTCAACGAGGTCGAGGTCAACGGCGTCAACGTGGTCGTGGACTACTGCCACAACGCCCCCGGGATGCGGATGCTCGGCGACTTCGTGGACCGCATGGGCGACTCGATGGAGTCCTCCCACGCCCTCGCCAGGCCCTCGCGGATCGGCGTCGTCGCCACCGCCGGCGACCGCCGCGACGAGGACATGCGCGAGCTCGGTGCGATCGCCGCGAGGCACTTCGACGTGGTCGTCGTGCGCGAGGACAGCCAGCTCCGGGGCCGCGAGCGCGGTTACGTGGCCGACCTGGTGACCGAGGGCGTCCGCACCGCGATGGACGAGGGCGCGCGCTGCAAGCAGGTCGAGGTGGTCCTGGACGAGATCGAGGCCGTGCGGCACGCGATGTCGCGGGCCAACGCCGGCGACCTGCTGGTGCTCTGCGTCGACCAGCACCCCGCGGTGATGAGCGAGCTGGAGAACTGGTCCCCGCAGGCGCAGGCCGGCTCCGGGATGACCGAGGAGTCCTCGCCGGGCGCCGACCCGGACTACTACACCGCCGACGCCTGAGCGGGCGCGGCACCCGACCGTGGACGGCTTCACGACCTTCGGCACGCAGCACCTGGTCATGCTCGGCGTGGCCGCGGTCGGGCTGGTGCCGGCGGTGCTGGTCGGCCGGTCCCGACCCGACGAGGCCGCGCGCCGGCGTACCAGCAGGGTCCTGGCGGTCGTCCTGGTCGCGGTCCTGGTGCCGCTGCAGGCGCTGGACTTCCTGCCCGGGCAGTACGACGTCGCGACCACCCTGCCGCTGCAGCTGTGCGACCTGGCCGCCGTGGCGGCGGTGGTCGCGCTGTGGACCCACCACCGCTACGCGGTGGGGCTGACCTACTACTGGGGTTTGCTGCTGACCACCCAGGGCCTGCTGACACCGGCGCTGGACACGGCGTTCCCGTCGGTGAAGTTCCTCGGGTTCTGGGCGCTCCACCTGCTCGTGGTGTGGGCGGCGGTCCACCTCACCTGGGGCGTGCGCCTGCCGCCCACCTGGCGCGAGTACGCCACGACCGTCGCCACCACGCTGGTCTGGGCCGGTGCGGTCTACCTCTTCAGCGACGCCACCGGCACCAACTACGGCTTCCTGGTGCGCAAGCCCGCGGGCTCGGTGCTCGACGCCCTGGGCCGGTGGCCGGCCTACCTGGGCCAGCTCGCCGTGATCGTGCTGGTCCTGTGGGCGCTGATGACCGTGCCGTGGAGCCTGGTGCGCCGACGCCGGTCCCGTCACCCCACCTGAGCCGCGCGCACCTTCTCGCGGAGCACCGCCGGCCCGTCCGGCGTCGCGCCGACCGAGGCGAGCCAGTCGTAGCACTCCTGACGCTCCGCGTGGCACATCAGCCCGACCACGTCGCCCGGGACGGCCCGCTCCACCAGCGCGCGCAGCGAGGCCAGCTCGGTGTCGTGGGTGGTGACGTCGTCCGGCCCCACACCCACCCGGCCCAGGCCGTCGCGCAGCCAGCCGTCGAGCTCGCCCTGGGTGCGGTCGCGGAGGTACTTCGCCTTGTGGCCGATGGCCACCACGTCGGCGTCGCGCCCCGCGATCTCGCCGAGGGACTCGATCAGCTCCCGGGTCCGGTCGCCCACGACGCCCAGACCCAGGAGCACCCGACCCCCGGGTCCGCGGACACCCCGCATGATCTCGACCATGGCCTCCAGCCCTACCTCGTTGTGGGCGAGGTCCAGCACGACCGTGACCGGCCCGTGCCCGGTGGGCACGGTGAAGAAGTTCATCCGGCCCGGGTTGTGCTCCGCGTCGGGGGTGAAGTCGCGCAGGCCCGCGATCACGTGCTCGCGGTCGAGGCCGGCGGCCAACGAGGCCGACGTGGCGGCCAGGGCGTTCTCGACGTTGAAGCGGGACAGCCCGCTCAGCGTCATCGGGACCTCGACCAGCTCGACCAGCGGGTCGGGGTCGGCGTCGGGGCGCAGCACGCAGATCCAGCCGTCGATGACGGTGGTGACCCGGCCTCCGGTGCCGAGGGTCTCGCGCACCGCGGGGCCGTCGGGGTCGCGGGTGAAGACCCACCAGCGGGCCCGGGTGGTCCGCCGCATCGCGTGCACCCGGGGGTCGTCGGCGTTCAGCACCGCCCAGCCGTCCTTGCGGGTGATCCACGGCACGACCGCCTTGACCTCGGCCAGCTGGTCGACGGTGTCGATGCCGTGCAGGCCCAGGTGGTCGGCGGTGACGTTGGTGACCACGGAGACGTCGTTGTGGGCCAGGCCGATGCCCTTGAGCAGGATCCCTCCGCGCGCGGTCTCGGTGACGGCGAAGTCGACCTCGGGGTGGGCCAGCACCCGCCCGGCACCGGAGGGTCCCGAGTAGTCACCGGCCTCGACCAGCACCCCGTCGACGTAGACGCCGTCGGTGTTGGACCAGCCGACGTGCCGCCCGGCCCGGCGGGCCACGTGGGCCACCATCCGCGACGTGGTGGTCTTGCCGTTCGTGCCGGTGACCGCGACGACCGGCACCCGGGGGCGGATCGTGGTCGGGCGCGGACCCGGTCCGACGCGTCGTACGGACTCCGCGGCCTCGGCGACGAGGTCCTCCAGCGCGTCGTCGTCGGGGGCCGTCCGGGCCGGCAGCGCGTCGAGCACCGCGGCGACGGCCTCGCCCAGCGCCCGGGCCCGGTCACGGTCGCGCCAGGGGTAGGCCACCACGATCCGGGCGCTGTCGCTGGTGGGCCGCACGCGCACGCCGAGACGGGTGGTGCCGGCCTCCCGGGCCACCTGGCGCACCAGCTGCTCGACCACGCGCAGGGCGGCCCGCTGGCGGAAACCCGTGCCCGGCGCACCGGGGCGGACCTGACGCAGGCCGACGCGGGTCGCGAGCCGGCGCACGACCTCCTCGGGGGCCTCGCCGAGCGCCCCGGTGTCGAGGGTGAGCTTGATCGCCGCCCGGGGGAAGTAGAGGTTCGGACCCTCCAGGACGCGCAGCTCGACGAGGCAGGTCACCGGCCGCACGCTACCGGCGCGGGACGCCGTCCGGCCCGGTGGTCGAGGAGGGAGCGCCGGCGACCGTCTCCAGGGTCGGGGGCCCACACGCCTCGACCAGCGGGGCTCTCAGGCGCCCATCGCGTGGAAGCCACCGTCGACGTGGACGATCTCCCCGGTGGTGGCCGGGAAGAAGTCCGACAGCAGCGCGCACACGGCCATCGCCGTCGGGCCCTGGTCGGTGTTGTCCCACCCGAGCGGTGACCGCTCGCTCCACAGCTCCTCGAGCTGCTCGAACCCCGGGATGGCCTTGGCGGCCAGCGTCTTCAGCGGGCCGGCGGAGACCAGGTTGACCCGGATCCCCTGGGGCCCGAGGTCGCGGGCGAGGTAGCGCGAGGTCGACTCCAGGCCGGCCTTGGCCACGCCCATCCAGTCGTAGGCCGGCCAGGCGACGGTCGCGTCGAAGGTGAGCCCGACGACGGAGCCCCCGCCGGCCATCAGCGGCGCACAGGCCACCGACAGCGACTTCAACGAGTACGCCGAGACCTGCACGGCCTGGGCGACGTCGGGCCACGGGCCCTCGAGGAACTTGCCGCCGAGGAGGGTCTCCGGGTTGCCGAAGGCGATGGAGTGGACCACGCCGTCGAGGCCGTCGACGTGCTCGCGGACCGCGTCGGGCAGCGCCGCGAGGTGGTCGTCGTCGGTGACGTCGAGCTCGAGCACGGGCGGCTCGACCGGCAGCCGCTTGGCGATGCGCCGGGTGATGCCCAGCGCCCGCCCGAAGTTCGAGATCAGGATGGTGGCGCCCTGCTCCTGCGCGATCCGCGCGGTGTGGAAGCCGATGGAGGAGTCCATGGTCACCCCCGCGACCAGGATCCGCTTGCCTTCGAGGAGTCCCGCCATGTCAGTGTCCCATCCCTAGTCCGCCGTCGACCGGGATCACGGCCCCGGTCACGTACGCCGCGTGCTCGCCGGCCAACCAGGTCACCGCGCCGGCGACCTCCTGCGGTGAGGCGTAGCGCCCCAGCGGCACCTGCTGCTTGATCGCCGCACGCTGCTCGTCGGTGAGCACGCCGGTCATGTCGGTCTCCACGTAGCCGGGGGCGACCACGTTCGTGGTGATGCCGCGCGAGCCGAGCTCTCGCGCCATGGACCGCGCCATCCCGACCAGGCCGGCCTTGGAGGCGGCGTAGTTGACCTGGCCCGGCGAGCCGAGCATGCCCACCACCGAGGAGATCAGCACGATCCGGCCGCGCTTGAGCCGCAGCATCCCCTTCGAGGCCCGCTTGACCAGGCGGAAGGTGCCGGTGAGGTTGGTGTCGATGACCGAGGACCAGTCCTCCTCCGACATCCGGAGGAGCAGTGTGTCGTGGGTGATGCCGGCATTGGCGACCAGCACCTCGACCGGGCCGTGGGCCTCCTCGACGGTGCGGAAGGCGGCCTCGACCGCCTCGGGGTCGGTCACGTCGCACCGCACGTCGAGCGCCCCCTCGGGCGCACCGCCGTTGCGCGTCGTCACGGCGACCCGGTCGCCCTGGGCCACGAACGCCTCGGCGATGGCACGGCCGATGCCGCGGTTGCCGCCGGTCACGAGGATCGAGCGGCCGGACGGGGCCTCGGGTGGTGCGGGTGTCTCGTCGGTCACAGGCAGTGACGGTAGCGATTACCGGCAGGTAGCCCTAAAGCCTCATGGGCCGGGCGGGTTACTCGTCGTCCTCGAGGCGGAAGCCGAGCTTCATCCCGACCTGGTAGTGCTCCACGGTCCCGTCCTTGATCTGGCCACGCACCTGGGTCACCTCGAACCAGTCCAGGTGGCGCAGCGTCTGGCCGGCCCGCTCGACGCCGTTGCGGATCGCCTCCTCGATTCCCACGGGGGACGTGCCGACGATCTCGGTCAGGCGGTAGGTCCGGTTGCTCATCCGCGGAGTCTAGGCGTGCAGCCGGGGCGGGGTGACGAGTCCCACCCCTGAGGGCAGGGGGTGTGGGCAGAGCCCGACGTAGGCTCGGAGCATGGCCCGATCCCCCCACGACGACGGCGCCGTCCGCATCACCACGGCCGCCACCAGCCGCTCCGCCGACATCGCCACCCGGCAGAGGCGCTACCTCTGGTCGATGAGCCTGCGGTCGGCCTGCTTCGTGGGTGCCGGCATCGCGGCCCTGTCCGGCGTCGGGTGGCTGTGGCCGATCCTGATCGCGGGCGCGATCGTGCTGCCCTACATCGCCGTCGTGCTCGCCAACGCCGCCACCACGCGTACCGACGTCTTCGAGCTGCAGCAGCCGATCGCGACCACCCGCCAGCTCGGGCCGGCCGGTACGCGGGACTGACCCGTGGAGCCCGACGTCTGCTCGGCCAAGGGCTGCCGTGCGCCGGCGGCCCACCAGCTGCGCTGGAACAATCCCCGGCTGCACACCGCCGAACGGCGCAAGACCTGGCTGGCCTGCGCGGAGCACCGCGAGCAGCTCGAGGGCTTCCTGGGCGCGCGCGGCTTCCTGCGCGAGACCGTCCCCCACGAGCCGGACGGCGTCGAGCCTTCCTGACCCGCCCCCTCCCTCGGGGAGGCGGCGGTTCAGCCCCCGATGGCCGACATCGGACGGTCCGGCTGGAGGAAGGTCACGTCGTCGATGCCGTGACCCGCGGCCTTGGTGCCCATCGCCACGACCCACCGGTCGGCGATCTCCTCGTCGGAGGCCCCGCTGCGCAGCGCGGTGCGCAGGTCCGACTCGTGCCGGGCGAAGAGGCAGTTGCGGATCTGGCCGTCCGCGGTCAGGCGGACCCGGTCGCAGTCGCCGCAGAACGGACGGGTGACCGAGGCGATCACGCCGACCGTGCCGGGCCCGCCGTCGACGAGGAACTTCTCGGCCGGGGCGCTCCCCCGCGGCTCGACGGCCGGGCTGAGCACGAACTCCTTCTCCAGGCTGGTGAAGATCTCGTCGGCGGTGATCATCTCGGCGCGGCTCCAG
>JBKJPE010000134.1:0-25166 GCA_046595185.1 Nocardioides sp.
TGCGGCCCGGGAGATCTCGAAGATCCCCGACCAGGCGTCGTCCTCTCGACAGTACACGCAGGAGATCTCGTTGTCCTGGATGTAAGCGTTGTTGTTGCCTCGTTGGGTCCGGCCTCGCTCGTCCCCCGCGGTCAGCATCGGCACCCCGTTGGACAGGCACAACGTCGTGATCAGGTTCGCCGCCTGGCGATGGCGCAGCGCGAGCACGTCCTCGTCGTGGGTCTCGCCCTCGGCACCGCAGTTCCAGGACCGGTTGTCGTCGGTGCCGTCGCGGTTGTCCTCGCCGTTGGCCTCGTTGTGCTTGTGGTCGTAGGTGACGAGGTCGCGCAGGGTGAAGCCGTCGTGCGCGGTGACCATGTTGACCGAGTTGTACGGCGAGCGCCCGTCGTCGGCGTAGAGGTCGGAGGACCCGGCCAACCGGGTGGCCACCGAGCGGATGCCGTCGCCGTGCCCCCGCCAGAAGTCGCGGACCTGGTCGCGGTACTGGTCGTTCCACTCCACCCAGGGCGGCGGGAACCCGCCCACCTGGTAGCCCTCGCCCGAGGCGTCCCACGGCTCCGCGACGAGCTTGACGTGCCGCAGGACCGGGTCCTGGCCGATGGCGGTGAGCAGGGGCGCCGCCATGTCGACGCGGCGGTCCACCCGGCACAGCGCCGGCAGCAGGTCGAAGCGGAACCCGTCGACGTGCATCTCGGTGACCCAGTAGCGCAGCGAGTCCAGGACCAGACGCAGCGCGTAGGGATGCCCGGCATCGACGGTGTTGCCGCAGCCGGTCACGTCCCAGTACGGGTCCACCTCCTCCGGCTGCAGCGCCGACGGGGCGGCCGCGAGGGGCTCCGGGGGTGCGCCCCGGGCGGTGTCGGTGGTCGGTGGGGGAGCGGCCGGCGTCCCTGTCGACGGCGCCGTGGCGGCCGGGAAGGTCCCGGGGCGGGTGTAGATGCTGTCGTCGAGCCCACGGAGGGACAGCGTGGGCCCGAGGGGGCCGGCCTCGGCGGTGTGGTTGTAGACGACGTCCAGGATCACCTCGAGGCCGGCCGCGTGCAGCGCCCTGACCATCTCCTTGAACTCCGTCACCTGCCCGCCCCGGTCGCCCGCGGCGGCGTACGCCCCGTGCGGGGCGAAGAAACCCAGGGTGTTGTAGCCCCAGTAGTTGCTGAGTCCACGCCCGGCCAGGAAGGGCTCGCTCACGAACTGCTGCACCGGCAGCAGCTCGACGGCGGTGACGCCCAGGTCGCGCAGGTAGTCGGTGACCGCGGGGTGGGCCAGCCCGGCGTACGTGCCGCGCAGCGCCGGCGGCACGTCGGGGTGCGTCGCGGTCAGACCCTTGACGTGGGCCTCGTAGAGCACGGTGTCGCGCCAGCGCCGCGCCGGTGGCCGGTCGTCGCCCCAGTCGAAGGAGTCCCCGGTCCCGTCGACGACCACGCCGTGCGGCACGACGCTCGCCGAGTCGACCGTGCTCGGACGCGAGGGGTCGTCCACGTCGTGGGCGTAGAGGCCGGGGCCGGCACCGAGCCCGCCGCTGACCGCCCGGGCGAAGGGGTCGAGCAGCAGCTGGTGCTCGTTGAACCGACAGCCCTGGGCGGGGTCCCAGGGACCCCGCGCCCGGAAGCCGTACCGCGTGCCGGGGGTGATCCCCGGCAGGGCGCCGTGCCAGATGCCCAGCGACTGCTCGGTGAGCAGGTGCCGGGTCTCGGTGAGGCCACCGTCGTCCCCGCTGTCCTCCAGCACGCACACCCACACCGCCTCGGCACGGGGCGCGTGCACGGCGAAGTTGGTGGACGCGGGCGACCAGGTCGCGCCGAGCGGCCAGTTGCGCCCGGGCCAGACGGAGGATCGCTCGCCGAGGCGGCTCCAGGGGGGTCTCACGGGCGGGATCCTCCCACCCCCCGGCGGAGGCCCGTCACGGCGTCTGTGCCGCAGGTCACCATCCCGGGCCGGCGGTGCCCTAGGCTACCGACCGGTACGCCGGGAACGTCGACGCAGGAGGGCACGCAGGCATGGGTGAGCTGGTACGTCTCGAAGTCACCGACGGGGTCGGCACGGTCAGGCTGGACCGGCCGAAGATGAACGCGATCAGCGTGCAGCTGCAGGACGAGCTGATCGAGGTGGCGCGTGAGGCCACGGACCGCGACGACGTGAAGGCCGTCGTGGTCTACGGCGGCGAACGCGTCTTCGCGGCCGGCAACGACGTCAAGGAGATGGCGGACATGTCGCACGTCGACATGGTCAAGCGCTCCCGCACGCTGCAGGACGCCGTCACTGCGGTCGCCGCGATCCCCAAGCCCGTGGTCGCGGCCGTGACCGGTTACGCGCTCGGGGGCGGTTGTGAGCTGGCGCTGGCCGCCGACGTCCGGTTCGCCGCCGACGACGCCGTGCTCGGCCAGCCCGAGGTCCTGCTCGGCATCATCCCGGGCGCCGGTGGCACCCAGCGGCTCGCCCGTCTGGTCGGCCCCAGCAGGGCCAAGGACATCATCTTCACCGGCCGCTTCGTCAAGGCCGACGAGGCGCTGGCGATCGGCATGGTCGACCGCGTCGTGCCGGCCGCCGAGGTCTACGCGCAGGCCGTGACCTGGGCGCAGCAGTTCGTCGGCGCAGCCACCTACGCCGTGCGCGCCGCCAAGGAGAGCATCGACGCCGGGCTCGAGGTCGACCTGGCCTCCGGGCTGGAGATCGAGCGCCAGCAGTTCGCGGCCCTGTTCGCCACCCACGACCGTGAGAGCGGCATGCGCTCCTTCGTCGAGCAGGGTCCGGGCAAGGCGGTCTTCGAGGGACGCTGAGGCGTCGCCGGACCACCTCGCCGGACCACCAGCAGCAGGACCGAGCAGCACCAGCACCACCAGCAGGGGCCACGGCATGGGGAACTCGAGGAGCACAGGATGAGCGAGCAGACGCAGGACCAGCAGGACCAGGACGTGACGACGGGCGAGAAGCCCTCCCGCAAGCAGCTCCGCCAGACCGAGCGGGCCGAGGGGTCGGAGGCCAAGGAGCCGAAGGAGCCCAAGGACCGCAAGGGGCAGGCGAAGAAGGCCGCCGCGGTCGTGGGCGACGGTGCCAACCGCCTCCGCACCCTGGTGGCCAGGATCATCTGGGCGGTCGCCGTGGTGCTGGCCGTGGTGCTGGCCCTCGGGGCGCTGCTGATCACCCTCGACGCGAACCGCCAGAACGAGGCGGTGTCGTTCGTCCTCGACGCGGCCAGTGCCGTCGACCTCGGCATCTTCTCCCGCACCGACGGGATCAAGGAGTTCACCGGGAGCAACGCCGCCGTCAAGAACGCGCTGTTCAACTGGGGCCTCGGTGCCGTCGCGTGGCTGGTCATCGGCAAGATCCTGGACAAGGTCGTACGTCCCTGACCGCACGCGCGGCTGTGTGAGTCACCACATAGCAGATCGCGGTCCACAAGGATGTGACGCAGCGGTAACCTCGGTGGTGGAGTCGACCCATGTCCGCGCGCCGCGTCGGGCACCACGGCGTACCCGCGCCGACACGGACCGTCCCGCGTCACCGATCGCACAGGAGGGGCCTCCCGGCCACACCCATGAACATTGTCGTTTGCGTGAAGCACGTCCCTGACGCCACCGCCGACCGGCGCTTCAAGTCCGACAACACCGTCGACCGCGCCGGTGTGGACGGCCTGCTCTCCGAGCTCGACGAGTACGCCGTCGAGCAGGCGCTGCAGATCAAGGAGAAGTCCGAGGACCCGGCGTCCACCACCGTCACCGCCTTGTGCGTCGGCCCCGAGAAGGCCGTCGACGCCGTGCGCAAGGCCCTGCAGATGGGCTGCGACCAGGGCATCCACGTCTCCGACGACGCCGTGGCCGGCTCCGACTACATCGCCACCTCGCTCGTGCTGGCCAAGGCCGTCGAGAAGGCCGGCGAGGAGACCAAGGTCGACCTCGTGATGTGCGGGATGGCCTCGACCGACGCCTCCGGCAGTGTGGTCCCGGCCATGCTCGCCGAGCGGATGGGCCTGCCCCAGGTCACCCTGGCCTCGGTCATCGAGACCCAGGGCGACCAGGTCCGGATCAAGCGCGACGGCGACACCTCGACCGAGGTCATCGGCGCGACGATGCCGCTGGTGCTCTCCGTCACAGACCAGACCGGCGAGGCGCGCTACCCCTCCTTCAAGGGCATCATGGCGGCCAAGAAGAAGCCGATGCAGACCTGGTCGCTGGCCGACATCGGGGTGGACCCGTCGCTGGTCGGGCTGTCGGTCGCCTGGAGCGAGGTCAACGAGACCACCGAGCGTCCGCCCCGGTCGCAGGGCGAGATCGTCAAGGACGAGGACGGCTCGGGCGCTCCCGCGCTGGCCGGGTTCCTCGCGTCCAAGAAGTTCATCTAGAGCCTGCGGAAGCAGAGGAGAGACCTGATGTCCGAAGTCCTGGTGCTCGTCGACCACGTCGAGGGTGCCGTCCGCAAGCCCACCTACGAGCTGCTGGCCATCGCCAAGCGGCTCGGGGAGCCCTCCGCCGTCTACATCGGCCCTGCCGACAAGGCGCAGGAGGCGGCCGCGAAGCTGACCGCCTACGGCGCCGAGAAGATCTACGTCGTCGACGACAGCGAGATCCGCGGCTACCTCGTGGCTCCCAAGGCCGAGACCCTGCAGCAGCTCGTGCAGCAGGCCTCGCCCGCCGCCGTGCTCATCCCCTCGACCTCCGAGGGCAAGGAGATCGGTGCCCGGCTGGCGATCAAGACCGAGTCCGGCCTGATCACCGACGCCGTCGACGTGCAGTCCGAGGGCGGGGTGCCCGTCACCACCCAGAGCGTCTTCGCCGGCAGCTGGACCACCCAGTCCAAGGTCACGCAGGGCACGCCGATCATCACCGTCAAGCCCAACTCGGCCGAGCCCGAGGAGACTGCCGGCGCCGGGACGGTCGAGCAGTTCAGCCCGACGATCTCCGACGCCGCGAAGCTGGCCCAGGTCGTGGCCTCGCAGCCGCGCCAGGCCTCGGGCCGCCCGGAGCTGACCGAGGCCGCCATCGTGGTCTCGGGCGGCCGTGGCACCGGGGGTGACTTCACCCCGATCGAGGGCCTGGCCGACGCGCTCGGCGCCGCGGTCGGTGCCTCCCGCGCCGCGGTGGACTCCGGCTGGATGCCGCACAGCTTCCAGGTGGGCCAGACGGGCAAGACCGTCTCTCCGCAGCTCTACGTCGCCAACGGCATCTCGGGGGCGATCCAGCACCGCGCCGGGATGCAGACCTCGAAGACCATCGTGGCGGTCAACAAGGACGAGGAGGCGCCGATCTTCGAGCTCGTCGACTTCGGTGTCGTCGGCGACCTGCACGCGATCCTCCCGGCCGCGACCGAGGAGATCACCAAGCGCAAGGGCTGACCCGCCCCGGACCACCGCTCGGCCCCTCCGGCCCGCCGCCCCCCGGGCGGCGGGCCGGTGTGCGTCTCGGGGCCGGACGGCCCGCCGACGACCTGTGACGCCGCTCACCTGCTCTGGCAGGATCGCCCTGCACCCGTCCGCGCACCCGATCCCGGAGGACACGACCCGCATGAGCGAGCCGCACATCCACACCAGCCCCCTGCCGGCCGTCGAGATCCCCGACCTGGCGCTGACGTCGTACTGCTTCGAGCACGCCGTCGAGCGCGCCGACCAGCCGGCCCTGGTCGACGGCCCCACCGGACGCACGCTCACCTACGGCCAGCTCCACGAGCAGGTACGCCGCTTCGCCGGCGGGCTGGCCGCCCGCGGCTTCGGCCCCGGCGACACCCTGGCCCTGCTCTCGCCCAACATCCCGGAGTACGCCGTGGTCTTCCACGGGGTGGCCATGGCCGGCGGGTCGATCACCACGATCAACCCCACGTACACCGCCAAGGAGATGGCGCACCAGATCCGGGACGCGAAACCGCGGTTCATGGTGACCATCGCGATGTTCCTCGAGACCGCCCAGCGGGCCTGCGAGGACACCACGGTCGAGGAGGTCTTCGTCCTCGGCGGCAGCGAGGGCGGCGACCTGCGCGGCGCCAGCGACGCGGCCGGGCTGTTCGGCGAGCCCCTGGCCGAGCAGGTCCCGGTCGGGCGCGACGACGTGGTGGCGCTGCCGTACTCCTCGGGCACCACCGGGCTGTCCAAGGGCGTGATGCTCACCCACGGCAACCTGGTGGCCAACATCGCCCAGGTCATCGACGCCGGGAAGCTCACCGACGGGGAGTCGTTCGTGGCCGTCCTGCCGTTCTTCCACATCTACGGCATGCAGGTGCTGATGAACGCCGGCCTGCGCACCGGCGCGACGGTGATCACGATGCCGCGCTTCGACCTCGAGATGTACCTCCGACTCAACGCCGAGCACGGGTGCAGCCGGGCCTACGTCGCCCCGCCGATCGTGGTCGCGCTGGCCAAGCACCCCCTGGTGGACCAGTACGACCTCAGCTCGATGGGCTACGTCATGTCCGGGGCGGCCCCGCTGTCGGCCGAGACCGGCGAGTTGGCCGCCGCCCGGCTGGGCTGCGAGGTGGTCCAGGGCTACGGGATGACCGAGCTGTCCCCGGTCTCCCACATGACCGTCCCCGGCGACTACCGGCCCGGGTCGGTCGGCGTGACCATCCCCGGCACCGAGTGCATGATCGTCGACCCCGCCTCGGGTGAGAGCCTCGGCCTCGACGCCGAGGGCGAGCTGTGGGTGCGCGGCCCGCAGGTGATGAAGGGGTACCTCGGCCGTCCGGAGGACTCCGACGCCACCCGGGACGCGGAGGGCTGGCTGCACACGGGCGACGTCGCCCGCGTCGACGACGCCGGCCACGTCTACATCGTCGACCGGCTCAAGGAGCTGATCAAGGTCAAGGGCTTCCAGGTGCCGCCGGCCGAGCTCGAGTCCGTGCTGCTCACCCACGACGAGATCACCGACGCCGCCGTGGTCGGCACCCCCGACGAGGAGGCCGGCGAGATCCCGGTCGGCTTCGTGGTGCTCAAGCCGGGCTCGTCGCTGGGCCCCGAGGACGTCAAGGCCTTCGTGGCGGCCGAGGTGGCCACCTACAAGCGCCTGGGCCAGGTGATCGTCGTGGACGAGATCCCGAAGTCGGCCTCCGGCAAGATCCTGCGCCGGGTGCTGCGCGACCGGGTCCGCGCCTGACCGGGCTCAGCGGAAGAAGCCTCCGCCGAAGTTCCACCACTCGTCCACCAGTCCCACCGGCGCGGGCCGCACCACGCGGGTGCCGTTGGGGCGGGTGACGAGGGTGACCATGCGGTCCACCTCGTTGTTGGTGGTGTCCGACTCGACCAGGGCGTCGTTCGGGTTGGCGGTGACCCGGACGTAGTAGGTGCCGTCGGCGAGCCTGCTGATCCTTCCGAAGGCCTGCCCGGCGCGGTACTGCGCGTAGGTGTCGCCGGAGCCGGCCGAGAGGACCTCCCGCACCGAGAGCGACCCGCGGCTGCCGCAGGCCGTGCGGAGGTCGGTGTTCTCCGGGCGCCAGTCGGCACCGTCGACGGTGTAGTCGACCGCGTCGGTGTTGGCCAGGCAGAAGGAGACCTTGCCCGAGTCGCGCACGACCGTCCTCTGCTCGTCGAGCAGCTGGTAGCGCGCGAAGTCCTCGAAGTGCCAGTGGTCGTGGTTCTCGCCGTGCCAGTAGAAGCCGCTGTCCTCGACCGACTCATAAGCCACCTGCTCGCCGTCGGTGTCGAAGAAGTACTGGTAGGCCGCCATCACGTCCTCGTCGGCGGTGCGGAAGCCGTCGACGACCAACGGGCTGCTGCCGGCGTTCCACACGTTGGCCCCGAAGCGCATCAGGTTCCCCCGGGCGTTCAGCCCGATGTCGAAGGCCGGCAGCGAGCGCAGGTCCGGCATCGGGGTGCCTGCGGGGAGGTCGGCCGCGGCCCGCGGGGCCGGCTCGGCGACCGCCGGGCGCGGCGCGTCGCCGCCGTCGCCGCCGTCGAGGCCCGCGCGGCGAGCGGCTGCCTCCTGCGCGCGCCAGCCCATGCCCCAGTCGGGTCCGCGGTCGCGCCGGGGCTCCCGGACGACGAGCGGCACGTCGACGTGGGACTCGCCGGCGTCCAGGCCCCATGCGTCGACGTAGCGGTCGCCGATCGCGACGGTCGCGGTGTAGGTGCCGAGCGGGAGCCGGACCGGGGTGGCGGCGTAGAGGCGGGTGGCGTACCCGTCCTGCACGCCCTGGACCGACCCCAGCGTGTAGGGGTTGTAGGGGCAGCCCCACGGGTAGGCGTTGGTGGCGGCACCGTCGGGCTGGATGCGCTCGGAGCTGCCGTTGAGGCAGGTGTCGACCGTCATCCTCCGGCCCACGGGTCGGCCGTCGGCGTCGGTGACGGAGACCTCGAGCAGCCCGGGGAGACCCGAGAAGTTCCGCTGGAGGTCGTTGCCGAAGGTCCCGGACCGCTCGCCGAGGGTCCAGGTGGTGGTGATCGGACCGTCGTACGGGTCGGTGGCGGGTCGGTTGCTGCGCACCTCCAGGTCGCCGGCGCCGGCGACGGCGCGCATCCGGAGGTCGAGGTAGAAGAACCTGCCGTACTTCTCGGTCACCATCCTCGCCGGGCCCATCAGGGCCAGCGGGCCGTCGTAGGTGGTGGCGTCACCGACGCCGCCCGGGCCCTCGTGCCCGGGGTCGGCGACGGCCGACCCGGTGGTGCCGAGCGTGCCGGCGGCACAGGCGGTGGAGAGGACGGCGGCGGCGACGAGACGACGTGGTGAGGCCATGGGGGTTCCCCTTCGAAGTGGCACGGACCACCGTGGTCCGGACCCGTAAGGCCTCACCCTGTCGGATGAGCGAGCCCGGCGCCGGTATTTCCCGATCGGCCCCGTCCCGGTGGCGTACGACCGCGGCCGGCCGGACGACCCGGCGCGCCGCGCTGCCGGGGACGCCCTAGGCTCGCGGACATGGTGGCGGACCCCGGGACGTACGACGCCGCGACCGTCGTCGCCGAACAGGCCCACCGGTCCCGGACGGCCTCGTGGGACCTCGCGCTGGCCACCCGGGCACGCAAGGACGCCGCCCTGCGGGCGATGGCCGCGGCCCTGGTGGTCGCGGAGGACGTCGTCCTGGCGGCCAACGCCGCGGACGTCGAGGCGGCCGAGCAGGCCGGCACGGCGCCCTCGGTCGTCGACCGGCTGCGCCTGGACCCCACCCGGCTGGGGGCGATGGCCGCCGGGCTGCGCGACGTCGCCGACCTCCCGGACCCGGTGGGCGAGGTCGTCCGCGGCTCGACCCTGGCCAACGGGCTCGAGCTGCGGCAGGTGCGCGTGCCCCTCGGCGTGGTGGCCGTGGTCTACGAGGCGCGGCCCGACGTGACCGCGGACGCCGCGGGCATCTGCCTGAAGTCCGGCAACGCCGTGCTGCTCCGCGGCAGCTCGTCGGCTGCGGCCACGAACGCCGCGGTCGTCGACGTGCTGCGAGGCGCGGTGGCCGGTGCGGGGCTGCCGGCCGACGCGGTCCAGCTGGTCGACAGCCGCAGCCGCGACAGCGTGGCCGCGCTGATGCTGGCCCGCGGGCTGGTCGACGTGCTGGTGCCGCGCGGGGGAGCGGGCCTGATCCGCAGCGTCGTGGAGGGCTCCACCGTGCCGGTGATCGAGACCGGCGTGGGCAACTGCCACGTCTACGTCGACGCCTCCGCCGACCTCGACCAGGCGCTCGCGGTGGTGCTGAACGCCAAGACGCAGCGCACCAGCGTCTGCAACGCTGCGGAGTCGCTGCTGGTCCATGCCGACGTCGCCGGCACCTTCCTGCCGCGCGTGGTGCAGGCACTCCAGCAGGCCGGCGTCACCGTGCACGGCGACCCCGCGTTCGCGGCGTACCCCGGGGTGGTCCCGGCCACCGACGACGACCACGCCCGCGAGTACCTCTCGCTCGACCTCAGCGCCGCCGTCGTCCCCGACCTCGAGGCCGCGATCGCGCACGTGCGCCGCTTCTCCAGCGGCCACTCCGAGGCGATCCTGACCCGCGACCACGCCGCGGCGCGGCGTTTCGTGGCGGCCGTCGACTCGGCGGTGGTGCTGGTGAACGCCTCGACGCGGTTCACCGACGGCGCCGAGCTCGGGTTCGGCGCGGAGATCGGGATCAGCACCCAGAAGCTCCACGCCCGGGGCCCGATGGGCCTCCCCGAGATGACCTCCACCAAGTACGTCGTCACCGGTGACGGCCACGTGCGCTGAGGCCGGGGCGAGGACCTGATGGAGCTGCTGTGGAGCACCTTCGGGGTCTCGGTGCTCTCGGCGTTCTTCCCGGTGGTCAACATCGAGGCCTACCTGGGCGTCGTGGCCTCGCAGGTCGGCACCACCCGCGCCCTGCCGCTCGCGCTCACCGCCGCCTTCGGCCAGGCCCTGGGCAAGATCGTCTGGTACGAGGCCGCGCGTCGCGGCTCCGACAGCAGGTGGATGGCCAAGCGTCTGGAGAAGCCGGCGGTGCGGGCGCGGTACGACTCCTGGACCGCCCGGGCCGAGGGACGTCCGTTCGTGGTGGTCGGCGTGCTGTTCACCGCCTCGCTCGTCGGACTGCCGCCACTGCTGGTCGTCGCACCGCTGGCCGGCGCGCTGCACCTCAACCGGCTGGTGTTCGTGGCGACGATCGTGGCCGGCCGCTCGGTGCAGTTCTTCGTCATCCTGCAGGGGATCGGCCACCTGCTCGGCTGAGGTGGCCCCGGCGGCCGGTACGCTGGGCCCATGTCGCAGAGCCTCGTCGTCCCCCTGGTCCTCCGTGCCGCCGAGGAGGGCGCCCACAGCGGCCCGAACCCCTGGCTGATCGGCGGGCTCGTCCTCCTGCTGTTCCTCGGCATGCTCGGCGGGCTGGTGTCCTTCGGCGGGGGCCGCGAGCACACCTGAGCCTGATGACTCCCGCGACCGACGCCGGGACCGGCCGGCGCCGCCGTGTCGGTGTCATGGGTGGCACCTTCGACCCGATCCACCACGGCCACCTCGTGGCCGCCTCGGAGGTGCAGTCCTCCTACGACCTCGACGAGGTCGTCTTCGTCCCGACCGGCCAGCCCTGGCAGAAGTCGGGCCGCGAGGTGTCCCCGGCGGAGCACCGCTACCTGATGACCGTGATCGCCACGGCGGCCAACCCGCGCTTCTGGGTGTCCCGGGTCGACGTCGACCGGGGCGGCCCGACGTACACCGTCGACACGCTGCGCGACCTGCGCGTCGCGATGCCCGACGCCGAGCTCTACTTCATCACCGGTGCCGACGCCCTGGCCGGCATCTTCGGCTGGCGCGGTCATGAGCAGCTCTTCGAGCTCGCACAGTTCGTGGGCTGCACCCGACCGGGCTACGAGATGGACGCCGCCGCGCTGGCCTCGATCCCCTCGGACCGGGTGGCCATGCTGGAGATCCCCGCCCTGGCCATCTCGTCCACCGACTGCCGCGACCGCCAGCGGGCCGGACAGCCCGTGTGGTATCTCGTGCCCGACGGTGTGGTGCAGTACATCACCAAGCACGGGCTCTACCCCGACCTCGCGCGCCAGGACCCACCCACCCTCACCGCCACCTCCGGAGACAGATGACCGCCACCGACCACGCCGTCGAGCTGACCTACGTCGCGGCCCGCGCCGCGGGCGAGAAGCTCGCCCACCAGATCGTCGCCTTCGACGTCAGCGACCAGCTCGCGATCACCGACGTCTTCGTCATCGCCAGCGCCGGCAACGACCGCCAGGTCAAGGCCGTCGTCGACGAGGTGCAGGCCAAGCTGCGTGAGGCCGGGGCCAAGCCGCTGCGCCGCGAGGGCGAGCGCCAGGGCCGGTGGGTGCTGCTCGACTACGGCGAGATCGTGGTCCACGTCCAGCACGACGAGGAGCGCGAGTTCTACGCCCTGGAGCGGCTCTGGCGCGACTGCCCGCTGATCGCGCTGCCGGCCGACGTCGAGGGCCTCGCCCGGTGAGCGAGCCCCGCTCGCTCGTCCTGCTCCGCCACGGTCGCACCGCCCACAACGCCGCCAGCCGGATCCAGGGTCAGGTCGACGTCGACCTCGACGACACCGGTCACGACCAGGCAGCCCGCGCCGCTGTGGCCGTCGCCGCGCTCCAGCCCGACCTGCTGTGGTGCTCCGACCTCGCACGCACCCGCTCGACCGCGGCCTACGTCGCCAAGGAGACCGGGCTCGAGCCGACCCAGGACGCCCGGCTGCGGGAGTTCTCCCTCGGTGAGCGCGAGGGACTGACGCACGCCGAGTACGCCGAGGCCGCGCCCGAGGAGTTCGCACGGTTCCGTCTCGGTGACTTCGACGCGGTCGTCGGTGGAGAGCGCACCGACGCGGTCGCCACCCGGATGAGCGACGTCCTCACCGAGCTCCTGGCGACCATGCCGTCCGGCGGCACCGCCGTCGCCGTCTCGCACGGCGCCGCCATCCGTACCGCGGTCACCGCACTGCTGGGCTGGCCCCTGACCGCCCTCTCCACGTTGCACGGGCTCGACAACTGCGGCTGGGTCGTCCTCGACGACCACAAGATCGACCCGGACGGCCCCGGCCTGCTGCGGCTCCGGGCCTACAACCGCACCGCCGAGAGCTGACCGGTCGGCCCGTACGGGCGGCCCTGGCCCGGCACCCGGGTCTCGAGGGTCGGGCCTGGCGGCCCTCCCACCTCGACCAGCGGGCACCCCCGGTGGTCGAGGAGCGAGCGCAGCGAGCGTCTCGAGACCCCTTGACCCGGTGGTCGAGGAGCGAGCGCAGCGAGCGTCTCGAGACCAGGACCGGTCCCGGGTCTCGAGGGTCGGGCCTGCCGGCCCTCCCACCTCGACCAACGGGCACCCCCGGCGATCCGCCGAGATCGAGCTCGCCGCCGCCCTCGGGGTGTCCACGACCTCGGGTGCGAACCAGGTCGCGGTCGCCCTCCAGCTGCGCTCGGCCCACCGCCTACCGTCCGAGCGACCTTGCCGCGCACCAGCGCCCCACCGGCCGATCCCGACCACCAGCATCCCGATGTGGCCGACCCGCTGCGGGACCCGCACGACCGGCGACGCGGTCACGGTCGGACCCCCTGATTCGCGTCGGACACAGGGTGCTTGTAGCATCTCCGACGTCGCCAGCACGGCGGCAGATCTGGGGCTGTGGCGCAGCTGGTAGCGCATCTGCATGGCATGCAGAGGGTCAGGGGTTCGAGTCCCCTCAGCTCCACCATGATCGCTGTCTCCAGCCACGTCGGGGTTCCTCTTTGCAGGAAACCGGCGTGGCCCGAGCAGTACTCGGCCGCCTCGGCCCTGTGTGCGACATCATGGCCCGGTCAGCGTCGGAGGAGGGCCCTGTGATCATCGGTGTCGTCAAGGAAGCACGCGCGGGCGAGTCACGGGTAGCGGCCACTCCGGCTACCGTCGGCCTGCTGCAGGGCCTCGGCTACGACGTGTGCGTGGACGCTGGTGCCGGAGACGCGTCGAGCTTCCCGGACGAGGCCTACGCCGAGGCGGGTGCCTCCATCGGGGACGCGCTCCTGGCCGACGTGGTCCTCGCGGTCAACGCCCCGTCGGGCGACCAGCTCGACCGACTTCGCGACGGCGCCACGGTGATCGGCATCCTCGGGCCGGCAGTGGACCCGGAGCTGGTGGCGGACCTCGCGCGCCGCCCGATCACCGCGATGGCGATGGACGCGGTGCCGCGGATCTCGCGTGCCCAGTCCCTCGACGTGCTCAGCTCCATGGCCAACATCGCCGGCTACCGCGCGATGGTCGAGGCGGCGCACACCTTCGGCAGGTTCTTCACCGGCCAGGTCACTGCGGCGGGCAAGGTGCCGCCGGCGAAGGTCCTGGTGTGTGGGGCCGGGGTGGCCGGCCTGGCGGCGATCGGTGCGGCCGGTTCGATGGGCGCGATCGTGCGCGCCACGGACCCGCGGCCCGAGGTGGCCGACCAGGTGCGCTCGCTGGGCGGGGAGTACCTCCCCGTCGAGCCGGAGGACATCGGCGAGGTCGAGGTGTCGGCGACGGGCTACGCCAAGGAGATGTCGCAGGACTACAACGCCCAGGCGGCCGCCCTGTACGCCGAGCAGGCCCACGACGTCGACATCATCGTCACCACCGCGCTGATCCCGGGGCGTCCGGCACCGACGTTGATCACGGCAGCGATGGTGGCCTCGATGAGACCGGGCAGCGTGGTCGTGGACATGGCGGCCGCCAACGGCGGCAACGTCGAGGGAGTCGTGCCGGGTCGAGCCGTCGTGACCGACAACGGGGTGACGATCATCGGCTACACCGACCTGGCCGGTCGCCTGCCCACCCAGGCCTCCCAGCTGTACGGCACCAACCTGGTCAACCTGGTCACGCTGATGACGCCGGGCAAGGACGGTCAGCTGGTCCTGGACTTCGACGACGTGGTCCAGCGCTCGATGACCGTGGTCCGCCGTGGCGAGCTGACCTGGCCGCCGCCCCCCGTGGAGGTCTCAGTCACCCCCGCCGCCCCGGATGCGGCGCAGGCGCCGGCGATCAGCCACGTCAAGGCGCCGGCACCACCGAGCCGGCGGTTCATCGTCGTCGGGGCCATCGCCACGCTGCTGTTCCTCGTCGCTGCGCTCTCCCCGCCGGCCCTGCTGGGGCACCTGACCGTGTTCACGTTGGCGATCGTGATCGGCTACTACGTGATCGGGCACGTGCACCATGCCCTGCACACCCCGCTGATGTCGGTGACGAACGCGATCTCCGGGATCATCGTCGTCGGGGCCCTCCTGCAGATCGGGGACGAGGACCCGGTGATCACCGCGCTCGCATCCCTGGCGGTCCTGCTGGCCAGCATCAACGTCTTCGGCGGCTTCGCCGTGACCCGCCGCATGCTGGCCATGTTCAGCAGGAGCTGATCGTGACGAGCGTGCGCCCTTCGACCGCCGGAAAGTGCCGATGACCATCGACTCCGCCGCGCAGGCCGCGTTCGTCGTCGCCGCCCTGCTGTTCATCGTCGCCCTGGCCGGGCTGTCGCGGCACGAGACCGCCCGGGCCGGCAACACCTTCGGCATCAGCGGCATGGTCGTGGCCCTGGCCGCCACCGTGGCCCTCGCCATCGACGACGGCATCTCGGGCGCAGGGCTCGGACTGCTGACCGGGGCGATGGTCCTCGGCGCCGGCATCGGTCTGTGGCGCGCACGGGTGGTCGAGATGACCGGGATGCCCGAGCTGATCGCGCTGCTGCACTCCTTCGTCGGCCTCGCCGCGGTGCTCGTCAGCTGGAACGGCTACCTGCACGTCGAGGCCGAGCCAGCCGGCCCCGCGGCGACCCTCCTCGAGCGGCAGGGCCTCACCGGCATCCACAGCGCCGAGGTGTGCATCGGGGCCTTCATCGGTGCCGTCACGTTCACCGGGTCGATCGTCGCGTTCCTCAAGCTGTCGGCGCGGGTGAAGTCCAGCCCGATGGTGCTGCCCGGCAAGAACCTGATCAACCTCGGCGCCCTCGGCGCCTTCGTGGTCCTGACCATCTGGTTCGTCACCGACCCGCAGCTGTGGCTCCTGGTCACGGTCACCCTCGTCGCCCTGGGGCTGGGCTGGCACCTGGTCGCCTCCATCGGCGGCGGCGACATGCCCGTGGTCGTGTCGATGCTCAACAGCTACTCGGGGTGGGCGGCCGCCGCGTCGGGGTTCCTGCTGGAGAACGACCTGCTGATCATCACCGGCGCCCTGGTCGGCTCCTCGGGTGCCTACCTGTCCTTCATCATGTGCAAGGCGATGAACAGGTCCTTCATCTCCGTGATCGCCGGTGGCTTCGGCATCGAGTCGCCCACCGGTGAGGACCGGGACTACGGCGAGCACCGTGAGATCACCGCTGCAGGGGTCGCCGAGCTGCTTGCCGCCGCCGACTCCGTCATCATCACCCCCGGTTACGGGATGGCTGTCGCCCAGGCGCAGTACGGCGTCGCCGAGCTCACCCGCAAGCTGCGCGACCGTGGTGTCGACGTCCGCTTCGGGATCCACCCCGTCGCCGGTCGGCTGCCCGGGCACATGAACGTCCTGCTCGCCGAGGCCAAGGTGCCCTACGACATCGTGCTCGAGATGGACGAGGTCAACGACGACTTCGGCGACACCGCCGTCGTCCTGGTGATCGGGGCCAACGACACCGTCAACCCGGCCGCCACCGACGACCCCAGCAGCCCCATCGCCGGCATGCCCGTGCTCACCGTCTGGGAAGCCGACGACGTGATCGTCTTCAAGCGCTCCATGGCCACCGGTTACGCAGGCGTGCAGAACCCTCTCTTCTTCCGAGAGAACTCCGCGATGCTCTTCGGTGACGCCAAGGAACGCGTCGAGGACATCCTGCGCGCCCTCTGAACCCGCCCAAGGCCAGCAGCTCCCGTTCGCTCCAGAAACCGCCCGGGGGGCCAGGGTGACGGTGTCCCCGCCGACCCCGGGCCGCACCAGCTCGAGCACCATCCTGGGACGCTGTCCGACGCCCGGGTGGCGTCCCGACCAGCCCGAGCTCGGTCCGGTCCACCGAGGTCACCCGTCGCCTGCACTCCCGGGGCCGTGCCCGGCCAGCGCGTGGTGATCCAGGCGTCGATCAGCCGAGCACCGGGTGGTGGCTGACCAGGTCGGTGCGCGCCAGTCGGGACCCGAGACCCCAGGTGCGCCCGGCGGACAGCAGGACCAGCAGGACCAGGAGGACCAGCAGGACCAGCGTCAGGGCCCCGGGGAGGTGCTGGTCGAGTACGGGATGGTTCTCCGGCGGCAGCACCACGGTCCACATCAGCACGTACAGCAGTGCACCGGCCGCCCCGGCCACGCGCATCGCCGTCCCCAGGGTCAGAGCGAGACCGATGCCCAGGAGCCCGGCCATGAAGGGCGCGTCGGCCCAGGCTGCGCCGGCGATGGACTGGTGGAGACCCTCATTCCGAGGGCTCCACCGACAGCTGGTGGAAGCGGGGCGGGGTGAGGTCGAAGTACGCCAGGCGCGACAACGTCCCGTCGGTGTCGATCGCCGTCACCGACCCGGGTTGCACCGGCACCAGGTGGCCCGGCGGGGCCGGGGCGTCACCGAGGAGCGGCGGTCACACCTCCGTCCCACCGGTCCAGGACTCCCGCACCCGTACGGCTCCATGGCAGTCGGCCCGCGAGGGGCCGAGCTCGTCAGGGCCGGACCGGCTCGAGCTCGGTCCAGTCGACCGCGGTCGCCCGTCGCTGGTACTCCGAGACCGTGCCCGGCCAGTTCGTGGTGATCCGGTCGCCCTCCTTGTACCAGCTGTCGCAGCCCGACCAGGCGCTGTCGGCCAGGCGCTGCTGGACCTCGGCGTCCCACCCGGTGGCCACCTCGCGACGGACGTCGAGCAGCACCCGGTCGCCCGCGGCGCGGCGGCGCCCGACCTCGGCCGCGACCTCGGCGACGTAACCGGCCTGCGCCTCCAGCATGGTGATGATCGAGCTGCCGCCGAGGTTCGTGTTCGGCCCGTAGATGCAGAACAGGTGCGGGAAGCCGGGGATGCTGACCCCGTGGTGCGCCCACGCGCCGCCGGCCCAGGTGTCGTGGTGCAGCCGCTCGCCGCCGACCCCGACCACCTCGATGCCGGCCAGGAAGGAGGTGGCGGCGAAGCCGGTGCCCCAGATCAGCACGTCGGCCTCGTGGAGGACGCCGTCGGAGGTGCGTACGCCGCCGGCCTCGACCCGCTCCACGGCCCGGGTGACGACCTCGACGTGGTCGCGCGTCAGCGCGGGGTACCAGTCGTTGGAGAACAGCAGCCGCTTGCAGCCGATCGGGTAGTCGGGCACCAGCCGCCGGCGCAGGCCCGCGTCGCGGACCTGGCGGCGCAGGTGGAGGCGCCAGAGCGCGCGGAGCGCCGCCAGCGTCGGGCGTGAGGTGCGGGCCTGGCCCCCGAGGGCGGAGTTGAGGCGTTCGGAGAGCCAGAAGACGGCGTCGCGCTCGAGGGCGAGGATGCGGGGCCGTTGCTCGAAGGCGCGGCGGTAGCGGGGGCCGTACGCCTGATCGGGCTTGGGCACGACGTAGGGCGCCGAGCGCTGGAAGATCGTCAAGGCCTCGACGTGCTCCACGATGCCGGGCACGAACTGAATGGCGCTGGCCCCGGTGCCGACCACCGCCACCCGCCGCCCGCTCAGGTCGACGTCGTGGCGCCAGCGGGCGGAGTGGAAGCACGGCCCCGCGAAGTCGCCCACACCGTCGAGGCGCGGGACCACGGGGTTGGAGAGCTGGCCCACCGCGGAGACCACCACGTCGGCGGTGAGGGCGCGCCCCGCCCGTGTGCGGACGGTCCAGGTCCCGGACTCCTCGTCCAGGACGACCTGGACGACGTCCTGGCCCGTCACGACGAGGTCGAGGAGACCCTCCCGCTCGGCGGCGTCGCGCAGGTAGGCAAGGATCTCGGGCTGTCGGGAGTAGCGACGTCCCCAGCCGGGGTGGGGAGCCCACGACCACGAGTAGAGCGCCGAGGGCACGTCGCAGGCCGCGTCGGGGTAGGTGTTGTCGCGCCACACGCCGCCCACGGCGTCGGCGCGCTCGAGCACCACGACGTCCTCGACACCGGCCTCCCGCAACGCCCGTGCCGCTCCCAGGCCGCCGAATCCAGCCCCCACGATGACTGCCCGCACGGGCCGCAGTCTGTCCTCCGGCCCTCGGCGACGTCCACCGAGGGCCGGCCGAATCAGGTGCTGACACCCTTCACAGCGCGTTCACGTGCTCGTAAGGTCGAGGTCCCCGCTCGGCCCCGGCCCGCGGCCTAGCGTGCGACCGTCCACGCACCACCACCGCTCGGGTGACCGGGCAGAGGAGACCACATGACCCCCGAACAGCCCACGCCGCGCACCCTGCTGCCCCTGACCCCGGTCGGCGGTGGTGCCCGCCGGCACGGCTCCCGCAGCCTGGCCACCTGTCACTACCGGTGCGGCAGCGCCTGCGACAAGCCGGTCCCCAACACCACCGGGCACGGCCACGTGCAGGACGAGATCACCAAGGTCGTCGGCCGCCGCCGGGTGCTCCAGGGCGCCGCGGCCCTCGGCGTCGCCGGCTCGCTGGGCGGTCTGGTGGCCAGCCCGGCCGCTGCGGCCGGGGACGCGGCCGCCCGCGCGGCCGCCGCTGCCCGCACCACCGGCAACCTCGGCACCACGCCGTTCCGCCCGGTCGCACCCAACACCGTGGACGCGGTGCGTACCGCCCCGGGTTTCACCCACGACGTCATCATCCGCTGGGGCGACCCGCTCCTGGCCGGGGCGCCCAAGTTCGACGCCCGGGCCCAGACGCCGGAGGCCGCCGAGCAGCAGTTCGGCTACAACTGCGACTACGTCGGCCTGTACCCGACGACGGGGGACAGGGCGCTGCTCGTGGTGAACCACGAGTACACCAACGAGGAGCTGATGTTCCCCGCCGGCACCTACTCCGACGAGGAGATCAAACGGATCTCCATGCGCAACCACGGCATGTCGGTGGTGACCCTGAAGCGTGGGCTCGTGCCCGGGTCGTGGCGCCGGGTGAAGAACCTCGAGCGCGCCCCGCAGAACCGCCGCCTCCACATCGAGACGCCCTTCAGGCTCGACGGCCCTGCCGCCGGTGACGACCGCCTGAAGACAAGCGCGGACCCGGCCGGCCGCACCGCCCTCGGCACGCTCAACAACTGCGCCGGCGGCAGCACGCCCTGGGGCACGGTGCTGTCGGGCGAGGAGAACTTCAACCAGTACTTCGACGGCACGCCGGACCCGGCGCTCGCGGCGGAGTACGCCCGCTACGGCATCACCGGCGGCACCACCGGCCGCAACTGGAGCTCGGTCGACCCGCGCTTCGGGCTGGACAACGAGCCGAACGAGCCGCACCGCTTCGGCTGGATCGTCGAGGTCGACCCGACCGACCCGACCTCGACCCCGCGCAAGCACACGATGCTGGGCCGCTTCAAGCACGAGGGCGCCACCGTCGTGATCGCCCGCAACGGTCGCGCCGTCGCGCACATGGGCGACGACGAGCGCGGCGACTACCTCTACAAGTTCGTCTCGCGGGACACCTTCTCGCCGGGCGGGGGCCGCAGGGCCAAGCGTGCCAACATGCGCCTGCTGACCGCCGGCACCCTCTACGTCGCCCAGCTCACCGGCGACGGCGCCGCCGACGGCGTCTCCGACGGCACCGGCAGGTGGATCCCGCTGTGCACCGAGACCGAGTCCTTCATCGACGGGATGACGGTGGCTGAGGTGCTGGTGTTCACCCGCCTCGCTGCCGACCGGGCTACCACCGACCCCACGGGCTCCGGCGCCCCCACGGGCCCGACCCGGATGGACCGACCCGAGGACGTCGAGCACAACCCGGTCAACGGCAAGGTCTACGCCGCGCTGACCAACAACGTCGAGCGCGGAACCCGCTTCCCGGTCGACGAGGCCAACCCGGTCGCGGGCAACCGCAACGGCTACGTGCTCGAGATGACCCCGGACCGGGGCAACCACGCGGGGACGACCTTCACCTGGGACCTGTTCCTGGTCTGCGGCGACCCGTCGTCGGCCGAGACCTACTTCGGCGGCTACCCGAAGGACCAGGTGAGCCCGATCAGCTGCCCCGACAACGTCACCTTCGACGACCAGGGCAACCTGTGGATCTCCACCGACGGCAACGCGCTCGGCTCCAACGACGGCGTGTTCCGGGTGCCCGTCGAGGGCCCCGAGCGCGGCAACGTGCGGCAGTTCCTCTCGGTGCCGCGCGGCGCCGAGGCCTGCGGCCCGCTCATCGCCGACGGCAACCGGTCGCTGTTCTTCGCCGTGCAGCACCCCGGGGAGGACGACGGGTCGACCTTCGACGCGCCGTACAGCACCTGGCCGCACACGAACGACTTCCCGCGGCCCTCGGTCTGCGTGGCCTTCAAGGCCCGCTGACCCGGGACCAGCCTCGCACGACGTCGACGGCGGGATGATCAGGCGATGGTCATCCCGCCGTCGACGGCGAGGGTCTGCCCGGTGACGTAGCCACCGGCCGCCGAGGCCAGGAAGACCAGCGCAGCGGCGAGCTCGACCGGGTCGCCCGTGCGCCCGGCCGGGATCCGCTGCTGCTGCGCCTCCAGGTAGCCCGCGGGGTACTGGTCGGTCATCTCCGAGGCGAAGAACCCCGGCGCCAGGGCGTTGACGCGGATGCCCTTGCGCCCCGTCCACTGCTGCGCCAGGTCGCGGGTCAGCCCGATCAGCCCGGCCTTCGACGCGGCGTACGCCGCCTGGGGCAGCGCAGCGGTCGTCAGCCCGAGCACCGAGGAGATGTTGACGATGCTCGAGCCCGGGTGCATCACCCGGGCACACGACTGCGCCATCCAGTAGCAGCCGTTGAGGTTGACGTCGATGACGCCGCGGAACTGCTCCGGGGTCTCGCGGGTCGCCGGGACCGCCGTGCCGATCCCGGCGTTGTTGACCAGCACGTCGACCCGGCCCAGCTGGTCCATCGCGGCGTCCACCATGGCCTGGCACGACACCGGGTCGGAGACGTCGGTGGTGACGGTGACGGCCCGTCGTCCGGACGCCTCGACCAGGGTGGCGGTGTCGCGCAGGCGGTCGGTGCGCCGCGCCCCGAGCACCACGTCGGCCCCGGCCTCTGCCAAGGCCTGGGCGAAGGCGACCCCGAGCCCGCTCGAGGCGCCGGTCACCAGCGCCACCCTGCCGTCGAGGCGGAAGAGGTCGTTCACCGTCCGGTGCGGTTGCCGGGGGTCCTGCCGGGGGTCCTGGGTCTGCGTCATGCCCGGGATCGTAGGGCAGCGGTGCCTCTCCGCGGGTGGACCACGAACGCCGTCACCGGGTGCGCCACCCGTAGACCCGGCCCGGGCTCGGCCGTGCGCCCCAGGCGCGCCACCACCTCGGCCCGGGTCGTCTCGTCGAGCACGGTCTGGACGGTGAAGTCGAGCAGGGCCGGGTCGTCGCCGTCGGAGCCGGAGAGGTCGACGGTGGCGGTGAGCAGCTCGGTGCTCACCTCGACCGGCAGCGGGGCCAGGGCGGCTGCGACCGCGTCGCTCCAGGGCTGGGGGCCCCCGGCCGCCGGCGGCGCCAGCTCGGCCACGAGCTCGTTCAGCGCACCCAGCGGGGCGTGCAGGACCAGCACCTCGCCGCCCGGGGCCAGCAGGTCGAGGGCGCGGCACAGGGCCGCGCGCAGGTCGGGGACGTAGTAGAGCGAGTGCACGAACACCACGACGTCGAACCGCTCGTCCGCACCGGTGACCAGGCTGTCGAAGGTGCCGACGTGGCCCCGCACGGCCGGCCGGTCGAGGATGGGCCCGTCGGTCGGCAGGCCCTCCAGCCCGGCCACGAACGCTGCGACGCCCGGAGCGTGCGGGTCGACGCCGGTCCAGGTGCGCACGGCCCCGGGGGCCGCCTCGGCGCAGGCCCGGGCGGCCAGCACCCGGTCGACCGTGCCGTCGCCGCACCCGACGGAGAGCACGTCGAGGCGGGCAGCGCCGGCGCGCCGGGAGAGCCGGTCGCCGAGCCAGGCCACGATCATCGCCCGCTGGTCGGAGCGAGCCTCGAACAGGGCATGCCCCCGGGCGTACGAGTCCGGGTCGGGCGTCACGCGGGTCTCCTCGGGCTGTGCTGCCGGCAGGTGGCCGCCTGGTCGTAGGGTGCTCACAGAACCACGGCCGTCCTGCCCGGTGCACACCCGCCCCGTCCGTGGTCCGCCCCCACCCGACCGGAACGACCCGATCAAGGAGCACCCGGTGACGTCGTCGCAGGACACCGCCGACCGCAGCCTCGCCCACTGGAGCGAGGCCGGCCGTGCCGAGATGGAGGCCTTCTACGTGCTGGCCACCGCGGACTACCGCCGCCTCGCGGAGGCGGCCGACTGGCCCGCGCTGCTGGCCGGGCGGCGCAGCATCCTGGACGTCGCCTGCGGCAGCGGGAAGTTCCCGGTCGCGCTGACCACCTACGCCGGGCTCCCCGCGGACCCGACCATCGCCTACGACCTGCTCGACCCGTCGGCCTTCTCGGTCGCCGAGGCGCGGGCCCGCCTCGCGCCGCCGTTCGTCGCGGCCGGCGAGCTCGAGATCACGCTCCAGGACCTGCCGGTCGACCGGACCTACGACGTCGTCTGGGCCACCCACGCGCTCTACGCCGTGCCGCCCGAGGAGCTCGGGCTCGCCGCGGAGCGCTTCGTCGGGGCGATCGCGCCGGGCGGTCTCGGCTTCGTGGCCCAGGCCACCGCCGCCGGGCACTACGTGTCGTTCTACGAGGCCTACCGCGCCGGCGTCCCCGGGGCGGCGGACCTCGCGCCCTACACCAGCGCCGAGCAGGTCCGTGACGCCCTCGTCGGCGCCGGCGCCGAGGTGCGCGAGGAGCGGATCCGCTACACCAGCGGCACCTCCGACCGCGCCGTCGCCGAGGGCTTCCTGCAACGCTGTCTCTTCGACGACTCCCTGAGCCTGGAGGAGATGGAGGCCGCCCCGGTGCTGGGCGACCACCTCGCCGCCTGCCGGGGCACGGACGGCACCTACACCTTCGAGCACGAGGCGGCACTGCTGTGGCTGTGAACGACCGGGTCAACGACAAGCTCCCCGAGGCCAACCGCGCGGGCGGCATCGAGGCCGCCTGGGCGGGCGACGACCAGCAGTGGTGGGACTGGTACGTCACGCTGGCGGCCAACCCGGAGGCCGCCGGCCCGCTGGTGGACGGCCCCGGGCTGCCCGACGCGGCGCCGGCCTCGGACGCCGAGGTGGAGGCGCTGCTGGCCACGCCGTACGACGTGGCGCCGGCGGCCGTGGAGTCCTTCCGCACCGACGCGTTCGTGAAGCTTCCCGGGGTGCTGACGCCGGCCGTCGTACGCCGCCTCGCCGACCGGCTCCAGGAGCTGCTCGTCGCCGAGCACGGCACCGACACCGCCGGCCGGTTCCTGGCCCTGGAGCAGATGTGGCTCCACGACGACCTGATGCGCCTGGTCGCCCTGTCACCCCGCGTCGGCGGGATCGCTGCCCGCCTGCTCGGCGAGGACGGCGTACGGATCTACCACGACAACGCGCTGTCCAAGGAGCCCGGTTGCGGGCGGACCCCGTGGCACCACGACGACGAGCACTTCCCGCTCGACTCGCTCCAGGTGGTCACCGCGTGGATGCCGGTCTCGGCGATCCCGGCCCCGATGGGCCCGCTGTCCTTCGCCCACGGCACCGGTCTGCGCGAGGTGCTCGCCGGGCTGGAGTTCGACAAGGTGGGCACCACCTACGACGTGGCGGTCTCCCAGCGCTTCGGAGCCTCCGGCGTCCAGGTCACCGAGACGCCGTACGTCGTCGGCGAGGTCAGCTTCCACTCCTCGCTGTGCTTCCACACCGCCGGCCCGAACCGGACGACGCAGCCACGCCGGGCGCTGGCCACGACGTACTTCGCCGACGGCGCCCGCGTCGTCGACGCCCCGACCATGATCAGCGGCACCTGGCAGGACTTCCTGCCCGACACCGAGCCGGGCGCGGTGGCGCACAGCCGGCTGAACCCGGTCGTGGGTCACGGCTGAGGCGCAGGGTGGGCACGCGCTACAGTGAGGGCGTGCCCACCCGCGAGCTGCTCCTTCGCCAGCCGCGCTGATCCCACCCGGATCACGCGGCCACCCCTCCTGCGTGAGGGGTTTTTTCATGCCCGGAGCAGCCGACCCGAAGGACCTGCGATGACCCAGACCACCCCGACCGAGACCGCGGCGGGCGACGCCGAGACCTACGACGCCGGGGCGCTGCAGGAGAAGTGGCGCGCGGTCTGGGACGAGCTCGAGCCGTTCACCGCCGACGACGACAGCCCGCGCGAGAAGCGGTACGCCCTGACGATGTTCCCCTACCCCTCGGGCGACCTGCACATGGGCCACGCCGAGGTGTTCGCGCTGCACGACGTCGTCGCACGCTACTGGCGCTTCCGCGGGTACGAGGTGATGAACCCGATCGGCTGGGACTCCTTCGGCCTGCCGGCCGAGAACGCCGCGATCCGGGGCGGCGAGCACCCCTCCACCTACACCTACGCCAACATCGAGACGCAGGCCGCCTCGATGCGCCACTACGGCCTGGCCTTCGACTGGAGCCGGCGGTTGCACACCTCCGACCCGGAGTACTACCGCTGGACGCAGTGGCTGTTCACCAGGTTCCGCGAGCGGGGCCTGGCGTACCGCAAGAACAGCGCAGTGAACTGGTGCCCGCAGGACCAGACCGTGCTGGCCAACGAGCAGGTCGTCGACGGTGCCTGCGAGCGCTGCGGGGCCGAGGTCACCAAGCGTGAGCTCGGCGCCGGACCGCTCGCACTTGCCGTCGACCACCTGCTCGTTGGCCAGCACGGTCTGGTCGTTCGGGCACCAGTTGACCGGTGAGAACTTCTGGTAGGCCAGGCCACGCTCGCGGAACTTCAGGA
>JBKJPE010000071.1:0-23525 GCA_046595185.1 Nocardioides sp.
GCTGACGTCCTGGGCCAGTGCCTGCTGGAGTCGCTGGAGGAGCTGAAGGACTCGGCGTCCGATTCGCGACCGATGGCTCCGCGCGGACGCAAGAAGTCCGGCCCGAAGGTGAAGAAGTGATCCGCCGCTACCTCCCCAGCACGCTGCCGCGGCTCGTGGAGCAGTGGGCCGCCGACGGACCCGAGGTCGTCGACACCGTGGCGGCCGACGATGACGCCGAGGAGGCGGAGTACGCCGCGCTAATGACCGCCGCCGATGCGTCGGCCGAGCTCCTGGCCGGGCTCCCGGACGGCCACCGCAGACGTGTCGTGGTGGTGGTCGAGACGGTCGAGGAGGACTCGCCGGTGACGTGGCGCGACGTGGTGGCGGTGCATGTCGACGACCGCGACGACGCGCGCCCCGACGACGACCTGGCGTGGTGGGCGACCCAGGAGATCGGCGACCTGCTGTCCTCCCTTTGAGGCCTGTGTCGGTCTCTGACACGATCAGCACCATGGACGCGATCAGTTTTCCGCCGGCCCCGACCAACGAGCCCAACCTGACCTACGCACCCGGCTCCGCGGAGCGCGAGGAGCTCGTCACCGAGCTGAGCCGGATAGAGAAGAAGCAGCACTCTTTCAAGGCCGTGATTGGCGGCCGGCACCGCTTCGGCGGGGGCGCGGAGATCAAGGTCGTGCAGCCGCACGACCACCAGCACGTCCTCGGCACGATGAAGAACTCGACGGTCAAGGACGCCGAGGCTGCGGTCAAGGCCGCGAAGGCCGCTGCTCCGGCCTGGCACGCGCTGGCCTTCGACGAGAAGTGCGCGATCATGCTCAAGGCCGCCGACCTGCTCGCGGGTCCCTGGCGCCAGCGGATCAATGCGGCCACGATGCTCGGCCAGTCGAAGACGGCCTACCAGGCCGAGATCGACTCGGCGTGCGAGCTGATCGACTTCTGGCGCTTCAACGTCCACTACGCCCGCGAGATCCTGACGGACCAGCCGATCGCGAACAGCCCCGGTATCTGGAACCGCACCGACCACCGCCCGCTCGAGGGCTTCGTCTACGCGATCACGCCGTTCAACTTCACCGCCATCGCCGGCAACCTGCCGACCGCACCGGCCCTGATGGGCAACACCGTGCTGTGGAAGCCCTCGCCCACCCAGCAGCTGGCGGCCTCGCTGACCATGCAGCTGCTGGAGGAGGCCGGGATGCCCCCCGGCGTCGTCAACATGCTGCCCGGGGACGGCCTCGAGGTCTCCGAGGTCGCGCTGGCGCACCCCGACCTCGCCGGCATCCACTTCACCGGGTCGACGCCGACCTTCCAGCACCTGTGGCAGCAGGTGGGGGCCAACATCGCCGGCTACCGCTCCTACCCGCGGATCGTGGGGGAGACCGGCGGCAAGGACTTCATCGTCGCGCACCCCTCGGCCGATCCCGACGTCCTGCGGGTGGCGATGCTGCGCGGCGCCTTCGAGTTCCAGGGACAGAAGTGCTCGGCGGCGTCGCGGGCCTACGTGCCCCGCTCGGTCTGGGCGCAGGTCAAGGACCGGCTGGTGGCCGACACCGAGGCGTTGTCGGTGGGTGACGTGACCGACCTGTCGCACTTCATGGGCGCCGTCATCGACGACCGCGCCTTCGCCAAGCACCGCACCGCGCTGGAGCGGGCGCACGCCACCGACGGCCTCGACGTCGTCGCCGGCGGCACGACCGACGACTCGACCGGCTACTTCGTACGACCCACGGTCGTCGAGGGCTCGGACCCGACGGACGAGATGTTCACGACCGAGTACTTCGGTCCGATCCTGGCGGTGCACGTCTTCGAGGACGCCGACTTCGAGCGGGTCGTGAAGGGCATGGAGTCCAGCGCGCCGTACGCCCTGACCGGTGCCGTGATCGCCCGCGACCGAGGTGCGATCGAGTGGGTGCAGCGCGAGCTGCGCTTCACCGCCGGGAACTTCTACGTCAACGACAAGCCGACCGGGGCCGTGGTGGGCCAGCAGCCGTTCGGCGGCGCCCGTGCGTCCGGCACCAACGACAAGGCCGGGGCCCCCTCGAACCTGCTGCGCTGGACGTCCCCGCGGTCGATCAAGGAGACCTTCGTCGCCCCGACCGACCACCGCTACCCGCACATGGGCTGACCGTCAGCCCGGGCTCGCGGGCTCAGCGCGAGAGGTAGTCCCGGCCCACGCGGTTCTCCGTCCTCAGCGCCTTGAGCAGCATGTCGGCGACCAGGCCCTCGATCTTGCCGCCGACCAGCGGGATCGAGACCTTGATGGCCAGCTCGACGGTCTCGGTGGTCACGCCTCCGGACTCGCGCAGCCGCGCCGTGCCCCGCATGTCGCCGGGCTTGCCGGGGATCACGACGGTGATGTCGGCCTCCGAGGTGGTGGTCCAGTCCTCCTCCTGCACGATGCGGATCGAGTCGCCCACGATCCTCGTCGCGAAGGACGGCAGGCCCTGGGCGTTCTGCGTCTGGTCGATCGTCACGTGCTTGCGGCCGCTGCCGGTCGGGGCGACCGTCACCCGGTGGGAGAGCACGTGCTGGGCGTCGCAGACCTCCTCACGGAAGGCCGGGTCGCCGAGCATCGCGGCGACCGACTCCAGGGGCGCGTCGTAGGTCAGGTCGTGGGTGATCTGCTTGGTCATGGCCGACATCCTGGACCAGCGCCCCACGACGGGACACGCCAGGACTAGGGTCGGCAGGGTGTCAATGGCGACGCACGAGCCCGACAAGGAACAGCTGCTCGACCAGGCGGTCGGGCTGGCGAGGCACGGCAAGGGCAGCGGGGGTCCGCCCCGGGAACGGCTGGACGCGCTGCTGCGCGCCTACTACCGCCACGTGACGGCCGAGGACCTCGTCGAGCGCGGCGACGCCGACCTGTACGGCGCGTTCGCCTCCCACTACCGGGTGGCGCAGCATCGCCCCCAGGGCACGGCCCAGGTGCGGGTGCTGACCCCGACCCCCGGCGAGCAGGGCTGGTCGGCGGCCGGCCACTCCGTGGTCGAGGTCGTCGTCGACGACATGCCCTTCCTGGTCGACTCCTTGACCATGGAGCTCTCCCGGCAGCTGCGGGAGGTGCACCTGGTGCTGCACCCGGTCTACGACGCGGTGCGCGACGTCACCGGGACGCTGCAGGACCTGGTGCCGGTCGCGGACGGCGCGGTCGGGGCCGCCCCCGGGGCCGTGCGCGAGTCGTGGATGCACGTCGAGATCGACCGGCTGCGCGAGGACGACGACCCGGTCGTGATCGCCGAGCACGTGCAGCGGGTGGTGCGTGACGTGCGCGAGTCCGCCGAGGACTGGGACAAGATGCACGCCCGCATCCAGGGCATCGTCGACGAGCTCGACCAGGAGCCGCCCGTCGGGCTGCCCGCCGCCGACGTCCGCTCGGCCCGCGAGCTGCTGGCCTGGCTGGGCGACGAGCACTTCACGTTCCTCGGCTACCGCGAGTACGACCTCGACCGGGTCGAGGTCGACGGGACCGAGCAGGACGTCCTGCGGGCGCGGCCCGGCACCGGGCTCGGCGTGCTGCGCGACGACCCCGACGTGACCAGGGCCCTGGGCCGGCTGCCCGACGCGGTGCGTGCGCGTGCTCGCGAGCGCACCCTGCTGGTCCTGGCCAAGGCCAACTCGCGGGCCACCGTGCACCGTCCGGCCTACCTCGACTACGTCGGCGTGAAGACCTTCGACGCGGCCGGCGAGGTCACCGGCGAGCGCCGCTTCATCGGCCTGTTCTCCAGCGCGGCCTACACCGAGTCGCTGCTGCGCATCCCGCTGGTGCGGGAGAAGGCGGCCGCCGTGCTGGCGCGCAGCGGCTTCGACCGGCGCAGCCACGCCGGCAAGGCCCTGATGGACACCCTCGAGACGTACCCGCGCGACGAGCTCTTCCACACCGACGTCGACGAGCTGGCGCCGCTGGTGGAGGCGGCGATGCACGCCCGTGAGCGGCGTGCGCTGCGGATGTTCGTGCGCCGCGACACCTACGGGCGCTACGTCTCGGTGCTGGTCTACCTCCCGCGCGACCGCTACAACACCGCGGTCCGCCAGCGGTTCGCCGAGATCCTGGAGCAGCACCTGCAGGCGGAGTCGGTGGAGTTCACCGTCCGGATCAACGAGTCGACCACGGCGCGGGTCCACTTCGTGGCCCACATGGCCTCGGGGGTGACCATCCCGGAGATCGAGACCGCCGAGCTCGAGCGCCGCCTCGGGGAGGCGTCCCGGTCCTGGCGCGACGACTTCGTGGCCGCCGTGCTGACCGAGTACGGCGAGGAGGTCGGCTCGCGGCTGGGTCGCCGGTACGCCGACGCCTGGCCCGAGGCGTACAAGGAGGACTTCTCGCCACGGACCGCCTCGCTCGACCTCGGCCGCCTCGAGGCCGTCGCCGGTGACGGCACCGGCGACGGGGGGCGCGACCTGGTCCTGCTCGAGCCCCTGGACGCCGGCCCGGGGGAGGCCCGGCTGAAGGTGTTCCGGGTGGGCGAGCCGCTCTCGCTCTCCCACGTGCTGCCCACGCTGTCCTCGATGGGCGTCGAGGTCGTCGACGAGCGGCCGTACGCCCTGGTCGGCCTCGAACGGCCCTCCCACGTCTACGAGTTCGGCCTGCGCCACCACGAGTCGCTGCCCGACCACGCACGGGTGCTGTTCACCGACGCGGTCCGGGCGATCTGGGACGGTGCCTGCGAGATCGACGGCTTCAACGCCCTCGTCCTGGCCGCCGGGCTGGGGTGGCGCCAGGTGGCGGTCCTACGGGCCTATGCCAAGTACATGCGCCAGGGCCGGGCGCCCTTCGCCCTCGACTACATCGAGGAGGCGCTGCTGGCCGAGCCCGGCGTGGCGCGGCTGCTGGTCGCGCTCTTCGAGGCGCGCTTCGACCCCGCCCTCGGCGAGGCCGACGACCCCGGCCGCACCGCTCGCTGCGAGGACCTCGAGTCCCGGATCGAGGCAGCCCTCGAGGACGTGTCCAGCCTGGACCAGGACCGCATCCTGCGTTCGTACCTGGCCCACGTGCGGGCCACCCTGCGCACCGGCTGGTTCCAGGCCACCGGCTCGGGCGGGCCCGCCGGCGACGTCGTGCTGAAGCTGAGCCCGGCCGGGCTCCCGGACCTGCCCGACCCGCGCCCGCTCTACGAGATCTTCGTCTACTCGCCCCGGGTCGAGGGGGTGCACCTGCGCTTCGGTCCGGTGGCCCGCGGGGGCCTGCGCTGGTCCGACCGTCGTGACGACTTCCGCACCGAGGTGCTGGGCCTGGTCAAGGCGCAGATGGTCAAGAACACCGTGATCGTGCCGGTCGGCGCGAAGGGCGGGTTCTTCGCCAAGCAGCTGCCGGACCCCGCCGACCGCGAGGCCTGGCTGGCCGAGGGCCAGGCCTGCTACAAGACCTTCGTCACCGGCCTGCTCAGCGTCACCGACGACCGTGTCGACGGCGCCACCGTGCCCCCGCGCGACGTCGTGCGCCACGACGGCGACGACTCCTACCTCGTCGTGGCCGCCGACAAGGGCACCGCGACCTTCTCCGACCTCGCCAACGAGATCTCCCTGGCCCGCGGCTTCTGGCTCGGCGACGCCTTCGCCAGCGGCGGCTCGGTCGGCTACGACCACAAGGCCATGGGGATCACGGCCCGCGGGGCCTGGGTCTCGGTCCAGCGGCACTTCCGAGAGCAGGGCGTCGACTGCCAGACCGAGGACGTCACCTGCGTCGGCATCGGCGACATGTCCGGCGACGTCTTCGGCAACGGCCTGCTCTGCTCCGAGCACATTCGGCTCGTGGCCGCCTTCGACCACCGCCACGTCTTCGTCGACCCCGACCCCGACGCGGCGTCGTCCTTCGCGGAGCGGCAGCGGCTCTTCGACCTCCCGCGGTCCAGCTGGGCCGACTACGACACCGCCCTGATCTCCGAGGGCGGCGGCGTCTGGGCGCGGGACCGCAAGTCGGTCCCGGTCAGCCCGCAGGCCCGACGGGCGCTGGGGCTCGCCGACGACGTGACCTCGCTGACCCCGGCCGCCCTGATCAGCGCGATCCTGACCGCTCCGGTCGACCTGCTCTGGAACGGCGGCATCGGCACCTACGTCAAGGCCGACCACGAGACCCACGCCGAGGTCGGCGACAAGGCCAACGACGCGATCCGCGTCGACGGCCGGGCGGTGCGGGCCGGCTGCGTCGGGGAGGGCGGCAACCTGGGCCTGACGCAGGCCGGTCGCGTCGAGTACGCCCTGCACGGCGCCGGTGGCGAGGGCGGACGGATCAACACCGACTTCATCGACAACTCCGCCGGCGTCGACACCTCCGACCACGAGGTCAACCTCAAGATCCTGCTCGACCGCGTGGTCGCCGCCGGCGACCTGACCCAGAAGCAGCGCAACGCGACGCTGGCCTCGATGACCGACGAGGTCGCCGCGCTCGTGCTCCACGACAACGCCGAGCAGAACCTCGCCCTGGCCAACGCCGTGGCCCACGCGCCGTCCCTCCTGCACGTGCACGAGACCTGGATGACGCGCCTGGAGTCCGCGGGCGCCCTGGACCGTGAGATCGAGGGGCTGCCCTCGCGGCGCGAGGTGCGGCGCCGCCTGGAGCGCCGGGAGGGCCTGACGACGCCCGAGCTCGCGGTGCTGCTGGCCTGGACCAAGATCGTGCTGGCCCAGGAGCTGCTCGATTCCGACGTCCCCGACGACCCGTGGTTCGAGCAGGACCTCGTCGAGTACTTCCCGGCCCGGATCCGCGAGGAGCACCCGGCGGCGGTACGCGCGCACCCGCTGCGCCGCGAGATCGTGGTCACCCGGGTGGTCAACGACCTGGTCGACGTGGCCGGGCTGACCTACTGGCCCCGCCTCGAGGCGGAGACCGGGGCCAGCCCGGCCGACCTGGTGCGGGCCAACTTCGTGGCCCGCGAGATCGTCGGCTCCCGGGCGCTGCGCGACGACGTGGCCGCGCTCGACAACGTGCTCGACGCCGCGGTGCAGACCCGGATGCGCATCGAGATGCGCACCCTGGTGGAACGCGCGTCCCGGTGGCTGGTCAGCCAGCGCCACGAGCCGCTCGACACCACCGCCGTCGCCGCGACCTTCGCCGGGGTGGTGCCACGGGTGATGGCCCGGCTGCCCGAGCTGCTCACCGGCGCGGAGCTGGCCGACGTCGAGCGGCGACGCGGCGAGCTCGTCGACGCGGGGGTGGCGCCGGACCTCGCCGAGCGGGTCGCCGTGCTCGCGCCGGCGTACCAGCTGCTGGGCGTCGTCGTCACGGCGGAGGCCGAGGGACTCGACCCCGAGGAGGTCGCCCGGGTGCACTTCACCCTCGGCGAGCGGCTCGGCCTGCCCGCGCTGGTGCGGCGCATCCTCGCCCTGCCCCGGCGCGACGAGTGGGAGACGATGGCCCGCGCCGCCCTGCGCGACGACCTGCACGCCGTGCACGACGAGCTGACCACCGCCGTGCTGCGCGAGACCGGTGCCGGCGAGGGCGCCGCGACCCGCATCGCGGCCTGGGAGGAGCGCCGCCCCACCGCGGTCGAGCGGGCCACCGCCACGCTGCGTCGGATCTGCGCCGACGACCGCGCCGACCTGGCCCGGATGTCGGTCGCGCTGCGGACGGTGCGCGGGCTGCGGCCCTGATCGCGTCCGGGCGGGCCCCGGGCGATTCGCCCCCTGTCGGGGCCGCGACCTAGGGTCGGGCACGCCGATGTCCACCAGTTCCCCCCGGGCCGACCCGGACACCCAGACCCCGGACACCCAGCCTCCCGCCGGTGTCCACTCCCTGTGGCGACTGCGCTCCTACCTGCGCCCCCACGCGCCGACGCTGGCGATCATGCTGGCGGTCTCGCTGGTCGGGGTGGGACTGGCCATCGCGATCCCGCTGGTGACGCGCGCGATCATCGACGGCCCCGTGACCGACGGCGAGATCGGCATGCTGCTGCCCCTGGGGCTGCTGGCGATCGGGCTCGGCGTGCTCGAGGCCGCCCTGGTCTTCTGGCGTCGGTGGATCCAGTCCAGCGCCGTCCTGCGCATCGAGAGCGCGATGCGCAGCGACCTCTACGACCGGCTGCAGCAGCTGCCCATGTCGTTCCACACCCGCTGGCAGTCGGGCCAGCTGCTCTCGCGGGCCACCACCGACCTCGCGGCGCTACGGCGCTTCAGCGGCTTCGGCCTGATCTTCCTGGTCGTCAACGTCCTCCAGCTGGTGGCGACCACGGCCGTCCTGCTGGTCATGTACTGGCCGCTGGGTCTGGTCGTGGCCGCGGCGGCGGTGCCGATCGTGGTGCTCTCGATGCGGTTCGAGCGCACCTACGTCGTGATCTCGCGCCGGGTGCAGGACGAGCAGGGCGACCTCGCCACCCTGGCCGAGGAGGGCGCGGTGGGCGTGCGGGTGATCAAGTCCTTCGGGCGCAGCGAGCACGTCGCGCAGCAGTACGAGGCCTCGGCCGACCGCCTGCGCGCCACCAGCATGGAGAAGGTCCGGCTGGCGGCGAAGTTCTGGACGTTCCTCGAGGGCATCCCCAACCTGGCCGTGGTCGCGGTGCTCGGTCTCGGCGCGATCGGGGTCGGCTACGGCCGGCTCACGCCCGGGGAGCTGGTCGCCTTCATCACGCTGCTGCTGTCCCTGGTCTGGCCGGTGGCCTCGCTCGGCGTCATCCTGGCGATGGCGCAGGAGGCGATGACCGCGGCCGCCCGCATCCTGGAGATCTTCGACACCGAGCCCGACATCGTCGGCGGCGACCGTGTCATCGCCCGTCCGCGCGGGCACCTGCGCCTGGAGGGCGTGGACTTCGCTTTCCCGGACGCTCCCGACGAGCTGGTGCTGCGCGGGGTCGACCTCGACCTCTCACCGGGGGAGACCGTGGCCCTGGTCGGCGCGACCGGCTCGGGCAAGAGCGTGCTGACCGCGCTGGTCCCGCGGCTCCACGACGTCACCGGCGGACGGGTCACCCTCGACGGGGTCGACGTGCGGGACCTGGACCTGACCCACCTGCGCAGCCTGGTCGCAACCGCCTTCGAGGAGCCGACGCTGTTCTCGATGAGCGCCCGGGAGAACCTCACGCTGGGCCGCGCGGACGCCTCCGAGGCCGACGTCGAGGAGGCCCTGGACATCGCCCAGGCCGGTTTCGTCCACGACCTGCCCTGGGGCCTGGACACCCGGATCGGCGAGCAGGGCCTGTCGCTGTCCGGCGGCCAGCGCCAGCGCCTCGCGCTCGCCCGCGCCGTGCTGGCCCGCCCGGTGGTCCTGGTCCTCGACGACACCCTGTCCGCGCTCGACGTGCACACCGAGAAGCTGGTCGAGGAAGCGCTGCAGCGGGTGCTGGCCTCCACCACCGCGCTGGTCGTCGCCCACCGCGCCTCCACCGTGCTGCTCGCCGACCGGGTGGCGCTGCTGCGCGACGGCCGGATCACCCACGTCGGGGAGCATCGCGAGCTGCTCGCGACGGTGCCGGCGTACCGCGAGCTGCTGGCCGCCGACGCCGAGCCTGCGGCGGCGCGGGCATGAGCGGGTCGTCCCCCGACTGGCGCGGCGTCGCCGAGGTCGACGCCGACGAGGCCGCCGAGCGTGGCCGCGGGATCACCTTCACCGGGGGCGCCGGCGACCTGCTCCGCGAGCTGCTCGCGCCGTACCGGAAGGCGCTGTGGGTCCTGATCGGGATCGTGGTGGTCGAGAACGTCGGCCGGCTGGCCATCCCGTACCTGGTCAAGGTGGGCATCGACTCCGGCATCCCGCCGATCCGGGAGAGCGGTGACCTGGTCCCCCTGGCCGAGGTGGTCGGGCTGGTGCTGGCCTCCACCGTCCTGCAGGCGGTGGCGCGCAACCTCTTCCTCGTCCGCTCCGGGACGATCGGGCAGGACATGCTCTACGAGCTGCGTCGCCGGGTCTTCCGGCATTTCCAGTCCCTCAGCCCGGCCTTCCACGACTCCTACACCTCGGGGCGGGTCATCTCGCGCCAGACCTCCGACGTCGACGCGATCTACGAGATGCTCGAGACCGGTTTCGACGGCCTGGTCACGGCCGCCTTCACCCTGGTCGGCACGGCCGGGCTGCTGCTCTTCCTCGACCTCGAGCTCGGGGCGGTGGCGCTGCTCTGCGGGCCGTTCCTGTTCCTGCTGACGAACTGGTTCCGCAAGGCCTCCGCCCGCAGCTACACCCGCACCCGGGAGAAGATCGCCCTGGTCATCGTGCACTTCGTGGAGTCCATGGGCGGGGTCCGGGCGGTCCAGGCGTTCCGCCGCGAGCCGCGCAACCAGGAGATCTTCGACGACGTCAACGACCAGTACCGCCGGGCCAGCCTGCACGCCTTCCGCCTGGTCGCGGTGTTCATGCCGGGCATCAAGCTGATCGGCAACCTGACCATCGGCATCACCCTGCTCTACGGCGGCTACCTGGCCTTCCAGGGCGAGGTCACCGTCGGCGTGCTGGCGGCGTTCCTGCTCTACCTGCGGCAGTTCTTCGAGCCGATGCAGGAGATCTCCCAGTTCTACAACACCTTCCAGTCGGCCTCGGCGGCGCTCGACAAGCTCGCCGGCGTGCTCCGCGAGGAGCCGGACGTGCCCGAGCCGGAGCACGCGCACCCGTTGGGCCCGGCCCGCGGTGAGCTGCGCTTCGACGACGTCCGCTTCGCCTACGTGTCCGGTCGTCCCGTGCTGCCCGGCCTGGACCTCACGGTGCCGGCCGGGCAGACGCTGGCCCTGGTCGGCACGACCGGCGCCGGCAAGACCACCCTGGCCAAGCTCGCGACCCGCTTCTACGACCCCACCGGCGGCGTGGTCCTGCTCGACGGGCAGGACCTGCGCACGCTGACCTCCGACGACCTGCGGCGCGCGGTGGTGATGGTGACCCAGGAGAACTACCTGTTCTCCGGCACCGTCGCCGACAACATCCGCTTCGGCCGGCCGGGGGCCTCGATGGAGGACGTGGTGGCCGCGACGACCGCGCTCGGCGCCCACGACTTCATCATGGCGCTGCCTGCCGGCTACGGGACCGACGTGGCCAACCGCGGCGGCCGGCTCAGCGCCGGCCAGCGGCAGCTGATCGCCTTCGCCCGCGCGTTCCTGGCCGACCCCGCCGTGCTGATCCTCGACGAGGCGACCTCCTCGCTCGACGTGCCGTCGGAGCGGCTGGTGCAGCAGGCCCTGCGCACGGTGCTGGCCGGGCGGACCGCGGTGATCATCGCCCACCGGCTCTCCACCGTCGAGATCGCCGACCGGGTGCTGGTGATGGAGCACGGCCGGGTGGTCGAGGACGGCTCCCCGGCCGAGCTGGTGGCCGTCGACGGCGGCCGGTTCTCCGCGCTGCACGCGGCGTGGGAGGACTCGCTGGCCTGAGCGGGCCCGGCGGCGACCGGAGCGGCTCAGCTGGCCTTCTTGGCCGCGGCCTTCTTCTTCGCGGGCGTCTTCTTGGCGGCGGACTTCCCTGCGGTCTTCCTCGCCGGGGCCTTCGTGGTCTTCTTCGTGGTCTTCCCGGCCGGCTTCTCCTCCGGTTCCGCGTCGGGCTCCGCGTCCGGTGCTGCGGCGGTGTCCTCCCCGCGGGAGCTCCTCGCCGCCTCGACCGAGCGCTGCAGCGCGGCCAGGAGGTCGACCACCTCGCCCGAGGACCTCGTGGAGGTGGGCGTGCGCTTGATCTCGCCGCCCTCGATCTTGGCCTTGACCATCGCCTTGACCGCGCCGGCGTAGTCGTCCTCGAACTCCGAGGCGTCGAAGTCCCCGGCCAGGGTCTCGACCAGCATCGTGGCCATCTTCGTCTCCGAGTCCTTGACGTCGCCGGGCTCGACGGAGAAGTCCGGGGTGCGCACCTCGTCGGGCCACATCATGGTCTGGAGCACGATGACGTCGTCGCGCACGCGCAGGACCGCGATCGTGGTCCGCTGGCGCAGGGCGACGGTGACCACCGCCATCCGGTCGGCCTCGACGAGCGCCGCGCGCAGCAGGGCGTACGGCTTGGCCCCGCTCTTCTCGGGCTCGAGGTAGTAGGACTTCTCGAAGAGCATCGGGTCGATCTGGTCGCTGGGCACGAACTTCTCGACGGCGATCTCGCGCGAGCCGGTGGACGGCAGCGACTCGAGGTCGTCCTCGTCGAGGACGACCATCTCGCCGTCCTCGGTCTCGAAGCCCTTGGCGATCTCGGAGTAGGGCACCTCCTCGCCGTCGACCGAGCAGACCCGCTGGTAGCGGATCCGGCCCCCGTCGGCGGCGTGCACCTGCCGGAAGGAGACGTCGTGGCTCTCCGTGGCGGCGTACAGCTTGACCGGCACGCTGACCAGCCCGAAGGAGACCGCGCCCTTCCAGATCGCCCGCATGGGGACAAGGATGGCCCCATGCGCCCCATGCTCGCCACCTCTACCACCGAGGTGCCGTTCGGCGACCGGTGGTCGCACGAGGTGAAGTGGGACGGAGTCCGGGTCCTGGCGCGGGGCGGTGCGGCCCTCGGGGACGCCGTGCGGATGACCAGCCGCAACGACAACGAGGTCACCGTGGCGTGGCCGGACCTCTCGGCCAGCCCCCTCCCGGGGCGTGAGCTGCTGGTCGACGGCGAGGTGATCGCCCTCAATGAGCGCGGGCTGCCCGACTTCCGCACGCTGCAGGAGCGGATGCACGTGCGCCGGGCGACCACGGCGACCGCGCTGGCCGACCGGGTGCCGGCGACCTACATGGTCTTCGACCTGCTCGGCCTGGACGGCGAGGACCTCACCGGCCTCGCCTGGGGCGAGCGGCGCGCCCGGCTCGAGGACCTCGCCGGCCCCGACGGGCTCGGGGCCACCGGGTGGCAGGTGCCGGCGGCGTACGACGACGGGGCGATGCTGCTGGAGGCGACCCGCACCCAGGGTCTGGAGGGCGTGGTCAGCAAGCGACGCGACTCCCGCTACACCTTCGAGCGGCGCAGCCCGCACTGGCTCAAGCTCGCCCACCGGCACCGGCGCTCGTACGTCGTGGGGGGCTGGCGCCCGCAGGAGGGCAGCGGCCCCCACGGACCCCTGGCCGCGCTGCTGGTCGGTGAGCCCACCCCCGACGGGCTGGCCTACCGGGGCCGCGTGGGCAGCGGCATCAGCGGGCGGCGCAGCGCGGAGCTGGCCGCGCTGGTGGCCGCGAGCCCGCGTACGGCCAGCCCCTTCGCCGACGAGGTGCCACGCCTCGACGCCCGCGGCACGCACTGGGTCGAGCCCGTGCTCGTGGTCGACGTCGACACCCACGGGGCCGGGTACGCCCGGCTGCGCCAGCCGTCGTTCCGCGGCGTCCGCGCCGACCTCGGCCCCGACGACCTGGCCGACCAGTCGTGAGCCCGCGCGCCGGTGACCCGCCCCGCGAGGAGGTCCGGGTCGAGGTCGACGGCCGGACCCTGACCCTCAGCAGCCTCGACAAGGTCCTCTACCCGGTCACCGGCTTCACCAAGGGCGAGGTGCTGCACTACTACGCCCAGGTCGCCCCGGTGATGCTGCCGCACCTGCGCGACCGGGCCGTGACCCGGATCCGGTGGCCGCACGGCGTGGGCGGCGAGAGCTTCTACGAGAAGAACGTCCCCCGGGGCGCCCCGTCGTGGGTGCGCACGGTGACCGTGCCGACCTCCGGATCGCGCGGCGCGTCCCGGCACGGCGACACCCTGGTCTTCCCGGTGGTCGACGACCTCGCGACGCTGACCTGGATGGCCAACCTGGCCGCGCTGGAGCTGCACGTCCACCAGTGGCGGGTCGGGCGCGACGGTCGGCCCCGTGACGCAGACCGGCTGGTGATCGACCTCGACCCCGGGGAGCCGGCCGGTCTGGGGGAGTGCTGCCAGGTGGCGCTGCTGGTGGCCGCGGCGCTCGCCGAGCACGACCTGGCCGCACGTCCCGTGCTGAGCGGCAGCAAGGGCCTGCACCTCTACGCCGACCTTCCGGCACGCCGGCCCTCCGACGACGTGACCGCCCTGGCCAAGGAGGTCGCGGACGGGCTCGCCGGCGCCCACCCACGGCTGGTGACCGCGACCATGGCCAAGGCGCGTCGTGGCGGCAAGGTCTTCCTGGACTGGTCGCAGAACGCCGCCTCCAAGACCACGGTCGCGCCCTACTCGCTGCGGGGTCGGGAGCGGCCGCGGGTCGCCGCGCCGGTGACCTGGGCGGAGGTCGAGGCCGGGGCGGAGGACCCGCTGGCCGTGGAGCAGCTCGGCCCCGACGAGGTGCTCGCCCGCGTGGCCGAGCACGGCGACCTGCTCGCCCCCTGACTCCTGTTACCGAGCTGTGTCTCGGCGTGGGGACATCGTGGTGCGGGAATGCCCCGAACGGGGTGCGCGGCCGTCACGACATCCCTAATGTGAGGTGGTCCGCTCCGGGGGGAGCGTGGACGACCCTGACCCACCACCACCTCGGAGCAGTGACCAGATGGAGCTCGCGCCCGTCCGGCGTCCTCGGCCCTGGTCCTGGGGCGCCCGGACCACGCTGACGGCACTGGTGGTCGCGCCGGTCCTCCTGCTGGTGCTGGTGCCGGCCGCGTTCGGTCTGGAGCGCTACGTGATGACCACGGACGCCGGCGACGCCGCCCCGCGCGGCTCCGTGGTGCTGGCCCGGGTGGTGCCGCTCAGCGACCTGCAGGACGGTGACGTGGTGACCGCGCCCACCTCGACGGCCGGGCTCGTCTCGGGCACCGTCACCGGGGCCGGCGGAGCAGACGTCGCGGTCGTCGTCGGTGGGGCCGAGGAGGACGTGCCGCTGGCCGGGCGCACCATCGTGGCCCGGCTCGTCCTGGCCGTGCCGCTGGTCGGCTACCCGTTCCTGGGTGACGCCTACACCCCCGCGCTCGCGCTGGTGGCGCTGCTGGCCGGACTCGTGCTGAGCGTCGTGTTCCTCCGCGACGCCTGGCGGCCGCCGCCACGCCGCCACGAGGTGCGGTCGCCCGCGCACACCGCCGGCTGAGCCCGCCCGTGCCGTTAGTCCTCACCGGGGACGCCCCGACGGTACGCTCCTCATCCATGAGCGTCGCGCATGTCCTGGTCGTCGAGGACGAGGAGGACATCGCCTTCCCCCTCGTCCGGACGCTGGAGCGCGAAGGCTACGACGTGACCTGGGTCGACAGCGGCGAGAAGGCCCTCGCGGAGCTCCGGACGAACGCCGCGGCGGTCGTCATCCTGGACCTCGGGCTGCCCGACATGGACGGCCTCGAGGTGTGCCGCCGGGCGCGTGAGCTGGCCTTCGAGGGGGCGATCATCATCGTCACCGCCCGCGCCGGCGAGCTGGACCGCGTGGTCGGCCTCGACTACGGCGCCGACGACTACCTGGCCAAGCCGTTCGGGCTGGCCGAGCTGCAGGCGCGGGTGCGCGCGCTGCTGCGTCGCACCGCCACCGGGCCGACCCCCGTGGTGGTCGTCGACGGGCTGCGGATGGACGCCGGTGGGCGGCGGGTCTTCTACCGCGAGGCCGAGGTGCCGCTGACCGGCAAGGAGTTCGACGTCCTGGAGGTCCTGCTGACCAACCGCGACAAGGTCGTCTCGCGCGACAAGCTGATGGCCGACGTGTGGGACGAGAACTGGTACGGATCGACCAAGACCCTCGACGTCACCATCGGCCGGCTCCGACAGAAGCTGGAGCAGGTCAAGGTGCCGGAGCGGGTCGTGGCCGTGCGCGGGGTGGGCTTCCGCCTGGAGGGCAGCGGCCACGATGTCTAGGACACGCCCGGGGGCGACCGGGCCGTGACCAGGCGGCTGGTCCTGCTGTTCGTGCTGCTCGTCCTGTCCCTGGTCGCGGTGCTGGGGGCCGTCCGGAACGTGAGCCTCGTCGACAACCTGCGGGTCCACGACGCGGAGCACGCCGAGACCCAGGCCCGCGTCCTGCGGGACCTCGTCGTGGCCGCCGACGCGGCGGGGCGGCCGCTGGACTCCACCGGGCTCGGGGACCTGGTCGGGGAGCACCAGCGCCTCGAGGTGCTGCGTGGCGACGTGCTGCAGGCGGAGGCGGCCGGGTCCGCCTTCGAGGAGGGCGACGCGCGGGGGCAGGCCGTGCTCGCCGCGGCGTCGGCCGACGACGGGACGACCGTCCGGGTGACCGAGTCCGCGGCGGGGTGGCGCACGGTGCTGGCCTTCGACCCCGCGGCGCTGTCGGCCATCGTCCTGCTCGCCCTGCTGGTTGCCGCGGCGTGCGGGTGGCTGATGGCCCGGTGGATCGCGCGCCCCTTCACCCAGCTGGCCGCGGCGGCCGCGATGCTCGGGCGCGGCCGCTTCGACCTGGACCTGCCCCGGAGCCGGGTCCCCGAGGTGCGGGCGGTGTCCGCCGCCCTCGAGGCCAGCGCCGCGGTGCTGCGCGACCGGTTGGCGCGCGAGCAGCAGTTCTCGGTGCACGCCTCCCACGTGCTGCGCACCCCGCTGACCAGCATGCGGCTGCAGCTCGACGAGCTGTCGACCAGCCCGCTCGACCCCGAGGCCGCCGCGGCCACCCGCCACTGCCTGGACACCGTCGGGGAGCTCGACGCCGTGGTGGCCGACCTGGTCGGGATGACCCGCCGCGGAGCACTGATGTCGGGTGCGGAGGTGCCGCTGCGCGAGCTGGCCGCGTCGCTGGCCCAGCAGTGGGCCGACGGTCTGCTCGGCCTGGGCCGCGGCTTCTCGGCCGCGGTCGAGGGCGACCTCGACCTGACCCTCACGCCCGGGCCCGTGGAGTTCGTCCTCGACGTGCTGCTCGAGCAGGCCCGCGCCGAGGCCGTCGCCGACGGGGCGGGTGCGGGTGCCGTACGCCTGGTGCTGGTCGGCGCGTCCTCGGTGGTCCGCCTCGAGGTGTCGGGGATCCGGCCGCCGCCGCGCGACGGGGCCGGGCCGCAGGACCCGACGGGCCGCCTGGAGCAGGCCCGCTCGCTCGTGCGCTCGCTGGGTGGTCGGATGGAGGCCCGGCCCGGGGGCGAGGGCGTCAGCGTGCTGCTGCCGCCGCGCTGACTGGTCGGCCCGGGTGGCGACGAGCGGACGCGGCGAGGAGCAGAGCATGGACGACGAGGGTCCGGTGCTGGTCGAGGAGCGCGAGGGCGGCGTGCTGGTGGTGACCTTGAACCGGCCGCACGTGAAGAACGCGGTGGACGCCGCCACCGCGGTTGCGTTGGCGGAGGCGGTGGACCGGCTGGAGGCCGGCGACCACCTGCGGGCCGGGGTGCTGACCGGGGCCGGTGGCACCTTCTGCGCCGGGATGGACCTCAAGGCGTTCCTGCGCGGCGAGAGCCCGATGCTGCCCGGCCGCGGCTTCGGCGGGCTCGCCGCCCGCCCGGCGCGCAAATCGATGATCGCCGCGGTCGAGGGGCGGGCGGTGGCCGGCGGCCTCGAGCTGGTCCTGGCCTGCGACCTCGTCGTGGCCGCGCGGGAGGCCGCGGACTGGACGTTCGCCGAGTCGTGGGAGCGGCAGGACGAGCTGACCGGACCGGACTTCACCAGCCACGACGCCCGGGAGGGTGCCGCGGCGTTCGCGGAGAAGCGGGCCCCGCGCTGGACCGGCCGCTGACGCGACCTAGCGTGGGGTCGTGACGACCGAGGACCTGAGGGGCGAGCGCTCCACTCCGCTGCTCGACCCGGTCTACCGCGGGGCCACCGTCGGCGCCGTCGCCCTGGTCTTCCTGGCCGCCTTCGAGGCGCTCGCGGTGGCCACCGTGATGCCGACGGTGACCGCCGACCTCGACGGGCGTGACCTCTACGCGGTGGCCTTCTCGGCCACGCTGGCGGCCAGCGTCGTCGGCATGGTCGCCGCCGGGTCCTGGGCGGACCGCCGCGGAGCCGTGCGCCCCCTGCTGGCCTCGGTCGCGCTCTTCGCCGTCGGGCTGGTCGCCGCCGGGCTGGCGCCCACGATGACCTGGCTGGTCCTCGGGCGCTTCGCGCAGGGGCTCGGCCTCGGCGGCCTGATCGTCGCGCTGTACGTCCTGGTGGCCCAGGTCTACGCCCAGGTCGACCGGCCCCGGATCCTCGGCCTCTTCGCCGCGGCGTGGGTGCTGCCCGGCCTGGTGGGGCCGTTCCTGGCCGGGATCGTGGCCGACACCCTCGGGTGGCGGTGGGTCTTCCTCGGCGTGGTGCTCATCGCGGCGGCCGCGCTGGCGCTGCTGGTCCCGACCCTGCGCCACGTGCCCCCGCCGGAGGCGGTGGACCCCGGGGCCGGGGCGGTCGCCGGCCCGGGCGGCGCGGGCCGGCTCGGCCTGGCCGTCGCGGTCGCGTCCGCGGTCGTCGCCCTCAACCTGGTCGGCTCGCTGCCCGGTGCGCTGCGGGTGGCGGCGGCCCTGGTCGCCGTCGCGGCCGCGCTGGTCGCCGTACGCCCTCTGCTGCCGCGCGGGACCCTGCGCGCCGCGCCCGGGCTGCCGTCGGTGATCGGGCTGCGCGGGCTCGCGGCGGGGTCGTTCTTCGCCAGCGAGTCCTACCTGCCCTACCTGCTGCAGGAGCAGTACGACGCCGCCACCTGGGTGAGCGGGCTGGTGCTGACCGTGGCCACGCTGAGCTGGGCCGCCGCCTCGCAGGTGCAGGGCAGGCTGGGGGAGGGGCTGCCCGACGAGACCGCGCTGCGGGTCGGGTCGGTGCTGCTCGCGGTCGGGGTGGCGATGATCCTGGCCATCGCCGCGCTGGCACTGCCGGGGCTGCTGGTGGGCGTGGGATGGCTGTTCGCCTCGGCCGGGATGGGGTTGATGTTCCCCCGGATCACCTCGGCGGTGCTGAAGCGGACCGCGGTGCAGGAGCGCGGCACCGCGACGTCGGCGATCACGATCAGCGACTCGGTCGGCGCGGCCGTCGCCGTGGCGGTCGTCGGGCTGGTCTTCACCGCCATTGGCACAGCCGCCGACCGCGGCGCCTTCGTCGGCGTGCTGCTGGTGGCGTTCGGCGTCTCGCTCCTCGCAGTGGCGGTGGCGCGGCGGGCCTGAGGAGCCTGCCGGGACGCGCGGCTCAGGAGACGCAGAGGCAGAACGGGTGCCCCGCCGGGTCGAGGAGGACCCGGAAGGTGGTGCCCGGCTGGTGGTCGTGCTTGCTGGCACCGAGCCGGAGCACCGCGGCCTCGGCGGTGTCGAGGTCGTCGACCACCACGTCCAGGTGCATCTGCTGCGGCCCGTCCTGGCCCGGCCAGTCGGGCGCGCGGTAGTCCGCGGCCTGCTGGAAGCACAGGCGCTGGCCGTTCTCGGCGCGGATCTCGGCCCAGTCGCCGGCCTCGTCGGGGTCCTCGACCACGCTCCAGTCGAGCATCGCGGCGTAGAAGCGGGCGAGCCCGGCCGGGTCGGGGCAGTCCAGGACGGTGACGGGGTAGCGGGCGATGGCCATGGGCGACCGTAGGCCATCGGGGGTGGTGCGCGACGAAGGTGATCACCGGTGTCGGGAGACAAGGGGGTCTCACGCGGGCACCGGGCCTGCTGACGATCCGCGGGCTCCGGCACCGCGTCGTCCCTGCCTACCTTCCGGCCGGACGCAGACATCTCGCACGGCAGCGAGGTGCTCTACAACGAGGCTGACGTACCGGTCGGGATCACCGGGATCTCGCTGGTCGGGGCCAGCAACCTCGACCTCGTCGCCGCCTACCAGCTTCCCGTTCGCGGCATGGTCTCGGGGACACTCCTGGGATGGCCGCCCAGGGAGGAGGCCGCTCTGACGTCCCTCGGCCGGGTTCCCGCGGGTTCCCGGGTCAACCTGGTCGCGCACCTCCGTTCTGGCCCGGGCGGGGTCGAGGCGTCTGCGGAGAGCGTGCGCATCAGCTACGAGGCTGAGGGAAGGTCCTACGTCGCCACCACGGCGCACTCCGTGGTGTGGCGCGAGACGTGCTAGTCGGACGCCGCATGGACTCCAGGACTGGTCACCGATGGCAGGGGTCGCGCTCGAGGTGCAGCGCGTCGAGGGCGCGGTCGAGGGCACCGGGGTGGGTGAGCTGCCAGTGGGTGAGATCGTCCAGGACGGCAGTCCCGGCGGGCCCGACCTCGCGGCACAGGCCGTGGGGCGAGCGCCACACGTGCCGGTCGAGGCCGACCTGGTCCACGCGCCAGCCCCGGTGGGTCTTGGCGCGGTGGTGGGTGCGGGAGAGCGGCGCGGCGTTGCGGTCACCGGTCTGCCCGGGTGGACCGCCGGGGTCGTACGGCCTCGGGTGGTCCATGTCGGTGCGCCGTGAGCCGCGGGTGGCGTGGGGGAAGGCCTCGGTAGGGCTGCGGAGACCGACGCGTTCGCGGACCGACTCCGGGAACTCGTAGGAGCTGGTCGCGCCCTCGGCGTGCAGGTCCACGACGGGTCGGACGACGACGCGGGCGTGGCGGAGGAGCGCGACGACCTGGTCGAGCAGGGCGGGCCCGAGGTCCTCCACCCGGGCCACGGCGTCCGCACCGTCGACGGCGGCCTGGTGGAGGTGCACGTAGATCACGGCCTCGGCGGTCCGGCGCCGCGGCTCCGGACGCGGCTGGTCGTCCGCACCTGGTGCCTCGGGGTGCTCGAGCAGGTCGAGCACCGCTGCGGGGTGGGCGAGCCAGCCGAGGGCGAGGGCGCGCAGGGCCTGCTTGTCGAGCTCCTCGTGGTCGGTGAGGTCGGGGCGGGCAGCGAGGACGTCGGCGACCCGGTCGACCATGGCGTCGACCCAGGTGGCGTCGCCGGGCTCGAGCCGGGCGAAGAGGCTGCGGGAGCCGTTGGCGTCGGTGCGGCCGACGGCGACCAGGCGCCGGCGTGCCTCGGCCTCGAGGCGGGCGCGGTGCCCGGCGAGGTCGGCCTCGATCACCTTGGCCTCGGCGACCTCGAGGACCCGGGAGGGGGAGTCCCCGGCCAGGGAAGGCGCGACTGCGGCGTCGACCAGCCCGACCCGGTCCTCGGAGAGGCGTCGGGACATGGCGGCCACCCGCCGGGCGACCCAGACCTCGCACTGCCCGGTGAGCACGACGGCCCAGGTCCTCGGGAGGCGGTGACGCAGGTCGAGGGCGTCGGCCATCGCCGCGCGCGTCGACAGCGTGTGCACTCGCCGGGCCGTGGCCAGCTCGGGCAGGCACAGCTCCTGGACGCGGGGGGTGCCGTCACCGCCGACGTCGACCAGGCGGTCCTCCCCGGACCACGTCCGACGCCCGCCGGGGCCCGTGCGAGGGTCCGCGGCGTGCAGGTCGGCCCAATGCAGCGCGAGCTGCAGGTCCTCTACCTCGGCGGCCCGGCGGGTCTCGAGGGCGGCCTCCGCGCGGCGCAGCACCCCGAGCGCGTCGAGCTCGTCGACGGGGGTGAGCGCCAGGAGCGAGGACATGTCCTTATGATACTCGAACATATGTTCGACGCACAAGGGGAAGGGCTCGGCTTGTGGACCGCGCTGCACCGCCGCCCGGCCCGGGGTGGGTCACCCACCCGGGCAGCCTGCGTACGTTGGCGTCCATGAGCGACCACGAGACCGTCAACGCGACCGACGAGCCCCACGGCACCGAGAGCACCGAGACCCCCGAGGTCCCCGCGGGCGGCACCGCCGCCGGCTCCCCGGTGGCCGGCGCCGAGATCAGCGAGGAGGCCGCGGAGAACGCGGTCGAGCCCGACGACAGCAACAGCAACTACGAGGTGGACGGGCCTCAGGCCGGCCACGCCTGACCCGGTGATGCTCGTCCGGAGGCCCGCGTCGGTAACGTCGCTGCACCGGGTGGGGCTGACGGGACCGGGGTGACCCCTGGGGTGGCGAAGGTGCTCGGGTTCTCCACAGATCGCCGCCGGGGGCTCCCCAGCAGCCCTGTGCTCTGCGTACGGTCGGGTCCTCCAGACCACCCGCTCGGGAGGAACGATGGCGCTGACACAGCCTGTGCCGCACCTCGAGGTCGGAGCACGCCGCCCGGGGGGCCATGCCGCCCTGGTCGACGAGCTCGACGAGCAGGTCCGCGTGGTGGTCCGTCGTGAGGGTGTCGACCCCCAGCGGGACGCCGGCGCGGTGCGCCGGATCGCGGTCGGGGTCGTCCGGGCCCACGACGAGCGCAGCCTGACCGGCAACGTCCTGCCGGTGGCCGACCCCGAGGCGATGATCGGGGAGATCGTGGCCCGGATCGCGGGCTTCGGGCCCCTCCAGGCGCTGCTCGACGACCCGGAGGTCGAGGAGGTCTGGATCAACGACCCCAGCCGGGTCTTCATCGCCCGCCACGGGCGGCACGAGCTGACCAACCTGGTCCTGACCGCGGCGCAGGTCACCGAGCTGGTCGAGCGGATGCTGAAGAGCTCGGGGCGCCGCATCGACATCAGCCGGCCGTTCGTCGACGCCATGCTGCCCGAGGGGCACCGTCTGCACGTGGTGCTGGAGGGCATCTCGCGGGGCTTCAGTGCGGTCAACATCCGCAAGTTCGTGCTCCGTGCGACGCGGCTGGCCGACCTGGTGGAGCTGGGCAGCCTGACGCCGCAAGCAGCAGCGTTCCTCGACGCCGCCGTGCGCGCGGGGCTGAACGTGCTGGTCGCGGGAGGGACGCAGACCGGCAAGACGACCATGCTGAACTGCCTGGCGGCGGCGATCCCGGGGGGTGAGCGCGTGATCTCGACGGAGGAGGTCTTCGAGCTGCGCTTCCCCCACCCAGACTGGGTGCCGCTGCAGACCCGCCAGTCCGGACTCGAGGGCACGGGCGAGATCCGGCTGCGCGACCTGGTCAAGGAGGCGCTGCGGATGCGGCCGTCCCGCATCATCGTGGGCGAGGTCCGCGCCGAGGAGTGCCTTGACCTCCTGCTCGCGCTCAACGCCGGACTTCCGGGCATGTGCACGATCCACGCCAACAGCGCCCGTGAGGCGCTGGTCAAGACCTGCACGCTGCCGCTGCTGGCCGGGGAGAACATCTCGGCCCGGTTCGTCGTGCCGACCGTCGCCTCCTCGGTCGACCTCGTGGTGCACCTCGGCGTCGACGCCCACGGCGTCCGACGGGTCAACGAGGTCGTCGGAGTGCCGGGGCGGGCCGAGAACGACGTCATCGAGACCGAGACCCTCTTCGTCCGCGAGGGCGACGAGCTGCGTCGCGGCAGTGGCCGGCCGCCGCGTCCGGAGCTGTTCGCGCGCGCCGGTCTCGACCTCGACCGGCTGCTGGCCGAGCGCTGAGCGGCCGAGGACGAGGCGCGGGCGGCGGAGGAGGGGAGCAGACGTGGGAGCGCTGGTCGGGATCGGCACCGGGCTGGGCCTGCTGCTGGTGTGGTCCGCGTTCTTCCTGCCGCGCCGGCCCCGGCGTACGGTCCCGCGAACCTCTCGCCCGGGCGCCCTGCTGGTCCGGGCCGGGCTCGGCGACGTCTCGCCGCGGTCGCTGGTCGGGCTGTGCCTGGCCTGCGGGGCCGCGGTCGGCCTCGTGGTGCAGGCGGTCACCGGCACCCCGCCGGTCGCGCTGGTCTTCGCCGCCATGGCTGCCTACGCCCCGGTGGCCGTGGTCGCCAGTCGTGGCAGGCGCCGGCAGCGCGACTTCGCCGAGGTCTGGCCCGAGGCGGTGGACAACCTGGCCTCCGCCGTCCGCGCCGGGTTGTCGCTGCCCGACGCCCTGGGTGCCCTCGCGGTCCGCGGTCCCGAGCCGCTGCGGCCGGCCTTCGACGCCTTCGCCCTCGACTACCAGGTCACCGGCCGCTTCGGCGAGTCGCTCGACCGCCTGAAGGAGCGCCTGGCGGACCCGGTCGGTGACCGCGTCGTGGAGGGGTTGCGCGTCGCGCGCGAGGTCGG
>JBKJPE010000082.1:0-6042 GCA_046595185.1 Nocardioides sp.
GCCGCGGCGGTCCTGGGGCGTCTCGCCTCCTGAGCCGAGGTGCCGCTCGTCGGCGGTCGAGGTGCCGCTCGTGGTGGTCGGGCTGGTCTCGAGACGCTCGCTGCGCTCGCTCCTCGACCACCGGGTGGTCGGGCTGGTCTCGGGACGCTCGCTCCCTCGACCACCGGCGGTGTCGCGGACGGCTGGGGCCCTCGGGCGACGGTGCGCCTCCCCCCAGGGCGACGAGCCGGGCCCTACCCTGAGCTCGTGATGGTGCTGCTGTGGCTCGTGCCGCCGGTCGTGGTGACCGTGCTGGCGATGCTCTGGGTCGGCTGGCTCGGCCGCGAGGGACGGGGCGAGGTCGACCGCGAGACCGCCGTGCGTCGGATGGGTGAGGCGCTCTCGTCGCCGCGACGCACCCCGGGGTACGCCGTGGCGCCCCCCGAGGCCGACCGCAGCACCGGCGTCGCAGTGCGGCCCTCACGCCGCGCCTCCTGACCTGCGCCCGGCCGGCCGGGCGGGGGAGTTGGGCAGGGTGAGAAGGTGGGGCCGTGAACCAGCGCCTGATCGCCGCCGTCGTCGCGGCGCCGCTGGTGGTGGTCCTGGTCCTCGTGGCCGCCCTCGTGCCGCTGCCGTTCGCGACCTACCAGCCGGGCGACACCTTCGACGTGCTCGCCGAGAACGGTGGCTCGGAGATCATCCAGGTCGACGGCGCGCAGGTCTACCGCGACGACGGGCAGCTGCGGATGACGACGGTGCTGGTCTCCGTGCCGGGGCAGCGCAAGAGCCTGTTCGACGTGGTCGGCACGTGGTGGGACGACGACGACGCGGTCTACCCCTACGACGCGATCTACGGCGAGGAGGACACCGCCGAGGAGAGCGACATCGAGGGCCAGGTCGAGATGGTCTCCTCCCAGGACACCGCGACCGCCGTCGCGCTGCGGGAGCTCGGCTACGACGTGCCGACCAGGATCCAGGTCAGCTACGTCGACGAGGGCACGCCCGCCGACGGGGTGCTCCGGGCCCGCGACGTCGTGCTGCAGGCGGCGGGGGAGCCCGTACGCACCGGTGACGACATCGTCGACGCCGTCCAGGCCACCCCGGCCGGCGACCCGCTCAGCCTGACCGTCGAGCGCGGCGAGGAGGAGCGCCTGGTCGAGGTCACCCCCGAGCAGGTCGACGGGGAGCAGCGGATCGGCGTCCGGATCGGGCTCGGCTTCGAGCTGCCCGTCGACGTCCAGGTCAACATCCCCCCGGCCATCGGCGGCCCCAGCGCCGGTCTGATGTTCTCCCTGGCCATCTACGACACGCTGACCCCGGGGTCGCTGACCGACGGCCGCTCGATCGCCGGCACCGGCACGATCGCGCCCGACGGCGCGGTGGGCCCGATCGGCGGCATCGCCCAGAAGGTGGCCGGGGCTCGTGCCGACGGCGTCGGGCTGTTCCTGGTCCCCCCGGCGAACTGCGCGGACGCCCTGACCGCCGACAACGGCGCGATGCGGCTGGCCCGTGCCGACACCTTCGAGGCCGGCCTCGAGGCGGTCCAGGACTGGACCGCCGACCCCGAGGCCGACCTCCCTTCCTGCGAGGACGCCTGATGACCGACGACGTGGCCGGCGCGCCCGGCCCCCCGCCCGGGCCGACCCCTCCCGGCGAGCTCGAGACCGACGTCGACCCCGCGCTGGCCTCGGCCGTGCTCGAGATCGAGCAGCACGTCGCGAGCGCCGGCTGGGACCAGCCGGCGCGGCTCTACGCGCTGGTCGAGACCGCCCGGCTCGTCGTCGGCGAGCCCGAGCTGGCCGCCGCCATGGGTCTGGACGAGGCTGCTGCGGCCGGTTCGCTGACGCCGGTCGAGCAGGAGGACCTGCGCGCCGACCTGCCCCTGGAGCAGCAGCTGGAGCAGATCGGCTGGCCCGGGGGCGTCGCCGGCTGCGCCGCGGTGGTGGAGCGCTTCGTCCTGCCCCCGGGCGTGGACGACGAGCTGCCCGACGACCCGGCGGCGCAGGCCGAGTTCGCGCGCACCCACCCCGAGCGGCAGGAGCTGCGGATGGTGGCCGGGGCGACCCGCCACGGGGCGACGTACTGCGTGCTGCGCTTCCGGTCCCACGACGACGACGCCGCGGTCGTCGGCGGCACCGACCTGGTCCCCGGGCTGCTGGCGCTGGTGCGCGACACCCTGGCCGACGACGAGTCGCCCACGGGCACCGCCGAGGAGCTGTCAGGGTGAGCCGGGCATCATGAGTACCACCGACCCCACCGGTCCCCGGGCCCCCCGGACAGCGATGCCCTGCCCCCTGTCACACCCTGCGAGGAGAACACCTACGTGAGCGAGCTCTTCGACGACGAGGACCCGCGCCGGACGGCCCCCCAGCCGCCGGGCCCGTCCAGGCGCGCCAAGGCCCTGCTGGCCACCGCCGGCATCCTGGTCGTGCTCTTCTTCGCGCTGACCGCCTTCGCCGCGCTCTACACCGACCGGCTGTGGTTCTCCTCGGTCGGCTACACCGAGGTCTTCACCACCCTGTTGTGGACCCGCGTGGGGCTCTTCGTGACCTTCGGCGTGCTGATGGCGGTGGTGGTCGGGCTGAACATGGCCCTGGCGTTCCGGTTCCGTCCGGCGACCCGGATCGCCACGCCGGACCAGAACAACCTCGAGCGCTACCGGCAGACGATCGCGCCCGTGCGCCGCCTGCTGCTGGTCGGCGTCGCCGCCGTGATCGGCCTCTTCGCCGGCACCTCCGCGCTCGGGCAGTGGCGCGAGTTCCTCCTGTGGCGCAACGGCACCGAGTTCGGCAGCACCGACGCCTACTTCGGCCGTGACATCGGCTTCTTCGTCTTCGACCTGCCGTGGCTGCACTTCGTCGTCGACTTCGTGATGGCGCTGATGGTGGTCTCCGCGCTCGCCGCCGGGCTCGTGCACTACCTGTACGGCGGGATCCGCCTCCAGGCCAAGCGCGACAAGATCGCCGGTGCGGCGCAGGTGCAGCTGTCGGTCCTGCTCGGGATCTTCGTCCTAGCCAAGGCCGGCGACTACTTCCTGGACCGCTACGACCTGGTCCTGCAGGACGGCACCCTGTTCACCGGGATGCACAACACCGACTTCAACGCGGTGCTGCCGGCGCGCAACATCCTGGCCGTGATCGCGGTCGTGGTCGCGCTGCTGTTCTTCGTCAACGTGTGGCGTCGCACCTGGCAGCTGCCGGCGACCGGGCTGGCGCTGATGGTGCTGTCCTCGATCCTGATGGGGATGATCTGGCCCGCGGTCGTCCAGCAGTTCCAGGTGCTCCCCTCGGAGGCCGACAAGGAGGCCGAGTTCATCGCGGCCAACATCGACGCCACCCGCCAGGCCTACGACCTCGAGACCGTGCAGCCGCAGGCGTACACCCCCGAGGCCGCGGTCCAGGTCGCGGCCGCCCAGGGCGTCGCCGCCTCCATCTCGTCGGTGCCGCTGGTCGACCCGCAGCTGGTCCGCCGGACCTTCGAGCAGCGCCAGCAGGCCCGCAACTACTACTCCGTGGCCCCGGTCCTCGACGTCGACCGCTACATCATCGACGGGGTCGACCGCGCACTGGTCCTCGGTGCCCGCGAGCTGGACCAGACCGGCATCCCCGACGCGGACCAGAACTGGTCGAACCTGCACACCGTCTACACCCACGGCGACGGCATCATCGCGGCCTACGCCAACCAGCGTCCCAAGAACAACAGCGCCGAGCAGACGGTGGCCACCGAGGCCGACCCGGAGGCGTCGAGCACGGACACCGCCGACGGGGCCGTGTGGGCCGAGGGCATCGAGAGCACCCAGGACGACCTCACCGAGCTCAACGACGGGTACGAGAGCCGGATCTACTTCGGGGAGCAGTCCCCGTCGTACTCCATCGTCGGCAAGGCCAGCGAGGGCGCCGAGGACGTCGAGCTCGGCCTGGCCGGGACGACCGCCGACCAGACCACCACCTACGACGGCGCGGGCGGCGTCGACATCGGCGGGTTGTTCAACCAGATGCTCTACGCGGTGAAGTTCGGCGAGCCCAACTTCCTGCTCTCCGGGCGTGTCAACGAGAACTCCAGGCTCCTCTACGAGCGTGCCCCGAGCGAGCGGATCCAGAAGGTCGCCCCGTGGCTCACCCTCGACAGCGACGCCTACCCCGCGATCGTCGACGGGCGGGTGCTGTGGATCGTGGACGGTTACACCACGACCGACCAGTTCCCCAACGCCCAGCGCGAGTCCTTCGACACCATGACCGACGACTCGCTGCAGGACGCGGCGCCGGGCTTCCAGACGGTGCCGACCGACGAGATCAACTACATGCGCCAGGCCGTGAAGGCCACGGTGGACGCCTACGACGGCACCGTGACGCTGTACGCGTGGGACGAGGAGGACCCTATCCTCCAGGCGTGGCGCTCGATCTTCCCCGACAGCGTCGAGCCGAAGTCGGCGATCTCCGACGAGTTGCTGGAGCACCTGCGCTACCCGGAGGACCTCTTCAAGGCCCAGCGCTACCAGTACGCCCGCTACCACGTGACCGACCCGGTCGACTTCTACCAGGGCAACAACCGATGGGCCGTGCCGGACGACCCCAACGTCGACGGTGCGCTGCAGCCGCCGTACCGGCTCTTCACCGGCCTGCCCGCCGCGGAGGGCGAGGAGGTCCAGGGCGCTGAGGAGGGTGACCCCAACGAGGCCGTGGCCGAGCAGACCTGGTCGCTGACCTCCACCTTCGTGCCGTTCGAGCGCGAGGTGCTCGCCTCGTTCGTGTCGGTCAACTCCGACGCGACGTCGGAGCAGTTCGGGCAGATGACCGTGCTGGAGCTGCAGGACCCGAACACGCCGGGACCGGGCATCATCGCCAACGAGTTCAGCCAGGACCCGGAGGTCGTGTCCAGCCTGCTGCCGTACCGCGGCACCGGCGCCGCCGAGCCCAGCTTCGGCAACCTCCTCACGCTGCCGGTGCAGAACGGCCTGGTCTACATCCAGCCGATCTACGCCCAGCGCTCCGCCTCGGAGTCCGCCTACCCGATCCTGCAGTTCGTGACCGTCTCCTACGGCGGTGAGGTCGGCATCGACACCACGCTGACCGGCGCGCTCGCGAACGCGTTCGGGGTCGACGACATCGGCACCACCGCGGAGGCCCCAGGCACCGGGACCAGCGGCGGCGGACAGGGCGCCGGCGGCCAGGGAGGCGGCAACGGCGGGCAGGCCGACCCGGGCACCCTCGACGAGCAGATCCTCGACACGCTCCGCGAGGCCCAGCAGGCCTTCGACGACGCCGACACGGCGCTCGCCGACGGCGATCCGGTCGAGTACGCCCGGCTGGTCGAGGAGGCGCAGCAGCTGATCTCCGACGCCACGGCGCTGGCCGACGAGCGCGACGCCGCGGCGGCCCCCGCCGGGGAGTGACACCTCGACGGTCGAGAAGCGGGCACCACGGGGGTCGAGGAGCGGGCACCCCGGGGGTCGAGGAGCGGGCACCCCGGGGGTCGAGGGCGAGCGCAGCGGTGGTCGAGGAGCCGGCACCCCGGTGGTCGAGGAGCGAGCGCAGCGAGCGTCTCGAGACCCCCACCTCGACCGCCGGGGCCCGCGGACCACCGGATGACTCAGGCCACACCCACCCGATTTGGCCCTGGGTCGACCGGTCCCGTAAGGTCATATTCACCGACGCGGGGTGGAGCAGCTCGGTAGCTCGCTGGGCTCATAACCCAGAGGTCGCAGGTTCAAATCCTGCCCCCGCTACAAAGTAAAACCGCAGGTCAGGGGCGGTTTCCGGAGTTGTCCGGGAGCCGTCGCTGGCGTTCCCTGCCACGGTTTGTGGGCAGTTGTGGGCAAGGTGGTGGAGGCTGCGTCGCGTCCGGGATGGACGGCGCTGGACGTTCGTGGATCGAGACGTCCGTCTGTGTCGGTGACGCTCGAAAACTGAGCACTTTTGACGCTCGAAAAGTGAGCAGGTCTGGTTAGTGTGCCGTGTTCTCGGCTCGGGCTGAGGGCAGCGTGTCGATCCCGGTGTTGCGGAGTCGGTGGCTGCTGCCTTTGTGGGTGACGACTTCGGCGTGGTGGACGATGCGGTCGATCAT
>JBKJPE010000143.1:0-2556 GCA_046595185.1 Nocardioides sp.
GCACCGGCGCCGACCCGACCCGGTCGCGGGTCGTGGCGACGCCGCGGCGACCGGCCCGCGGCGACACCGGACCGCTGGTCGTCACCGCGCTGGTGCTCGCCGCCGTGGCCGCACCGGTCGCGGCGCTGGTCGTCGGCTCGCTGCGGGTGGACGGGGCGTGGAGCCTCGCGTCGTACCGCGCCCTCGGCGCACCGCCCGGGGACCCGGCGGGCGGGCAGGCGCTGCTGGTGCCGGTCACCGACGCCCTGCTCAACTCCCTGCGCACCGCCGTCGACGCGACCTGGATGTCGGTCCTGCTCGGCCTGCTGGTCGCCGCGGTGGTCACCCGGCGGTCGCGGTCGCGCGCCGAGCGCCGGGTCCGCTCGTTGCTCGACGGCCTGTTCATGCTGCCGCTCGGGGTCTCCGCGGTGACCCTCGGCTTTGGCTTCCTGGTCACCCTCGGCCGTCCGCCGCTCGAGCTGCGCGACAGCCCGCTGCTGGTGCCGGTCGCGCAGGCCCTGGTCGCCCTGCCCCTGGTGGTCCGCACGCTCGTGCCCGTCCTGGCCTCGGTCGACGAGCGGCTCCGCCAGGCCGCCGCCTCCCTGGGCGCCACGCCCGCGCGGGCGCTGCTGGTCGTCGACCTGCCCGTGCTCTGGAAGCCGTTGCTGGGCGCCGCGGGCTTCGCCTTCGCGATCTCGCTCGGGGAGTTCGGGGCGACCTCGTTCCTGGCCCGACCGGACCACCCGACCGTGCCGGTCGTGATCTTCCGGCTCCTCGGCAACCCCGGCGAGCTCAACTACGGCATGGCCCTGGCCGCGTCGGTGGTGCTGGCCGCCACCACCGCCGTCGTCATGCTCGCCGTGGAGCGGCTGCGCGTGCCGTCGCTCGGGGCCTGGTGAGCAGACCGTGGGACTGAGCGTGCGCGGGCTGTCGGTGTCGTACGACGGGGTGCCGGCCGTGCGTGGCGCCTCCCTGGAGGTGCCGGACGGCGCGACCCTGGCCGTGCTCGGCCCGTCCGGCTGCGGCAAGTCGACCCTGCTGCGCGCCGTCGCCGGCCTCGAGCCGCCCGGTGCGGGCACGGTCGGCTGGGTCGCGGGGGAGGGGAGCGGTCGACGGGTGGAGGACCTGACCCGCACGCCCACCCACCGGCGCGGGTTCGCGTTGATGTTTCAGGACGGCCAGCTCTTCCCGCAGATGAGCGTCGGGCGCAACGTGGCCTACCCGCTGCGGCTGCGCCGCGCCCCCGCCGGGGAGCGGCGACGGCGCACCGCGGAGCTGCTGGCCCTGGTCGGGCTCGAGGGGTACGCCGAGCGCCTCCCGACGACGCTGTCGGGGGGCGAGCGGCAGCGGGTGGCCCTGGCCCGGTCGCTGGCCGCCGACCCGCGGCTGCTGCTGCTCGACGAACCCCTCTCGGCCCTCGACGCGGGGCTGCGCGAGCGGCTGGCGGGCGACCTGCGCGAGATCCTGTGCGCCGCGGGCACGACCACCGTGCTGGTCACCCACGACCACGAGGAGGCGTACGCCCTGGCCGACCGGCTCGCGGTGATGCGCGACGGGGTGGTCGTCCAGCAGGGCCCGACCGCCGAGGTGTGGCGGCACCCGCACGACGCGGCGACCGCGCTGTTCCTCGGGTACGCGCGGGTGCTCCAGGGGCCTGCGGCGGCGCCGGTGCTCGCCGCCGCCGGCCTCGGACCGGCCGCGGCGGTCGCGCTGCGGCGCTCCGCCCTGGTGCTGGTGGAGCCCGACCGGCCGGCCCGCCTGGTCGGCCAGGTGGTCTCGTGGCGCGCGACACCCGACCAGGTGCGGCTGGTGCTGGACGTGCCCGGCGTGGGGGAGGTCGACGCCGTCGCGGGGTCGGCCGGGCCGCCGGTCGGGCTCGCCGTCGGCGACGAGGTCCGGGTCACGGTCGACCCGGACCGCCTCGCTGTCGTGTGAACCGCCCGTGAACGCCCACCTACACTGGCGCCCGTGCATCGCAGAGCCTGGACCCTCCTCGTGGGCATCGCCGCCACCATGGGTCTGCTCGCGTTCGTCGTGTCGTTCCTCTACGACCGGCCGCTGCTGGACCCCGAGAGCAGCTTCCTCGGCCCGACCTTTCTGCGTCTCCCGCTGCTCCTCCTCGGGGCCGTCCTGCTCGACCTGTTGCCCCGCACCCTCTGGCTGTCGCGCGGCCGGCCGACGGAGATGCCGGGCATCGTCCGCGAGAGGCTGCGCACCCACTGGGACCGCGACCGGCTGACGCTGGTGGCCCTGGGCGTCATCTGCTTCTACCTCACCTACGTCAGCTACCGGAACCTCAAGTCGGTGCTGCCCGAGGTCATCAGCACCAAGTACGACCGCGAGCTGCACCTCGTCGACCGGGTGCTGATGTTCGGCGGGGACCCCTCCGACGTCCTGCACACGGTCCTCGGCACCGGGATCTCCGCGCACGTGCTGTCCTACATCTACCTGTGGTTCCTGCCCCTGGTGCCGATCGCGCTGACCGCCTGGCTGGTCTTCCCCAAGAACCTGTCCTACGGCTACTGGTTCGCCACGTCGCAGTGCATCGCGTGGACGCTCGGCACGGCGTCCTACTAC
>JBKJPE010000033.1:0-32750 GCA_046595185.1 Nocardioides sp.
GCCGTTGAGCACGTAGTGGGTGCCGTCGGCCGACAGCGTGGCGCTGCTGCGCATGCCGGCCAGGTCGGAGCCGCTGCCCGGCTCGGTCATCGCCAGCGCCCACATCTCGTCGCCGGCCACGAAGCCGGGCAGGTAGCGCTTCTTCTGCTCCTCGGTGGCGAGCAGCGTGAGGTAGGGCAGTGCGAGCAGCACGTGCACGCCCGACCCGCCGAAGGTGATGCCGGCGCGGGATGCTTCCTCGGACTGGATCGCGTGGAACTTGTGGGTGGCCAGCCCGGCGCCGCCGTACTCCTCCTCCACGCTGATGCCGAAGATCCCGAGGTCGGCGAGCTTCGTGTACAGCTCCTTCGGCACGATCCCGGCGGTGAACCACTCGTCGTAGTGCGGGACCACCTCGGCCTGGATGAACGCCCGGAGCATCTGTCGGAAGGCTTCGTGGTCCTCGTCGAAAACAGTGCGCCTCATGGCAGCCTCCTGAGTAAGACATTCTGGCTTACGTCACATCGTCGCACCATGATCCTCGGCGTTGCAGGCCCGTAAGATGCTCGGTTATCGTCCCACCCCATGAGACCGCTGTCACACCCCCGCAGCACCCTCGACCAGCGGGTGGGGTGCGTCCGGATGCGATCCGTTGGAGGCGGTGAGGAGGGCCATGAGCCAGACACCGCTGGCCCGTCTGCTCGCCGAGCCGTCGCAGACCCGTCCCGACGCGCTGGCCGCGTTCCGGGCCGCCCGGCGCGCGTTCCTGGCGGGGGAGCGGCTGGAGATGCAGGACCTGGCCGCACAGCTCGGCGTGAGCCGGACGACGCTCCTCCGCTGGGTCGGCGGGAAGGAGCAGCTGCTCGCGGAGGTCATCTGGTCGATCGCGCTGCCGACCTTCGAGCAGGCGGTGACGGACGCCGGCAGCACCCGGGGAGCGCAGCGGATCGCGGCGGTGCTGAGCGGCCTCGCCGCCGCGTCGATCCGGTCCGAGCCCCTCATGGACTTCGTGCAACGCGAGCCGGAGCGAGCACTGCGTCTGCTCACCACGCGGGCGGGCACCTTCCAGGCCAGGCTCCTCGGGCTGGTCGAGCCACTCCTGCAGGAGGAGATCGTGACCGGACGGGTCGTCGCGCCCCTACCGCTGCACGACCTCGCCCACCTGGTCCTGCGCATCACCGAGACGTTCGTCTACGCCGTCGCGATCGCGGTTGTGACCCCCGACCCGGCCACGGTGCGACAAGCCGTCGGGGCACTCCTGCGCGACTGACCGGCAGGTCCGCAGTCCTCCACGGGCGGGCCGCGTGATGGGCCTCCCCGGACTCCGCGAGCTGTCCAGCAGGGTCGAGAAGCTGGCCGCGCCGCTGGCCAACGACCTCACCCACTCCGCCGAGTTCGCCCAGGCGGTCGCGGTGCTCAGCAGCGTGAGGAAGGTCGTCCGCTCGGAGCTCGACAACCTGGCTGCGCGGGCCTGGCACATGATCAACCTCCCGGCGGGCACGGACGTCCAGCGTCTGAAGCAGCAGGTCGGCTCCCTCGACCGCGAGGTGCGGCTGCTGTCCCTCGAGCTCCAGCGGACACGGAAGGAGGCGAAGCGACGTGGTCTCGATTCCCGGCCTGAGCACAGTTGACCGCGTCCGCCGCGAGGTCGAGCGCAACGCGCTGCGGGCCCGCAACGGGATCCGGATGGCGACCGGCGTGCAGCGCACCGACGTCGGGCTGAGCCCGAAGGACGTGGTGTGGAGCCACGGCCGTACCGAGCTGTGGCGCTACCGCAGTGAGCAGGTCTCCCTGAAGCCGCCCCTGCTGATCATCTACAGCCTCTTCAACAAGAGCTACATCCTCGACCTGCGCCCCGGCAACAGCGTGATCGAGCAGCTGGTCGAGGCCGGCTTCGACGTCTACATGCTCGACTGGGGCGTTCCGGACGAGCGCGACGCGGCCAACCAGCTCGAGGACTACGTCGACTCCTACATCCCCGCCGCTGTCGACCGGGTCTGCGAGCTGTCCGGCAGCGACAGCGTCAACCTGCTCGGCTACTGCTTCGGCGGCGTGCTCGCGATGCTGCACGCCGCGCACCACCCCGACTCCCCGCTGCGCAGCCTGACCGTGCTGACCACGCCGGCGGACCTGCAGCAGTGCGGGCCCATGACCGACATGATGGCGCGCACCGACCTCGAGGACGTGCTGGGCGAGGACGGCATGGTCCCGGCCGGGGTGATCGCCCAGGGCTTCCGCGCGCTCGCCCCGGTGGGCGAGGTGACCTCGCGGGTCGACCTCCTCGAGAAGCTCTGGAGCGACGAGTTCGTCACCGCCTACCAGGCCATGGCCGGCTGGGCCAGCGACCAGGTGCCGCTGCCCGGAGGCGTCGCCCGCCAGTTCAAACGGCTGGTCACGGACAACGCCTTCGTCAACGACCGGGTCTTCCTCGGGGGCGACCACGTGCGACTCGCGGACATCACCGTGCCGTTCATGCACGTCCTCGGGCTGCGCGACCACATCATCCCGCCGGCCGCCGCCTGCCCTCTGGTCGCGCTGATCGGGTCCGAGGACAAGCGGGAGCTGCAGCTCGACGCCGGCCACGTCGGCCTGATGGTCGGTCGCGGTGCAGCCCGCAACACCCTCCCCGTCGTCATCGATTTCCTCACGCAGCAGAGCGAGGCCACCTTATGACCATCCAGGACCTCACCCCCGCGCACGTCGAGCAGCTCGGCGCCTTCTTCGCGCGGCTGCCCGAGAGCGATCTGACCTTCATCAAGGTGGACGTCTCGCCGGCGGCCCTGGCCGGCTGGCCTGACGGCCCGGGACGCCGCTGGGTCGACGTCGACGACGACGGCAGGATCAACGCCGTAGCGGCCCTGCTGAGGCTGACCAGCTGGTCCGACCATGTCGCGGAGCTCCGCCTGGTCGTCGACCCGGCGGCGCGGGGGCGCGGCATCGGCCGCGCGCTCGCGCAGCACGCGGTCAGCCATGCGGTGCGCTCCGGGCTGCTGAAGGTGGTCGTCGAGGTGCCGGCGGCCCTGGCGCGGATCACCGAGATGTTCCTGGACCTCGGTTTCAGCGGCGAGGCCCTCCTACGCGACCACTTCCGGGACCGGAGCGGCCAGCTGCAGGACCTGATCATGCTGGCGTACCTCGCTGAGCAGTCGTTCGAGGCGATGAGTGCGGTCGGCATCGCGGACGTGCTGGGAGGAGAGTGACATGGGATTCCTGGACAGCTTCAGGCTCGACGGCAAGGTGGCGGTGGTCACCGGCGCCTCGAGCGGCCTGGGGGTGACCTTCGCGCTGGCGCTGGCCGAGGCCGGCGCCGACGTCGCCCTGGGTGCGCGGCGCGAGGACAAGCTCGCCGACACGGTGGCCAAGGTGGAGGAGCTCGGTCGCACGGCGATCGCGGTGCGCACCGACGTGACCAGCCCCGAGGACTGTCAGGGGCTCGTCGACGCTGCGATGACAGCCTTCGGGCGCGTCGACGTGCTGGTGAACAACGCAGGCGTCGGCACCGCCGTCCCCGCGACCAAGGAGACGCCGGAGCAGTTCCGCTCGGTGATCGAGCTGAACCTGAGTGCCTGCTACTGGATGGCCCAGGCCGCCGGCAAGGTGATGCAGCCCGGCAGCTCCATCGTCAACATCAGCAGTGTCCTCGGCCTCACCACGATGGGCCTTCCGCAGGCGGCCTACGCCTCCAGCAAGGCCGGCCTGATCGGGCTGACCCGCGACCTCGCCCAGCAGTGGAGCCCGCGCAAGGGGATCCGGGTCAACGCTCTCGCGCCGGGCTACTTCGAGTCCGAGATGACCGACCAGTTCGGGGGGGAGTACCTCGAGCAGGTGGTCATCCCGCGCACGTTGCTGGGCCGCCTCGGCACGCACCAGGAGATCGGCGCCGCCCTGCTCTTCCTCGCCAGCGACGCCGGTGGCTACGTCACCGGCCTCACCCTCCCCGTGGAAGGGGGTGTGCTCGCCACGTGACCAGCGGACCGATCCCCCCGAGCGGGTCACGACGCCCCGCAGAGACCTCACCCAGCAGGATGCCGGAGTGACTGACCAGCCACGAATGGTGGGAGGGCCCGGGTCTGCACCCCGTGCTTCTCCTGCCCGGCGTTGGTGGGGCCATCCCGTGCGCGAGTACGGCTGGCCCCTCGAGCTCGCCGCACTCCTGGCCGACCCGGTGTGGCGCGGCGAGGGCGTTCCCTCGGGGATGGGGCGACCGGTCCTGCTGATCCCCGGCTTCATGGTCGGGGACGCGTCCCTGAGCACGATGGCGCGCTGGCTGCGACGCCGAGAATACCGCGTGGAGCTCTCGGGCATCCGCTGGAACGTCGGCTGCGCGGACCGCATCCTCGACGGCTTGCAGGCCCGGCTCGGCCGGCTGTACGAGGCGACCGGCAGACCGGTCGCCGTCGTGGGGCACAGTCGCGGCGGACTGCTGGGGAACGCGCTCGCCGGGCTGCACCCCGAGCGGGTCTCCCGGGTGATCACCCTCGGCAGCCCACTCGCCGACGACAACGACATCGCCGTGCTCACCCATCTCGCGGTGACCGGCGCGAGACGGCTGGAGTACGGACTGCACCCGGAGTCGCGCACCAACGGCTGCTTCACGGCCGCCTGCCAGTGCTCGTACGCCCGGGGGACGCAGGCGCAGCAGTCGCGCGCCGTACCCCTGACCTGCGTGGTCACGCCGGACGACGGGGTGGTGGCGCCGGCCGCGTGCTCCCTCCCCGGCGCACGCACGATCCAGGTCCGGGGCACCCACATCGCCCTCGCCTGGAACACCCAGGTGTATCGCCTGCTGGCGGAGGAGCTGGCTCACTGACGGCCCAGGCTGGGGCGGTGCCTCCTGAGGAACCGCCAGGAGCCGTGTCCGTCGAGCTCAGCAGCCGGATGGACGACCGCTCGCGTTCGTCGACCCGCTGACCCGCGCCCGAGCGCCTCGTCGTGGCGGCGCTGTGACTCGTCGACGACCGGGGCCTGGAAGGGCCGCTCCACCGTCAGGTGGCCCCGGCCCACCTCGGGGACCGGACCGGCGTCGCGGCCGGGCGGCTCAGGCGAGCCCGGCGTGGGTGGTGATCTCGCCGATCAGGGGGGGCCACATCCCGCGGGGCAGGTCGTGTCCCATGCCCGGCCAGGTCACCAGGCGTGCCCCGGGCACCGCGGCAGCGGTGGCCCGGCCACCCTCGACCTGCACCAGTGGGTCGTCGTCCCCGTGCAGCACCAGGGTGGGCACGTCCAACGAACGCAGACGCTCGGTCCGGTCACCGGAGGCGTGGATCGCGGCGAGCTGCCGGGCCACGCCGGCCGGGTCGTTGGCGCGGCGGAAGGACTCCTGCGCGCGGGCGGCCAGGGCGACCTCGTCGAGGGGGTGCCCCGGGGAGCCGATCACCCGGTAGACCGTGATCGCGCGCTCGGCAGCCTCGGACTCGGTCGTCGCCGGCGGGCTGAACAGGACCGCGCTCGCCGCGAGCGTCGGTGGACCCACGTGCGGTGCGGTCGTGGACATGATCGAGGTCAGGCTGAGCAGCCGCTCAGGGTGTCGCAGCGCCACCTCCTGCGCGATCATGCCGCCCATCGAGGCGCCGACGAGGTGCACCCGGCCCAGCCCGACGGCGTCAAGCAGGCGAACGGTGTCGTCGGCCATGTCCGCGAGCACGTAGGGCGCTGACGTGATCGGCTGGCCGGTGAACAGGGGGGACAGGTCCGGCGCCCCGGCCTCGTCGAGGTGCGTCGACAGCCCGATGTCGCGGTTGTCGAAGCGCACCACGTGGAAGCCGCCGTCGGCGAGTGCCTGGCAGAACTCGTCGGGCCAGCCGAGCATCTGGGTGGCCAGCCCCATCACCAGTACCAGCGGCGGGTCGCCGGCGGCACCGAAGGTCTCGTAGGCGAGCTCCACGTCGCCGCAGGAGGCGTACTCGACGCTCATCCGGTCATCCTCGCGTCACCGCGCCGCCGGGCGCCGACGGTCTGCCGGGGCGTGAAGACACCGACGATCCGGCCGGGGCGTGTCGAGTCGCGCAGGCACACGCACGGGAGCAGGGTCCTGCTCGATACCGTGGCGCGATGATGCGGGCCGGTCTCGGCCACAGGCTTGCCTCGTCTCTCTACCGGGGGTTCTCAGTGAGCTGCGCCACCGTACAAACTGGCGGGTCGGACTGTCTACGTGTTCTCGACACGGGACGGGTGGACCTGATCCTCGAGACGGGGACGGGCGTCCACGCGGAGCAAGGTGTCGCCCCGGCTCGGGCCCGCGGTCGTGCACTGCTGCACCGCAGCCCTCCTCGGGCGGGATGCCGCCCTCGGTCGGCGCGTCCCCGGCAGCCGCAGAGCGCGAAGGACCCGGTGACAGAGCCCTCAGGGGACTTCTCGAGCTGGGCTGCGATCAGCTCCTGGTCGGAGCCGACGTCGTTGCAGTGCCGAGTCCGGCTCGTCAGCGGGCCTGCGCGGTGAGCGTGCGCGGCGCTGGGCCGGCGGGGCGTCAGACGAACGCGCTGATGCCCGTCTCGGCCCGGCCGATCAGCAGCTTCTGGATCTGGCTGGTGCCTTCGTAGAGGGTCATCACGCGGGCGTCGCGCAGGTACTTCGACGGGGGGTACTCGTCGACGTACCCGGCGCCGCCGTGGACCTGGATCGCCAGGTTGGCAGCGCGGACGGCGGCCTCGGAGGCGTACAGCTTGGCCTTCGAGGCGGCCACGCCGAACGGCTCGCCCCGGTCGATCAGGTCGGCGCAGCGCCACACCAGCAGCCGCGCGGCGTCGGCGTCGAGCGAGATGTCGGCGATCATGTCCTGCACCATCTGGAAGCCGGCGATCGGCCGGCCGAACTGGGTGCGCGTGGTCGCGTAGTCGACCGCCGACTCCAGGCAGCCCTGGACGATCCCCACGCAGCCGGCGGCGACGGCGAGGCGGCCCTTGTCGAGGGTGCTCATCGCGATCGTGAAGCCCTTGCCCTCCTCGCCGAGCATCGCCGAGTGCGGCACCCGCACGTCGGAGAGGAACAGCTCGGCGGTGGCCTGGCCGCGCAGACCGAGCTTGCCCTTGATCTCGCGGGCCTCGAACCCGGGCGTGTCGGTCGGCACGAGAAAGGCGGTGACGCCCTTGGGGCCGTCGCCCCCGGTGCGCGCGAAGACCAGCGCGACGTCGGCCCACGTGCCGTTGGTGATGTAGAGCTTCTGGCCGTTGATGACCCAGTCGTCACCGTCCCGCTTCGCCCGCGAGGTCAGGTTGCCGGCGTCGGAGCCGGTGTCGGGCTCGGTGAGCCCGAAGCAGCCGAGCTTGGCGGCGGTCGCCAGCTGCGGCAGCCACTCCTGCTTCTGCTCCTCGGAGCCGAAGAACAGGATCGACTTGGCGACCAGGCCGGAGGAGACCGAGACGATGCCGCGCAGGGCGGAGTCGGCGCGGCCGAGCTCCTCCATGCCGATCGCGTACGTCACGTAGTCGCCGCCGAGGCCGCCGTACTCCTCGGGGATGGTGAGGCCGAAGAAGCCGATCTCGGCCAGCTTGGGCACGATGTCGAGGTCGACGGCCTCGCGGCGGTCCCACTCGATGCGGTGCGGGACCGCCTCCTTGTCGAGGAACTCGCGGGCGAGGTCTCGAAAGCTCTGCTGCTCGTCGCTGAGGCTCAGGTCCATGAGATGGATCCTCCCTGGTCGGGGTGGGTCTGCGGTAGGTCCGCGGGGGTTGCCGGTGTCAACAGGGCCGGGTCACGACAGCCTCGCCACCTGCCGGGCGATCTCGGCCTTGGCCAGCGAGTTGCGGTGCACCTCGTCGGGCCCGTCGGCGAAGCGGAGCGTACGGATCCCGGCCAGCTGCTCGGCGAGCGGGAAGTCCTGGGACAGCCCGGCGGCACCGTGGGCCTGGATGGCCTTGTCGACGATCCACTGCACGGTGGCCGGGGTGGCGATCTTGATGGCCTGGATCTCGGAGTGCGCCCCGCGGTTGCCGACGGTGTCCATCAGCCAGGCGGTCTTCAGCACCAGCAGCCTCAGCTGCTCCAGGCGCACCCGCGACTCGGCGATCCACTCCCGGATCACGCCCTGCTGCGACAGGGTGCGCCCGAAGGCGACCCGGCTGTCGACGCGCTGGCACATCAAGGTGATGGCACGCTCGGCCACGCCGATCGAGCGCATGCAGTGGTGGATGCGGCCGGGTCCGAGCCGGGCCTGGGCGATGGCGAACCCCTCGCCCTCGCCCCCGATCAGGTTCGACACCGGCACCCGGACGTCGTCGAAGCGGAGCTCGGCGTGCCCGCCGTGCTCGTGGTCGTCGTAGCCCAGCACGTGCATCGGGCGGACCACGGTCAGCCCGGGGGTGTCACGGGGCACCAGGACCTGGCTCTGCTGCCGGTGACGCTCGGCCTCCGGGTCGGTCCTGCCCATCACGATCATGATCTCGGCGTCGGGGTTCATCGCCCCGGTGATCCACCACTTGCGGCCGTTGATGACGTACTCGTCGCCGTCACGCACGACGGAGGTGGCGATGTTCGTGGCGTCCGAGGACGCCACGTCGGGCTCGGTCATCGCGAAGGACGACCGGATCTCGCCGTCGAGCAGCGGGCGCAGCCAGCGCTCCTGCTGCTCGGGGGTGCCGAACATCGCCAGCACCTCCATGTTGCCGGTGTCGGGTGCCGCGCAGTTCAGCGCGGCGGGGGCGAGGTGGCCGTGGTGGCCGGTGATCTCCGCCAGCGGGGCGTACTGCAGATTGGTGAGACCCCCGCCGAGGTCGCCGTGCTCCTTCGGCAGGAACAGGTTCCACAGGCCCCGTGAGCGGGCCTCGGCACGCAGCTCGGCGACCACCGGCGTGCGGGACCACGCCCAGCGCTCCTCGCCGGTGCCGAGCTGCTCGTGGAAGACCGGACCGGCCGGGACCACGTGGTCCTCCACGAAGTCCCAGAGCCGGCGCTGCAGGTCCTGGGTGGTGGCGTCGAGCTCGAAGTCCATGGGGCTCCCTGGTGGGGGTACGGGTGGCTGCGGGTCAGGTCGGGTCAGGTCGGTTCAGCTCAGCGAGCGGGTGGCGTCGAGTCCGGCCGCGAGCAGGGTCGGGACGGCCTCGCCGACGCCGTCGAAGCCGTCGCCGACCGTCTGGCCCTGCTGGTGGCGGAAGTGGATGCCCTCCAGGATCGCGGCGAGCTTGAAGTAGGCCAGCCCGAGGTGGAAGTCGAGGGTGTCCAGCGCGAGGCCGCCGGCGCCGGCGTAGCGCGCGAGGATGGCGTCGGGGTCGGGGTAGCCCGGAGCGCGGGAGGCGTCGGCGACCGCGGCGCCGCCGGTGATGGTGGAGAGCCGGTCGTAGACCAGCAGCAGCGCCACGTCGGTCAGCGGGTCGCCGAGGGTGGCCATCTCCCAGTCCACGACGGCGAGGACCTCCGAGCCGGTGCGTGCGGGGTCGGCCAGCAGGTTGTCGAGGCGGTAGTCGCCGTGCACGATCCCGACGCGCACGGCCTCGGCGTCCCCGGCCGGCACGTTCTCGCGCAGCCGGGTGACCAGGGCCTCGGCGTCGGGAAGGTCGCGGCTCGAGGAGCCCTCGAGCTGGCGGGCCCACCGGCGCACCTGGCGCTCCAGGAAGCCCTCGGGCCGGCCGAGCTCCTGCAGGCCGACCGCGGCCGGGTCGACCTGGTGCAGCGCGGCGAGCACGTCGACCATCGCCCCGGCCAGGCGACCGGTGGCCTCCGGCCCGATCCCGGCCAGCTGGTCGGCGGTGCGGTACGGGGTGCCCCGCACCAGCTCCATCACGTAGAACTCCGCGCCGATCACCGCGGTGTCGCGGCACATCGCGTAGGTCTGCGGGACCGGCACGGCCGTGCCGGCCAGGGCGCTCATCACGGTGTGCTCGCGGCCCATGTCGTGGGCGGTGGCCTGCACGTGACCCAGCGGCGGACGGCGCACGACGCGGGTGGTCGTGCCGTCGGTGACCGCGTAGGTCAGGTTGGACTTGCCGCCGGCCAGGAAGTGCCCCCGCAGGTCGTGGCCGAGGTCGCCGGGGCGCTCGGCGTCGTACCAGCGGTGGAAGGCGGTGAGGTCGAGGCCCCGCAGGTCGGTGGTCGGCTCGGCGGTCGTGTCGTCGGTCGTGTCGTCGGTCATGGTTCTCCCAGGGCGCTGGCCTGCAGGCGACGCATGCCGGCCAGCCAGCGGTCGGTGTCGGTGGCCCGGGCGACGTAGTAGTCGGCCACCTGCGGGTGGGGCAGGACCAGGAAGCGGTCGTCGGCCAGGGAGTCGACCCAGGCCTGGGCGACGTCCTCGGGCTCGAGCGCGGTGTCGCGCGAGAGCAGCGCCTGCAGCGGACCGGACCCCTCGAGCATCCGGGTGGCGACCCCCTGCGGGCAGATCGTCTGGACGGTCACGCCGCGGTCGCCGTAGGTGACCGAGAGCCACTCGGCGAAGGCCACGGCGGCGTGCTTGGTCACGGAGTACGGCGCGCTGCCGATCATCGTGAGCAGCCCGGCGGCGGAGGCGGTGACGACCATCCGCCCGCCCCCGCCGTCCTCGAGCCAGCGGGGGACCAGGGCCCGGGCGGTGCGGACGTGCGCCATCACGTTGACGTCGTGGACCTGCGCCCAGACCTCCTCGCTGGTCTCCAGGCTGACCCCGCCCGACGCGCCGTCGCCCAGCCCGGCGCCCGGCGCGCCGTCGACACCGGCGTTGGCGAACCAGACGTCGACCCGCCCGAGCTCGGCGACCGCGGCGCCGACGAGGGCGTCGACGCCGTCGACCGAGGCGCAGTCGCCGGGCACGGCGGTGGCGCCGAGCGCGTCGGCGGTCTCCCGGCAGGCGTCGGCGTCGAGGTCGTTGACCACGACGCGGGCTCCCTCGCGGACCGCCCGGGCGGCCAGGGCGCGCCCGATGCCGCGGGCGGCGCCGGTGACGACCACGCCGCGGCCGTCGAGGACCGCGCTGCTGGTGGTCATCACACGCCGCCGGTCTGGCTGACGCCGCCGTCGAGGGTCAGACACTGCCCGGTGATCCAGGAGGCCTCGTCGGAGAGCAGGAACGCGACGGCACTGGCCACGTCGGTGGTCTCGCCGAGCCGCTTGAGCGGGTACGCCGCAGCGACCTGCTCCTCGCGACCCACGTACAGCGCCTCGGCGAAGCGGGTCCGCACGACCGCGGGGGCGACCGCGTTGACGCGGATCCCCGGCCCGAGCTCGACCGCGAGGTCGCGGGTCAGGTGGAGGAGCAGGGCCTTCGTCGCGCCGTACCAGGAGATGCCCGGCGCGGGCCTGACCCCGGCCAACGAGGCCACGTTGACCACGGCCCCGCCGTGCTCGCCCATCCAGGCGCGGTGGCACTCCTGGACCCACGCCAGCGCGGCGACGCCGTTGACGTCGACGGTCTTGCGGGCGGCGTCGAGGTCGAGGTCCATCAGCGGGCCGTAGGTCGGGTTGATGCCGGTGTTGTTCACCAGCCGGTCGACGCGACCAAAGGCCTCGAGGGTGGCGGCCACGGCCTCGAGACGGTGGTCGGCGTCCCCGGCGTTGCCGGCCACCGCGATCGCGCGGCCCGCGCCGTGCTCGGCGGTGAGGGCGTCGACCGCGGCGGTCAGCGCCTCGGGCTTGCGGGCGGTCAGGGTGACCCGGGAGCCCTCGGCGACCAGGCGCCGGGCGATGGCCAGCCCGATCCCGCGGCTGGCCCCGGTGACGATCGCTGCCGTGCCGTCCAGGCCCTGCATGGGCGCCTCCTGCTGCTCGTGCCGGTGCTCGTGGTGGGCCCGCGGGTCGTTGCCACGGGCTAAGCGCTTGCTTACTGTGGATCCCGTGGCCGTGTCCCGTCAACCCGCACCGGTGGCCTCCGCGCGCGCCACCGACGCGCGGACACGGCTGCTCGACGCCGCGGTGGCGGCGTTCGCCGAGCGCGGCTTCCACGGCACGACCACGCGCGACATCGCCGCGGCGGCCGGCATGTCGCCGGCGGCGCTCTACGTGCACCACCGGTCCAAGGAGGAGCTGCTCTACGAGATCTCGCGGACCGGCCACCAGCGCACGCTCGACCTGGTCGAGCGCGCCGCGGCCGGGTCCGCGGACCACCGTGAGCGGCTCGGCCGGGTGGCCGCCGACTTCGTGCGCCACCACGCCCGCGCCCACACGACGGCGCGGATCCTGAACTACGAGCTCGAGGCGCTCGGCGCCGACCACCGGGCCGAGGTCGAGGGCCTGCGCCGTGCGATCAGCGCGCGGGTGGTCGGCGTCATCGAGGACGGTGCCCGGGCGGGTGTCTTCGCACCCGGCGACCCGCGGATGACCGCGGCCGCCCTGCTCTCGCTGGGCATCGACCTGGCCCGGTGGTTCGACGACGCCCGCGGCTGGGACCCCGACGTGCTGGCCGCGCACTACCGGGAGCTGGCGCTGCGGATGGTCGGGGCGGTGCCGGGATGACCCCGGAGGAGGGGGCACGCGCGCGCCGGCCCTGCCACCCTGGGGTGTGACCACGTTCTCGCTCAACCCCGTCGACACCATCTGGTGGCGCACCGACCGTGCCGAGAACCTGATGGTGATCGAGTGCCTGGTCCGGCTGGAGGGGCACCTCGACCGCGACCACTTCGCGCGGGTGCTGACGAGCCGGGTGGTCGACCACTACCCGGTGTTCCGGTCCCGCCCGGCCCGCCCGCGGCTTCCGGGCGGACTGCCGCGCTGGGTCGAGGCGCCCGGGTTCCGGGTGGACGACCACCTGCACGAGGTCCGGCTGCCCGCCGGGGCCGACGACGCCGCCGTGCAGCGTCACGTCAGCCGTCACCTCGGGGTCGCGCTGGACCCGGGCCGCTCGCCGTGGGAGGTGCACCTGATCGAGGGCCACCCCCGGGGCACGGTCCTCTACCTGCGGCTGCACCACGCCCTGGCCGACGGCATCGCGCTGACCCGCGTGCTGCTCTCGATCACCGACGCGGGTCCGGACGCGGCCCCGGACGACGAGCCCCCCGCCCCGCCCCTCGCGGTCCGGGCGCCCGTGGCCCGGACGTCGTCGGCGGCCCGGGCCGTGGCCGGCGTGGTCGCCGCCGTGCGCACGCCCGAGGTGCTGGGCAAGCTGCTGCTGACCCGGACACCGCCGACCCGGCTGTCGGGCCGGGTCACCCCGGGCAAGGCCGTCCTGTGGTGCGACCCCGTCCCGCTGGCCCAGGTCAAAGAGCTCGCCGGCAGCACCGGGACGACGGTCAACGACGTCCTCGCCGCCGCCCTCGCGGGCGCGCTGCACCGCTACCAGGCCCTTCACCACGGGGTCCCGGTCGACCTGCCCACGATGATCCCGGTCAACCTTCGCCCGCTCGACCGGCCCCTGCCGCAGCGGCTCGGCAACCGGTTCGCCCTGGTGATCCTCCGGCTCCCGTCTGGCCACCCCGGGGCGGCGACGCGGCTGGCCGAGACCAAGCGCCGGATGGACCGGATCAAGAGCTCACCGGAGCCGGTGGTCACCTTCGCCCTGCTGCACGCGATCGGGCTGATGGGTGCGCCGCTGGGTCGGCTGGTGGTGCGCTTCTTCGCCGCCAAGGCGATCGGGGTGACCACCAACGTCCCCGGACCTCCCGAGCACCGCTACCTCGCCGGCACCCGCATCGAGGCGCTGCTGGGCTGGGTCCCCGGATCCGGCGAGCAGGCCCTCGGGACCTGCATCTTCACCTACGCCGGGGCCGTGCACGTGGGCTTCAAGACCGACGCCGCGGTGATCCCGGACCCGGACCGGCTGCTCGCCTGCTTCGACGCCGAGCTGCAGGAGATGCTCGCCCCGGCCGACGCGGCGCCCGCCGTCGCCGACGGTGCCCCGCTGCAGCCGGCCTGACCGAGCCCCCGGCTCAGTGCAGCGGGTCCACCCCGTCGTGGTCGCCGATCCGGCCGACCAGCTGGCCCAGGTGGTGGGTGCCGTCGCCGAGCAGGTGGTCCAGCGCGGTGAGCCGGGCCACGTGGTTGCCCACGGCGTACTCGGCGGTGACGCCGATGCCGCCGTGCAGCTGGATGGCCTCCTGGCCGACGTGGCGCGCGGCCCGCGAGACCTGCAGCGCGGTACGACGGGCGGCGTCGGAGGCCGCCTCGGCGTCGCCGCTCATCAGCACCATCGTCGCCCACTGCACCATCGAGCTGGCCAGCTCGAGCGAGACGTACATGTCCGCGGCGCGGAAGGTGAGCGCCTGGAAGGTGTTGAGGGTGACGCCGAACTGCTTGCGGCTCTTGAGGTAGTCGGTGGTGAGCCGCAGCGCGGTCTCCATCGACCCCAGGGCCTCGTTGGCGGCGGTGATGCGGCCGACGTCGAGGATGGTGGCGACGGTGGCCACCCGGTCGGCGACCTCGCCCAGCGGCGTGGCCGACGTGCCCGCGAAGGTGACCCTGGCGGCGCGGCCGCCGTCGTAGGTCCGGTAGGACTCGCGCTCGAGGTCGGCGGCGTCGCCGTCGACGAGGAACAGGCCCGTGCCGCCGTCCGGCAGCGCCGCGGTCACCACCAGGGTGTCCGCGCGGGCGCCCTGGACGACCGGCTCCTTGACGCCGTCGAGCGTCCAGGACCCGGCCTGCTCGGTGGCCGTGACCGCCGAGGCGGTGGACACCCACCCGCGGCCCGGCTCGTCGTGGGCCAGGGCGAGCACCCGCTCGCCCGCGGCCACGGCGCCGAGGACCTCCTCGCGCTGCTCGGTCGTGCCGGCCGCGGACACCAGGCCACCGGCCAGGACCACGCAGGTCAGGAACGGCTCCGGCGCGATGACACGACCCATCTCCTGGGCCACGATGCCGATCTCGACCGGGCCGGCGCCGACACCACCGTCGGCCTCGGCGTACGGCAGCCCGAGGATGCCCATCTCGGCCATCCGGGCCCACTGCTTCTCGTCGAAGCCGGGGTCGTCGTGGGTGGTCCGGCGGCGGTGCTCGTGGTCGGAGTAGGTCTTGCCGACCAGGCCGCGCACCGCGTCGCGCAGGGCGACCTGCTCGTCGTCGTAGGTGAAGTCCATGTCTGTCCCGTCCCCTCAGAGCCCGAGGATCGTCTTGCTGATGATCTGACGCTGGACCTCGTTGGAGCCGCCGTAGATGGAGGCCTTGCGCAGGTTCAGGTAGGTCGGCGTCGCCCGGCGGGCGTAACCGGGGAGCGCGGAGCCGTCGCCCGCGCCGGAGGCCAGCGAGCCGGGTCCGGCGAGGTCGACCGCGAGCTCGCTGACGGCCTGCTGCAGCTCGGTGCCCTTCAGCTTCAGCACCGAGCTCGCCGGGTGCGGCTCCCCGCCCTCGGAGTGGGCGACCACGCGCAGCGCGGTCAGCTCGAGGGCGAGCAGCTCGTTCTCCAGCTCGGCGACGCGGGCCGCGAGCAGCGGGTCGGCGGCGACGCGCTCGGCGTACCGCTGCTTGGCCAGGGCCAGGTTGCGCTTGGTCGCGGCCACCGGGGCCACGCCGACCCGCTCGTTGCCGAGGAGGTACTTCGCGATCGTCCACCCGCCGTCGACCTCGCCGACGAGGTTGGCGCCGGGGACACGGACGTCGGAGAACCAGACCTCGTTGACCTCGTGGCCACCGTCGATGAGCTCGATCGGACGGACCTCGAGGCCGGGGGAGGTCATGTCGATGAGCAGCATCGAGATGCCGGCCTGCTTCTTCACGTCGGGGTTCGTGCGCACCAGCGTGAAGATCCAGTCGCCGTGCTGCCCGAGCGTGGTCCAGGTCTTCTGGCCGTTGACGACCCAGTCGTCGCCGTCGCGGATCGCGGTGGTGCGCAGGCTCGCCAGGTCGGAGCCGGCGTCGGGCTCCGAGAAGCCCTGGCTCCACCAGACGTCGAGGTTCGCGGTGGGCGCCATGAAGCGCTCCTTGAGCTCCTCGCTGCCGAACTGCGCGAGCACCGGGCCGATCATCGAGGTGTTGAACGCCAGCGGCGCCGGCACGCAGGCGCGCTGCATCTCCTCGTTCCACAGGTGGCGGCGCAGGACGCTCCAGCCGCGCCCGCCGTACTGCTCGGGCCAGTGGGGCACGGCCAGGCCGGCGGCGTTGAGCACCTGCTGGCTCGCCACGATCTGCTCCTTGGAGAGCTCGTGGCCCTGCTCGACCGCGTCGCGGATCTCCTCGGGGACCTTGGTGGTGAAGAAGTCGCGCATCTCCTCGCGGAACGCGCGGTCCTCCTCGGACAGCTCGAGCTGCATCGCTCGCCTCCTGCTCGCGTCGGTGGGGGCCGCCGGTGCGACCGCCGCTCGGGCGCCGTGACCGACGTCCGGCTCCATCATGACGCGTGAACCTACGCGTCGGTAACCCACCCTGGACCGACCCGTGAGCAGGGTGCGGGCGAACCGACCTGCGCCGGTGGGGGGCGGCAGGGGAGGATGGAGGCGTGGGACACGTCGAGGTCAGCGGAGTGCGCTACGAGCTGCCCGACGGCAGGGTGCTCCTCGATGACGTCTCCTTCCGCGTCGGCGACGGGGCGAAGGTGGCCCTGGTGGGCGCCAACGGGGCCGGCAAGACCACCCTGCTGCGCATCGTCACCGGCGAGATCGAGCCCCACGCCGGTGCCGTGACCCGCACGGGCGGTCTCGGGGTGATGCGCCAGATGGTCGCCGCCGGGCTCGGCCGCCCCGGCACGCCCGACGGGGAGCCGACCGTGGCGGACCTGCTGCTGTCGGTGGCCCCACCGCGGGTACGCACGGCCGCGGCGACCGTCGACGCCTGCGAGCTGGCGCTGATGGACACCGACGACGAGCCCACGCAGCTGCGCTACGCCGCCGCGCTGGGCGACTACGCCGACGCCGGCGGTTACGACGTGGAGGTCACCTGGGACGTCTGCACCGTGCGCGCCCTGGGGGTGCCCTACGACCGGGTCCGGCACCGCGAGCTGCGGACGCTGTCGGGCGGGGAGCAGAAGCGGCTGGTGCTGGAGTACCTGCTGGCCGGCCCCGACGAGGTGCTCCTGCTCGACGAGCCCGACAACTTCCTCGACGTGCCCGGCAAGACGTGGCTGGAGGGTCGCATCCGCGACTCGGCCAAGACGATCCTCTTCGTCAGCCACGACCGTGAGCTGCTGGCCAACACCGCGACCCGGGTGGTCACCGTCGAGCTGGGGGCCGCGGGCAACACCGTATGGACCCACCCCGGCGGGTTCGGGTCGTACCACGACGCGCGCCGCGACCGGTTCGCCCGCTTCGAGGAGCTGCGCCGACGCTGGGACGAGGAGCACGCCAAGCTGGTCGCGCTGGTCCTGCGCTACCGGGTCAAGTCGGAGTTCAACGACGGACTCGCTGCGCAGTACAAGGCCGCGCAGACCCGGCTGCGCAAGTTCGAGGAGGCAGGGCCGCCGACCGAGCAGCCGCGCGAGCAGCAGGTGACCATGCGACTGACCGGCGGGCGTACGGGCAAGCGCGCCGTGGTCTGCGAGCAGCTCGGGTTGACCGGGCTGATGGAGCCCTTCGACCTCGAGGTCTGGTACGGCGAGCGGGTCGCCGTGCTGGGCTCGAACGGCTCCGGCAAGTCGCACTTCCTGCGGCTGCTCGCCGCCGGGGGCACCGATCCCGACGTGGAGCACCGCCCGGTCGAGGAGAAGCCGGTCGAGCCGGTGCCGCACACCGGTCGCGCGCGGCTCGGCGCCCGCGTGCGCCCCGGCTGGTTCGTGCAGACCCACGAGCACCCGGAGCTGCGGGGCCGCACCCTGCTGGAGGTGCTGCACCGCGGGGAGCGGGGCCCCGACGGCGGGGGCCGGGCGGGGATGGGCCGCGAGCAGGCGGCGCGCGTCCTGGACCGCTACGAGCTGGCGCACGCCGGCGAGCAGCGCTTCGAGCAGCTCTCGGGCGGGCAGCAGGCCCGCTTCCAGATCCTGCTGCTCGAGCTCTCGGGCGCCACGCTGCTGCTGCTCGACGAGCCCACCGACAACCTCGACGTCCAGTCGGCCGAGGCGCTGGAGGACGGCCTGGCGGCCTTCGCCGGCACGGTCGTGGCCGTCACCCACGACCGGTGGTTCGCGCGGGGTTTCGACCGTTTCCTGGTCTACGGCTCGGACGGCGAGGTCTACGAGCCCGACGGCCCGGTCTGGGACGAGGCGCGGGTGGTCCGGGCGCGCTGAGGGTGGGTGGTGGTGGCCGATCCGGCGCAATTGTCGGGTTCTGACCGGTTCAGGGGTCGCCGACCGGTCGTACGGCTGCAATTGCGCTGGATCGGCCGTACGCCCGCCGCCCAGCGTCCGCTGCACCTTCAGCCGCAGCAGGTTGCCGTGGGTGGCGGATCCGGCGCAATTGTCGGCTCGCGACATGATCTGGCACCACGATCCGGTCGTGCGGCTGCAATTGCGCCGGATCGGCAGCCCCCGGGCCCCCGCCGCCGCCGGGCGGGTCAGCTCGTGGGGGCGTCGCCGTCGGAGCCCAGGGTCAGCATCGTGGTCTGCTCGGCGTCGCCGCGGACGTAGGTGACCTCGACCTGGTCGCCGGGACGGTAGCTGCGCACCGTGGTGATCAGCGAGTCCGGGTCGGAGATCCGGATGTCGTCCACCGCGGTGACCACGTCGCCCTGCTCCAGTCCGGCCTCCTCGGCCGCCGACCCGTCGTTGACCTCCGCGACCTGGGCGCCGGCGGCGACCGGGGCGCCGCCCTCGGCGGCGGCCTGCACCGGTTGCACGGAGATCCCGAGCAGGGCGTGGGTGGGCTCCTCGCCGGCGTTGATCTGCTCCACGATCGGCAGCACGTCGTCGATGGGGATGGCGAACCCGAGCCCGATCGAGCCCGAGGACTCGCCCGTCGCCGAGCTACCGCTGGTGCGGATCGAGGAGTTGATGCCGACGACCCTGCCCTGGGAGTCGACCAGCGGGCCGCCGCTGTTGCCGGGGTTGATCGCGGCGTCGGTCTGCACCGCCGGGTAGGCGGTGACGTTGCCCTCGGCGTCCTGCCCGACGTCGACCGGGCGGCCGACGGCGCTGACGATGCCCGAGGTCACGGTCGCGTCGAGGCCGTACGGGGACCCGATCGCCACGACGTCCTCACCCACGTTCAGGTCGGCGGAGCTGCCGATGGTCGCCGGGGTCAGCCCGGAGACGCCCTGGGCCCGGACGACGGCGATGTCGGTGATCGGGTCCAGGCCGACGATCTCGGCCGGCGCGGTGCTGCCGTCGCTGAAGGAGATCGTGATCGTGCCGCCGTCGGCGGCGACCTCGGCCACGTGGTTGTTGGTCAGGATCCGGCCGTCGGAGGAGATGATCACGCCGGAGCCCGACCCGGAGCCCTCCTCGCCGGCCACGTCCAGCTTGACCACCGACGGCAGCACCGCGGCGGCGACCTGCTCGACGTCGGTCTCGGAGCCGTCGCCGGCGCCGGTGTCGACCACCGCCGAGGTGGTCACCGAGGTGCTGCCGCCACCGAGGCCGCCCTCGTCGTCGAACCACGTCGAGTACGCCGCCGCGCCGCCGAGCCCGGCGGCACCGCCCACGACCAGCGCCGCGACCAGGACTCCCGCGGCGTAGCGCTTGCGCCCCCGCGAGCGCTCGCGGGGGCGCGGCGCCCCGAACGGTGCCCCGAACGGCGAGCCGGCCGGCGGGGCGCCCCCCTGACCGGAGGGGCCGAGCTCGGTGGTCGGCTCGTGGCCCCAGGACCCGGTGGACCCGGTGGACCCGTAGGGGCCGTTCGGGCCGGTCGGCGGGTGCTCGGGGGAGGGGCGGTCGGCTGGGGGGGTCTGGTCGGACATGTCCCTACTGTGGGTCGTGCGTCTGTGAGGTTGCTGAGACGGGCCTGACGGTCAGCCAAGATCCCGGGCGGTCGACCGGCCGCAGGGGCGCGCCGGGTGTGCCAGAGTTCCGCCGTGACCACCGCGCGGACCGTCCCGGTGACCATCGAGATGGACGGTGACGAGCTCGACGCCGAGGACGCCTGGCACCTCGCCCGGCACCACGGGGTCGGACGGGTCCTGCTCGACTCGTTCGTCCGGTTCCGCTACGGCGACGGGTTCACCAACAGCCGGGCGCTGGCCCTGCAGGTGTGCCTGGCCGTGGTGCCCTTCCTGCTCGCCGTCACCGGCCTGGCCGCCGACATCGACGACGAGAAGCCGGCCCGGGTGGTCGCGCTGACCATCGAGGCCGTCTCGCCCGGGCAGAGCAGCAGCGGCGACGCGCTCGCCCGGGCGACCACCTCGCCCGAGGCCTCGGGCGAGGTGGCGCTGGTCCTGGGCCTGCTGGTGGCCCTGATGTCGATGACCACCGCCATGGCGCAGGTCGAGCGTGGCACCAACCGCATCTACGGGATCCGCCGCGACCGACCCGCCCGTGCGAAGTACGGCCGCGCCGCCGTCCTGACCGCGCTGCTGGCCGTGCCGACCGGGGTCGGCTTCCTGCTCCTGGTCGCCGGCGGCGCGTTCGCGGAGGCGATGACCGAGGTCTACGGGTGGGGCGGGTCGTCCCGCACCTGGTGGAACGTCCTGCGCTGGCCGGCGGGCCTGGTCCTGCTCGTGCTCACCATCGCGGTGCTCCTCGACCACAGCCCGCGGCGGCGCCAGCCGGCCCTGTCGTGGCTGGCGCTGGGCGCCGGCGTCTCGGTCATCATGTGCATGGCCGCCACGGCGGGCCTGGGGCTCTACGTCGAGGCCAGCGGCTCCTTCGGGACCACCTACGGTCCTCTGGCCGGGATCGTGGCGCTGCTGCTGTGGAGCCTGATGGCGTCGGTGGCGTTCTTCTACGGCGCGGCGGTGTGCGCCCAGCTCGAGGCGATGCGCACCCGGGTCACCGACCCGGCGGAGGACGACCCCGGCCGCCCCCACCACGAGACGGTCTAGGAGGGCTGCCGGGCGACCCGCTCCGGTGCGCCCCGTCCAGCATCCTCCTCGGGCGGTCCGCCCGGCAGGACGCACCGCGACCACGGCGAGGTGCGGTCACCGCTCAGGGTGCCGACCAGCGTCGGTGCCGCGCCGGGCAGCCGGCACACGGCCGGCGCGAGCAGGTCCCGCGGCCACGCCAGCGGGGTCAGGTCGCTCTGGAAGACCGGCATCATCAGGCGCGTCCACCACTGGTACCACCGCACGTGCGGCGCCCGCATCGCCTCGTGCGCGGCCAGGGCGGTGGCCAGGTCCGGCCGGGTCGCCAGCGCGTGGTGGAGGGTCCAGGCGTCGGCGAGCGCCAGCGAGGTGCCCGCCCCCAGCTGGGGGCTCATCGCGTGGGCGGCGTCGCCCACCAGCACGGCGCCGGCCGGGCGACCTCCCGCACCGCAGGTGCGGTGGGTCGTGCGGACCGCGACGTCGCGGTAGGCCGCCGGCAGCAGGGCGGTGACGCGGTCCAGCAGCGGTGCCGCCGGCCCGGCGAGCGGCGCGCACCGCTCCCGCCACGCCGCCAGCCCACCGGCCTGCACCCGCGGGACGTCGGCCAGCCGCACCGAGCTGAAGATCGACGCGCGACCCAGCCCGGTGGGCAGCACCCCGACGTACTCCCGGGTCCCGCGCAGGCCCTGCCACAGCGCGTCGCCGGCGAGGCCGTCGGGGTCGTCGACGACCGCCCAGAGCGCGCCGAAGGCGTACGGGTGGTCGCGTCGCGTGACCCCGAGCGAGGCGCGCACGCGCGACCGGCTGCCGTCGGCGCCCACGATCAGGTCGTAGGTCCCGTGGTCACCCTGCTCGGTGGTCAGCACGACCCCGTCGCCAACGGGACGGGCGCCGGTGACGCGGACGCCGAGATCGACCCGGACGCCCCGGGCGCCGACCGCGCCGCGGAGCAGGTCGAAGAGCGTGCCTCGGTGCACGCCGAGCGCGGGCACCGACCCGCGCAGGTCGGCGTAGGAGAGGTCGACCAGGCGCCGCCCGCCGGCGGTGCGGACGTCCACGCGCGAGACCTCCTGCGAGGCCGCCCGCAGCGGCTCCAGCAGCCCGATCCGGTCCAGCACCCGCTGGCCGAGCTCCTGCAGCCAGATCCCGGCGCCGACCGCGCCCGGGGCGGTGGCCTGCTCGACCACGGTGACGTCGTGCCCGGCGTCGTGCAGCAGGACCGCGAGCGTGCTCCCGGCGCTGCCGAGACCCACCACCGCCACCCTCGACCCGCGCTGCACGTCCCGATCCTCGCAGCCTTGTAGCGCCCCGCGGGCCCGGCCACACTCAGGCATGGACGCCCCGCACCCGACCTTCACCGACGACCGGCTCGCCCACTGGGCGGCGACCACCCCCGACGCCGAGGCCATGACGTACCTCGGACGCACCTGGACCTGGGCGGAGTGGGACGGGCGCGTACGCCGGGCCGCCGGCGCCCTGCACGGCCTCGGGGTGCGGCGTGGCGACGTGGTGGCCTTCCTCGACAAGAACCACCCGGCCTGCGTCGAGCTGTCGCTGGCCGCCGGGTCCCTCGGGGCCGCCAACGCCATCGTCAACTGGCGCCTGGCCGGGGACGAGGTCGACCACACCGTCAACGACTGCCGGGCCAAGGTCCTCGTCGTCGGCTCCGAGCTGCTGCCGCTGGTCGAGGCGCTCCGTCGCCGCCTGCCGCACGTCGAGCACGTGGTCGAGGTGACGCCCGACGGCGGCCAGGGCGACGGGTGGGAGGCGCTGCTGGCCGCCGCCGAGCCGGTCGGCCGCGACCCCGAGGTCGAGCCCGGCGACGTCTGCCTGGTGATGTACTCCTCCGGCACGACCGGACGGCCCAAGGGGGTCATGCTGACCCAGGCCAACATGGTCGCGCACACCCTGGCCGCCCACGACGGCTGGGAGTTCCGGCCCGGCCAGAAGTCGATGGTCGCGATGCCGCTGTTCCACGTGGGCGGCTCGTCCTACGTCCTGTTCGGCATCCACGACGGCGTCCCGAGCGTGATGACCCGTGAGCCCGACGCCGCCTCGCTCGGGGCCGCGATCGTGGCCGGGGCGACCGCGACGTTCCTGGTGCCCGCGGTGCTGGCGCAGGTGCTGCAGTCGGGTCCCGACGCGGTCGCGCTCTTCGGACGTCTGACCACCTACACCTACGGCGCCGCACCGATGCCGCTGCCGCTGCTGCGCGAGGCCATGACGGTGTGGCCCGACACGGACTTCATCCAGGTCTACGGCCTGACGGAGGTCGCCGGCGTGGCCACGCACCTGATGCCCGAGGCCCACCGCGAGGCGATGGCGTCGGGCCGGCACGACCTGCTCGTCTCGGCCGGTCGGGCGCTGCCGGGGGTGGAGGTACGGGTCGTCTCGCCCGACACGCTCAGCGACGTCGGGGTCGGCGAGCGTGGTGAGCTCTGGCTGCGCACGCCGCAGCTGATGGCGGGGTTCCTGGGGCTCCCGGAGGAGACCGCGGCCGCGGTCACGGCCGACGGCTGGTTCCGCACCGGCGACCTCGGCCGGGTCGACGCGGAGGGCTACGTCTTCGTGGAGGACCGGATCAAGGACATGATCATCACCGGCGGCGAGAACGTCTACAGCCCCGAGGTGGAGCGGGTGCTGGCCGAGCACGCCGCGGTCGCCGAGGTCGCCGTGATCGGGGTCCCGCACGACCGCTGGGGCGAGACGGTCAAGGCGGTCGTGTCGCTGCGTCCGGGGGCGTCGGCGACCCCGGAGGAGCTGATCGCCCACTGTCGGGCGTCGTTGGCCGTCTTCAAGTCCCCGACCTCGGTCGACGTGGTCGCGGCGCTGCCGCGCAACCCCACCGGCAAGATCCTCAAGCGCGACCTCCGCAGGCCCTACTGGGACGGCCGGGACAGCGCCGTGGTCTGAGCCCGGCGCACCCGGGTGGGGGGCCCGGCCGCTGACAGGGTGGGGGGATGAGCCAGCCCACGAGCACCTCCTCCGCCACCGCCCCGTCCGCCCCCGTCGTCGTCGTCACCGGCGCCAACGGGCTCGTCGGGGCGCGGACCTGCGCCGCGCTCCTGGAGCGGGGCGCCACCGTGCGGGCCCTGGTGCGCCGGGCCGGGACCGCGCCGGAGGGCACCGAGGAGCACGTGGGGGAGCTCGGGGACCCCGGCGTCGCCGACGAGGTGGTGCTGGGGGCCGACGCCGTGGTCACCACGGTGCACCCGATGGGCACCGACCTGGCCACCCAGCGTCGGGTGGCCGTCGAGGGCACCCCGCTGCTGGCGCGCGCCGCGGCCGACGCCGGCGTCGCTCGCCTGGTGCACGTCTCGACCGCGGCGGTCTACGACCGCTCCCCGGGCCGGGGCGACGTCGACGAGTCCTCCGCGCTGGTCGGCGAGGACGGGGGCGACTACGCGGTGACCAAGCGGGAGACCGACGAGGCCCTGGCCGAGGTCACCGGCCTGACGCGGGTGCTGCTGCGCCCGCCGGCCGTCCTCGGCGCCGGAGCCAGCTCGGTGTGGAACTCGCTGCGCCCGGCCGCCGTCCGCGACGACGCGTCCGCCCGGCGGGTGGACCCCCGCAAGAGCTTCGCCTGGATCCACGTCGACGACCTGGCCGCCCTGGCCGCGGACGTCGCCACGGCACGGGTGCAGGAGTCCGACGACGTCGCCCGCGGCCCGCTGGCGGGGGGGTGCACCGTGGTCAACGTCGCGGCGGGGCCCGCGACCTGGCGCGACTACCTCGGCGCGGTGACCGAGGCGCTCGGGGTCGGACCCGAGTGGGTCGAGACCGACGAGTGGACCGGGCAGGTGCGTGCGGACCGCGCCCGCAGCTGGGGCTGGGCGCCGCAGGTCGGGCTCGACGCGGCCCTCGACGAGGTGCGCGCCGGGATCACCCCGGGCTGAGCAGCCCGCGCTCGACCAGGTCGCGGCGCAGGGCCCCGGCGTCGGTGAAGAGCACCGCGTCGAGGCCGGCGGCGGCCCCGGCAGCGACGTTCTCGGTGCGGTCGTCGACGAAGACCAGCTGCTCCAGCGGCACGCCCGTGCGTCGTCGCAGCACCTCGAAGACTCGGGGGTCGGGCTTGGCCACGCCCTCGGTCCCGGAGACCAGGACGTCCTCGAGCAGGCCCAGCACGTCGAAGCGGGCGGGGGCGTGCGGCCACAGCTCGTGGCTCCAGTTCGTCAGGCCCCACAGGCGTACGCCGCGGCGGTGCAGCGCGCGCACCAGCTCCCCGGTGCCGGGCACCTCGCCCCGCAGGGAGCTCGCGAAGTGCTCGCGGTAGGCCCGGGCGTGCGGCAGCCACCGCGGGTGGTCCCGGGCGACGCTCGCGAGCGCGTCGTCCCAGTCCTGCCCGGAGTCCGGGCCGTGGTTGAAGGCGTGGAAGTCGAGCTCGTCGGTCGCCAGGAAGGCCCGGGCCTCGTGGTCGCCGACGCCGGCCGCGACCGCGTGCACGGGGTCCCAGTCGAGGACGACGTTGCCGAGGTCGAGCACGACCCCGACGGGCCCGCTCACAGGAACTGGCGCGGGTCGAAGTCGTCGATCGGGATCACGCGCAGGCGGGGCAGGCGCGTGGTGAACGCGTCGACGTCGTCCTCGAGGTCGAAGACCTCCAGCCCGCGCGGCACCAGCGAGGTGAAGAGGTGGTTGCGGAACTCGGTGAACCCGATCAGGCCCACCCGGCGGGTGGAGCCGTCCAGCAGCGTCGCGACGTGGTCGAAGAAGTCGCCGTCGTTGCTGACCAGCACGACGTCGGCCTCGCGCTGCGCGATCTCCTCCAGCGTGCGCAGGATGGCGATGTCGACGACCTTCTGCCCGGGCGCGCCCTGCAGCGGGATCGGCTTGTAGTGCAGCGCGGTGAGCGCCTGCACGAAGGACATCGGCAGCTCGCCGTTGACGGCGAGGTAGAACAACCCGCTCGGCTCGCAGTCCCACTCGGTGGCGACGAAGTCGAGCAGACGCTCCCAGCGCGGTCGTTCCGTCGGCTGGGGGCGCCTGCCCAGGATCGAGTTGCCGAGGGTGGCGTCGATGTTCTCCCCGTCGACGAGGACGTACGTCGGGGAGGGCACGCTCAGGCCCAGCGCTCCGAGGACGGGACGAAGTCGAGCGTCCGGGCCCCGGTGTAGATCTGCTTCGGGCGCGCGATCCTCTGCTCCTTGTCCTGCACCAGCTCCTCCCACTGCGCGAGCCAGCCGGGGGTGCGGCCGATCGCGAAGAGGACCGTGAACATCTCGGGCGGGAACTGGAACGCCTCGTAGATCAGCCCGGAGTAGAAGTCGACGTTCGGGTAGAGCTTGCGCTGGACGAAGTACTCGTCCTCGAGCGCGATCTTCTCCAGCTCCAGCGCGATCTCGAGCAGCGGGTTGACCCCGGTGACCTGGAAGACGTCGTCGGCGGCCTTCTTGATGATCCGCGCGCGGGGGTCGTAGTTCTTGTAGACCCGGTGCCCGAAGCCCATCAGCTTCTCGTTGCCGTCCTTCACGCCTTCGATGAAGGAGGGGATGTTCTCCTTCGAGCCGATCCGGCGCAGCATCCGCAGCACGGCCTCGTTGGCGCCGCCGTGCAGCGGGCCGAAGAGCGCGCCGACGCCGGCGGCGACCGCGGAGTACGGGTCGACCTGGGTCGAGCCGACGCTGCGTACGGCGTTGGTGGAGGCGTTCTGCTCGTGGTCGGCGTGAAGGATGAACAGCACGTCGAGCGCCTTGACCAGCCGGGGGTCGGGCTCGAAGGTCTTCTCGCTCATCCGGAACAGCATCGAGAGGAAGTTCGCGGTGTAGGACAGGTCGTTGTCGGGGTAGACGAACGGCTTGCCCTGCGCGTGGCGGAAGGACCAGGCGCCCAGCGTCGGCATCTTCGCGATCAGCCGCACGATCTGCATGTGGCGGTTCGCGGGCTCGTGGATGTCGCGGGCATCGGGGTAGAACGTGGACAGCGCGCCCACGGAGGCCATCAGCATGCCCATCGGGTGGGCGTCGTAGCGGAAGCCCTCCATGAACGACTTGATGTTCTCGTGCACGAACGTGTGGTAGGTGATCTCGTGCTCCCAGGCGTCGAACTCCGCCTTGGTGGGCAGCGCCCCGTGGTTGAGCAGGTAGGCCACCTCGAGGAAGTTCGAGCCCTCGGCGAGCTGCTCGATCGGGTAGCCGCGGTACTCCAGGATCCCCTTGTCCCCGTCGATGAAGGTCACCGACGAGCGGCAGGAGGCGGTGTTGACGAAGCCGGGGTCGTAGACGGCCAGCCCGGGCTGGTCGTCGCCGGCCCTGATCTTGCCCAGGTCGGCGCCGTCGACGGCGCCGTCGGTGATCGGGAGGTCGTACTCCTGCCCGGTGCGGTTGTCGCGTACGGTGAGAGAGTCGGTCACGCCCACAACCTAGACGCGCGGCGCCAGCGGCGCCATCAGGTGGTGGGGACGGACAAGGCGTGGCGGACCGGGGCCGGACACCGCCGTGCGGGTCGTTTTGACCTGTACCTCGGCCCCGCCGTAGCATCAACGGTCGCGGCCAGCCGCGCGACGACTCCCAGGTGCGCCCTGCACCGATCCGGCCCCGAGCGGGCGACCAGACCCGCCGGACGCCCTGCTCGACCGACACCGACCAGAAGGCCCTATCACCGTGCGTACGTACAGCCCGAAGCCCGCTGACATCCAGCGACAGTGGCACGTCATCGACGCCGAGGACGTGGTCCTCGGTCGTCTCGCCGTCGAGACCGCCACGCTGCTGCGCGGCAAGCACAAGCCGATGTACGCCCCGCACATGGACGTCGGCGACTTCGTCGTCGTCATCAACGCGGAGAAGGTCTCGATCAGCGGCGACAAGGCCACCAAGAAGATGGTCTACCGCCACTCGGGCTACCCCGGCGGGCTCTCGGCCACGCCGATCGGCGAGCTGATCGCCAAGGACGCCCGCAAGGCCGTCGAGAACGCCGTGTGGGGGATGCTGCCCAAGAACAAGCTCGGCCGCGCGATGCTCGGCAAGCTGAAGGTCTACTCGGGTCCGACCCACCCGCACGAGGCGCAGCAGGCGAAGCCCTTCGAGATCCGCCAGGTCACCCAGTGACCCTGCTCGCCCGTTGAGCAGCTGCACCCGACACCGAACGCACCAGTAGAGCACCAGTGAGGAATGACGTGGCTGACACCACCGAGGTCGAGGAGACCTACCAGGCCGACGAGCAGGGCGTCGCCTACAGCTCCGAGACCGTGCCCAGCGCCGAGTCCACGGACCGCCCGGCCACCATCGCCCCCGCCGCGGCCACCGGCCGCCGCAAGGAGGCCGTGGCTCGTGTGCGCATCGTCCCGGGCACCGGCCAGTGGCGCGTCAACGGCCGCACGCTGGACTCGTACTTCCCGAACAAGCTGCACCAGCAGGTCGTCAACGAGCCCTTCGCCGCGACCCAGCTCGAGGGCCGCTTCGACGTCGTCGCCCGCATCCACGGCGGCGGCATCACCGGCCAGGCCGGCGCGCTGCGCCTCGGCGTGGCCCGAGCGCTCAACGACGTCGGCCTCGACGCCAACCGCGCCAACCTCAAGGCCGCCGGTCTGCTGACCCGCGACTCGCGCGCCATCGAGCGCAAGAAGGCCGGCCTGAAGAAGGCCCGCAAGGCGCCCCAGTTCAGCAAGCGCTGATCCGCGCCGGGGAGCCTGTCATGGGCCGACTCTTCGGCACCGACGGCGTCCGCGGCCTGGCCAACGGCGCGCTGACCGCCGAGCTCGCCATGGAGCTCGGCGTCGCGGCCGCGCGTGTCCTCGTCGAGGACGGGTCGTACGTCGGGCCGCGCCCGCTGGCCGTCGTGGGTCGCGACACCCGGGTGTCGGGGCAGTTCCTCGAGCACGCGGTGGTGGCCGGCCTGGCGTCGGCCGGGATGGACGTGCTGCGACTGCGGGTCCTGCCGACACCGGGTGTGGCCTACCTGACCGGCACCCTCGGGGCCGACCTGGGCGTGGTCATCAGCGCCTCCCACAACCCGATGCCCGACAACGGCATCAAGCTGCTCGCCCGTGGCGGTCGCAAGCTCGACGACGCCGTGGAGCGCGAGATCGAGGCTCACGTCGGCCGCCCCTGGGACCGGCCGACCGGGGCCGACGTCGGCCGCGTCACCCCGTACGGCCCGACCGTCGAGGACTACGCCGCCCACCTGGTGCGCACCGTCGAGCGCCCGCTGGCGGGGCTGAGGGTCGTGCTGGACTGCGCCCACGGCGCCGCCCACGAGGTCGGGCCGCGCGCGCTGGTCGACTCCGGGGCCACCGTGGTGGCGATCGGTGACGAACCGGATGGCACCAACATCAACGACGGCTACGGATCGAACCACCTCGAACGGCTCTCGGCCGCGGTGGTCGCCCACGGCGCCGACGCGGGATTCGCCGTCGACGGCGACGCCGACCGCTGCCTGGCCGTCGACCACACCGGCGCGGTCGTGGACGGCGACCAGATCATGGCCGTGCTGGCCCTCGGGCTGCACGAGCAGGGCCTGCTGGTGCACGACACCGTGGTCGCCACGGTGATGAGCAACCTCGGTTTCGTCCAGGCCCTCGAGCGGGCCGGCGTCACCGTCCTGCGGGCCGCCGTGGGCGACCGCTACGTGCTCGAGGCCATGAACGCCGGCGGCTACAACCTCGGCGGCGAGCAGTCCGGCCACGTGATCCTGAGCGACCACGCCACGACCGGGGACGGCCTGCTGACCGCACTGCAGGTGCTGGCCCGGATGGCGTCCACCGGGCGCAGCCTGGCCGACCTGGCCGGCGTGATGACCCGCCTCCCGCAGGTGCTGCTCAACGTCCGCGGCGTGGACCGCGCCCGCACCGACGACGAGGGGGTCCTGGCCGCCGTGGCCGCGGAGGAGGCCGGCCTCGCGGGTGAGGGCCGCGTCCTGCTGCGGGCCTCGGGGACCGAGCCGATCGTGCGCGTCATGGTCGAGGCCCCCGAGCAGGACCGGGCCGTCGCCGTCGCCGAGCGGCTGGCCGCCGTGGTCCGCGCCCGCCTCGCGCTCTGACCCGGCCGCCGGTGCCGACCGCGGCCCGTCCGCCATGCGGACGTCGGGGAAGACTCCGGGAGCCCGCACGGTTGGGGCGGTCATGACCGACACCCCGGAGAAGATCGTCTACACCGCCCGCGCCACCGTCACCGGTGGGCGCGCCGGCCACGCGAGGAGCGAGGACGGCGTCCTCGACCTCGCGCTCACGGCACCGCAGGAGACCGGCGGTCCCGGCACCGGCACCAACCCCGAGCAGCTGTTCGCGGTCGGCTACGGCGCATGCTTCCAGGGCGCGCTCGGCCTGGTCGCCAAGAAGGACGGTGTCGACACCTCCGCCTCCACCGTGGAGATCGCTGTCGGCTTCGGCCCGGAGGGAGACTCCTTCGCGATCACCGCCGACATCACCGCCACCATCCCCGGCGTGGACGACGCGACCGCCCAGCGGTTGGTCGAGGCCGCCCACCAGGTGTGCCCCTACTCCAAGGCCACCCGCGGCAACGTGCCCGTGACGGTGACCGGCAAGGGCGCCTGAGCGACCCCACCACCCAGACGCACGACGGGCCACGACCTCCAGGTCGTGGCCCGTCGTGCGTCCGGGAGCGACCTCAGACCTTGCGGAGGCGGACGTAGCGCACCGAGTGGTCGCCGTCCTTGCGCAGCACCAGCGTGGCCCGCGGACGCGTGGGCAGGATGTTGTCGACCAGGTTGGGCCCGTTGATGGTGTCCCAGATCCGTTCGGCCTCGCGCACGGCCTCGCCCTGGGAGAACGCGGCGTACCGGGCGAAGTAGGAACCCGGGTCGCGGAACGCGGTCTCACGCAGCCGCAGGAAGCGCGAGACGTACCAGTCCCGGATGTTGTCCCGGCCGGCGTCGACGTAGATCGAGAAGTCGAAGAAGTCGCTCAGGGTCAGCCCGGCGCTGCCGTCCTCGCGGACCCGGGCCGGCTGGAGGACGTTGAGGCCCTCGATGATCACGATGTCGGGCCGCCTGACCACGACCCGCTCCTCGGGCATGACGTCGTAGACCAGGTGGGAGTAGGTCGGGGCGTCGACCTCGTCCCGGCCGGACTTGATGTCGATCACGAAGCGCAGCAGCGCCCGCCGGTCGTAGGACTCCGGGAAGCCCTTGCGCTGCAGCAGCCCGCGGCGCTCGAGCTCGGCGTTGGGGTAGAGGAACCCGTCGGTGGTGACCAGCGCCACGTTGGGGTGCTCGGGCCAGTGGGCGAGCATCTGCTGCAGCACGCGGGCGGTGGTGGACTTGCCCACGGCCACCGAGCCGGCCAGCCCGATCACGAACGGGGTGCGCGGCGGGGTGCGCTGGTGCAGGAACGTCTCGGTGTCGCGGTGCAGCTTGCCCGAGGACTCCACGTACATGCTCAGCAGCCGTGACAGCGGCAGGTAGACGTCCTGGACCTCGCGCAGGTCGAGGCTGTCGCCCAGGCCGCGGAGCCGGGCGATCTCGTCGTCGGTCAGCGTCGCCTCGACGTGGGGGGTCAGGGAGGCCCACGTGTCGCGGTCGAGCTCGAGGTACGGCGACGACTCGCGGCCGGTGGACTCCTCGACCGGGGGGCTCCCGCCTGCGGACATGCGGGGAGTCTGTCAGCCGCGCCGCCGCCTGGGTCGTCGGGGCCGGGCCCGATGCTCGGTAGAGTCGTGCCCCATGTGCGGGATCGTGGGCTACGTCGGGCCGAAGTCAGCCCAGGAGGTCGTCGTCGAAGGACTGCGCCGCCTGGAGTATCGGGGGTACGACTCCGCGGGGGTGGCCCTCGTCGTCGGCGGCACGCTGGCCGTCGACAAGAAGGCCGGGAAGCTGGCCAACCTGGAGAAGGCGATCGCGGAGCAGCCGCTGCCGGCGGCGACCACCGGCATCGGTCACACCCGGTGGGCGACCCACGGCCCGCCGACCGACGCCAACGCCCACCCGCACCTCGGGGAGGTCCGCCGGGTGGCGCTGGTGCACAACGGGATCATCGAGAACTTCGACGCGCTGCGCACCCAGCTCGAGGCCGACGGCCACCAGCTCGTCTCCGACACCGACACCGAGGTCGTGGCCCACCTCGTGGAGCTGCAGGTGCGCTCCGGGGTCGGCCTGACCGAGGCGATGCAACGTGTCTGCCAGGTCCTCGAGGGCGCCTTCACGCTGGTGGCCGTCGATGCCGAGGACCCGGACCGCGTCGTCGCCGCGCGTCGCAGCTCCCCGCTGGTCGTCGGGCTGGGGGAGGGCGAGAACTTCCTCGGCTCCGACGTGGCGGCCTTCATCGAGCACACCCGTGAGGCGCTCGAGCTCGGCCAGGACACCGTGGTCACCATCACCGCCGACGACGTCGAGGTCACCGACTTCCACGGCGTGCCGCAGGAGGGCGTGCGCTACCACGTCGACTGGGACCTGTCGGCCGCCGAGAAGGACGGCCACGACTGGTTCATGCGCAAGGAGATCTTCGAGCAGCCGCGGGCCGTGGCCGACTCGCTGCTGGGCCGCCGCACGCGTACGGGTGCCCTGCAGCTGGACGAGATGCGCCTGTCGGACCAGGAGATCCGCGACATCGACAAGATCATCATCATCGCGGCCGGCACGTCGTTCTACGCCGGCATGGTGGCCAAGTACGCCATCGAGCACTGGTGCCGGGTGCCCGTCGAGGTCGAGCTGTCCAGCGAGTTCCGCTACCGCGACCCGATCCTGGACTTCTCCACGCTGGTCGTGGCGATCAGCCAGTCCGGGGAGACCGCGGACACCCTGCAGGCGATCCGGCACGCGCGCACCCAGCGCTCGAAGGTGCTGGCGATCTGCAACACCAACGGCTCGACCATCCCGCGGGAGTCCGACGCCGTGATCTACACCCATGCCGGCCCGGAGATTGGCGTCGCGTCGACGAAGGGGTTCCTGACCCAGCTGATCGCGTGCTATCTCCTGGCGCTCTATCTCGCGCAGGTGAAGGGGACGCGGTTCGGCGATGAGATCGCCCAGGTGATGGACCAGCTCGACGAGATGCCCGCCCACATCGAGACCGTGCTCGGCAAGGCCGACGAGATCTACGACCTCGCCCGGGCGCACCTCGGCACGCGCTCCGTGCTGTTCCTGGGTCGCCACGCCGGCTATCCGGTGGCGCTCGAAGGGGCTCTCAAGCTCAAGCACGGTCCGATCGCCCTGATCGTGGATGCAGGCCATCCTCGATC
>JBKJPE010000046.1:0-30209 GCA_046595185.1 Nocardioides sp.
GGTCGACGCCACCACCACCGCGGTCGAGGAGGGTTACGACGCCCCGGCACCGACCGACCTGGCCGCCGTGGCCCACACCGGCCCCTACGCCCCCGACGAGGCCGCGCTGGCCGCCGTGCAGGACCACCCGGACCGGTTCCTCGACCGGGAGCTGTCCTGGCTGCGCTTCAACCAGCGGGTGCTGGAGCTGGCCGAGGACGAGACCCTGCCGCTGCTCGAGCGGGCCCGTTTCCTGGCCATCTTCACCAGCAACCTCGACGAGTTCTTCATGGTCCGCGTGGCCGGCCTCAAGCGCCGCATCGCCACCGGGCTCGCCGTCCGGGCCGCCTCCGGGATGATGCCGCGCGAGGTGCTCGAGTCGATCTGGACCGTCACCGCCGAGCTCAGCCAGCGCCACGCCCGCGTCTTCGCCGACAAGATCGTGCCGGCCCTGGCCGAGCACGACATCGAGCTGGTGCGCTGGGAGGACCTCGACCGTGACGAGCAGAAGGACTGCAAGCGGCTCTTCCGCGACCGGATCTTCCCGGTGCTCACGCCGCTCGCGGTCGACCCGGCGCACCCCTTCCCCTACATCTCCGGGCTGTCGCTGAACCTGGCGGTGGTGCTGCGCGACCCCAAGGCCGACAAGACGCACTTCGCGCGGGTCAAGGTGCCGCCGATCTTCGAGCGGTTCGTGCCCCTGGGCAACGCCCGGTTCGTCCCGCTGGAGGACGTCATCGGCGCCCACCTGAAGCGGCTGTTCCCCGGCATGGAGGTCGTCGAGACCCACATCTTCCGGGTCACCCGCAACGAGGACCTGGAGGTCGAGGAGGACGACGCCGAGAACCTCCTCGCCGCCCTGGAGAAGGAGCTGCTGCGCCGCCGCTTCGGCCCGCCGGTCCGCCTCGAGGTCGAGGCCTCGATCAGCACGGCGGTGCTCGAGCTGCTGATGGGCGAGCTCGAGGTGACCCGCGACGAGGTCTTCAAGCTGCCCGGCCCGCTCGACCTGCGGGGGCTGCACGGCATCGCCGACCTGTCGCACGAAGAGCTGAAGTACCCCGCGTTCGTGCCGACCACGCACTCGTTCCTGGCCGAGGTCGAGTCGGCCGCGCCGGTCGACGTGTTCAAGGCCGCACGTCGCCACGACGTGCTGCTGCACCACCCGTACGACTCCTTCGCCACCAGCGTGCAGCGCTTCATCGAGCAGGCCGCTGCCGACCCGCACGTGCTGGCCATCAAGCAGACGCTGTACCGCACCTCCGGCGACTCACCGATCATCGACGCCCTCATCGACGCCGCCGAGGCCGGCAAGCAGGTGCTGGTGCTGGTCGAGATCAAGGCCCGCTTCGACGAGCACGCCAACATCCGCTGGGCCCGCAAGCTCGAGCAGGCCGGCTGCCACGTCGTCTACGGCCAGGTCGGTCTGAAGACCCACTGCAAGCTCGCCCTGGTCGTGCGCGACGAACCGGACGGCATCCGCCGCTACACCCACATCGGCACCGGCAACTACAACCCGAAGACGTCGCGGATGTATGAGGACCTCGGCCTGATCACCACCGACCAGGCCATCGCCGAGGACGTCGCGCACCTGTTCAACAACCTGTCCGGCTGGTCGCGCAACGCGACGTACGCCGAGCTGCTGGTCGCCCCCGACTCGGTGCGCAGCGGGCTGGTCGAGGCGGTCTACCACGAGATCGAGCACCACCGGGCCGGGCGCGCGGCGCACATTCGGGTCAAGGCGAACTCCGTGGTCGACGAGGCCGTCATCGACGCGCTCTACCTGGCCTCGCGGGAGGGCGTCGAGGTGGAGCTGCTCGTGCGCGGGATCTGCGCCCTGCGCCCGGGGGTCCCGGGGCTCTCCGAGAACATCCGCGTCCGCTCGGTGCTGGGGCGCTTCCTGGAGCACAGCCGCGTCTTCTGGTTCGCCAACGGCGGTGAGCCCGAGGCCTGGATCGGCTCCGCCGACATGATGCACCGCAACCTCGACCGCCGCGTCGAGGTGCTGGTGCGCCTGCCCGACGAGGAGTCCCGCAAGCCGGTCACCGACCTGCTCGAGATGGCCTTCGACGACGACACCTCCGCCTGGGAGCTGCACCGCGACGGCACCTGGACGCCCAACGGCGGCGGCGTGCACCTGCAGGAGAGGCTCATCGAGAGCCAGCGGCGGCGCCGCGCCTGACCCGGGCCCGGCGCTGGGTTCGCGGGGGCGCGCGCCGCCCCCTAGTCTGATCGGCGTTTGCCAATCCGACCTCAGGAGCTCGTCGTGGGTCTGCGTCTACGTCCGGTCAACGCGGAGTTCTACGACCTCTTCGCCCAGGCCGCCGACCACCTGGTGGTCGGGGTCGCCCTGGTCGCCGAGATGCTCGCGGAGTCGGCCGACAAGGACGGGGTGGCGGAGCGGATGCGCGCGGCCGAGCACGCCGCCGACGAGACCACCCACGCCATCATCCGCAAGGTCAACGGCACCTTCGTGACGCCGTTCGACCGCGAGGACATCTACGCCCTGGCCTCCGGGCTCGACGACGTGATGGACGAGATGGAGGAGGTCGTCGACATGATCCTGCTCTACCACGCGAAGTCGTTGCCCTCCGAGCTCCTCGGGCAGGTCGAGGTGCTCCAGCAGTGCGCCGACCTGACGGCCGCGGCGATGCCCCGGCTGCGCTCGACGCGCTCGCTCGAGGACTACTGGATCGAGATCAACCGCCTAGAGAACGCCGGCGACCGGAACCACCGCAGGATCATGGCGCGGCTGTTCTCCGGCGAGTACAAGGCCCTCGAGGTGCTGAAGCTGAAGGACATCGCGGAGACCCTCGAGTCGGCCGTCGACGCGTTCGAGTCCGTCGCCAACACCGTGGAGCAGATCGCCGTCAAGGAGGGCTGAGGTGGTCCTGGGGATCGTCATCGCCGTCGTCGTCGTCGCCCTGGTCTTCGCTTACACCAACGGCTTCCACGACGCGGCCAACGCGATCGCCACCTCGGTGTCGACGCGTGCGCTGACCCCGCGCATCGCCCTGGCCATGGCGGCGGTGATGAACCTGATCGGGGCGTTCCTCGGCCAGAAGGTCGCCCAGACCGTCGCCGAGGTCGTCACCTTCCCCGACGACATGCTCTCCACCGACCCCGTACGCGCGCTGGTGGTCGTGCTGGCCGGCCTGCTCGGGGCGATCACCTGGAACCTCGTCACGTGGTACCTCGGTCTCCCGTCGTCCTCCTCGCACGCGCTGATCGGCGGACTCGGGGGCGCCGCGATCGCCGGCGGGGTCGGCGTCGACGTGGACACCGTGGTCGACAAGGTGCTCGTCCCGATGGTGCTCTCCCCCCTCGTGGCCTTCGGCGCCGCCTTCGTGGTGATGGTCGCGATCATGTGGGCCTTCCGGCGGGCCAACCCGTACCAGGCGCAGCGCGGCTTCCGCGTGGCGCAGACGGTCTCGGCGGCCGCGATGGCCCTGGGCCACGGCCTGCAGGACGCCCAGAAGACGATGGGCGTGATCTTCCTGGCCCTGCTCGCCGGCGGGTACGTCGGCGCCGGGGACACCCTGCCGCCCTGGGTGGTCGTCTCGGCCGCGGCGGCGATCTCGCTGGGCACCTACTCCGGCGGCTGGCGGATCATGCGCACCCTCGGGCGCCGGATCATCGCCCTCGACCCCGCCCACGGCTTCGCCGCCGAGTCGGTGGCCGCCTCGGTGCTCTACACCGCCGCCTACGTCTACGAGGCCCCCATCTCGACCACCCACACGATCACCTCCGCGGTGGTGGGCGTGGGCGCCAGCAAGCGCCTCTCGGCGGTGCGGTGGGGCGTGGCCCGCTCCATCCTCACCGCCTGGGTGCTGACCTTCCCGATGGCCGCCGCCGCGGCCGCGCTCTGCTACGCCGTGGCCCAGGCGGTGGTCGGGGTGCTGTAGGCCGGCTCGTCGCGGGGGGTCATCGGGCCCCGCCGGGGATAGTCCCTGACGAGATCGTCGTGATCCCGGGGTCCTCACGACGATCTCGTCGGGGACTATCCCGGTCGGGGCGGTCCTGTGGACGACGGCGTACGCCCGGGCGCGCGAAGCCGCACCCTGCTGGCATGGGTGGAGACGGCACGCGTGAAGAGGGCATGCGTGGTGTCGGTGGCGGCAGGGGCGGCCGCCGCCGGTGGGAGCGGGTGGACCTGCGCCCGGGACTCGTCCGTCCGGTCCGTACCGACCCCCATGGCCTGGACGGGCCCACACCCGGAGCCGTCCGGGGCCCCCGCTGGCGCCGCTCGAGCCACGGCCTCCATGTGCCGTCCCACGTCGACGAGACGGTGCCCGAGCAGCGCATCCTCGAAGCCTCGATGGTCGCCCCGGACGGGTGTGCGGTGACGGGATGGGCGGCGCTGCGCTGGTGGACCGGTTCGCGGTGGTTCGCCGGTCTCGACGCCGACGGTCGCCCGCGGCCGGTCACCCTCGTCACCTCGACGTTCGGCGGACGCTCGCAGCCAGGCATCGACCTCTGCGAGGAGGGGTTCGCCTACGACGACGTCGTCGAGCACGAGGGCGTGCCGCTGACCCGGCCCTGCTGCGCGGTGTCCTTCGAGGTGCGCCGCCGCACGACCTGGCTGGCCGACGCGGTCGCCGTCGTCGACATGGCCTGCGCGAGCGACGTCGTGTCCCTCGAGGAGCTCGGCCGCTACGCCGCCGGACAGCGGGGCTGGACCGGCATCCCGCTGCTCCGGCAGGCGGTGGCCCTCGCCGACGAGAACAGCTGGTCGCCGCAGGAGAGCAGAGCTCGGGTGGCGTGGGTGACCGAGGCCGAGCTGCCACGTCCCCGCTGCAACGCCCCGGTCTTCGACCACGGCGGGCACCACCTTGCCACGCCGGACCTCCTCGATCCCCAGGTCGGCCTGGTCGCCGAGTACGACGGGTCCGACCACCTCGAAGGACCGCGGCGCCTGCGCGACGTCCGACGTGAGGAGATCCTCGTCCAGCACGGTCTCGGGTACGTCACCACGCTGGCCGGCGACCGCGGCCCGCAGGGCTTCGTGGAGCGGCTGCTCCGGGCGTACGCCCGAGCGCGTGCGGCCCGCCTCCGCGAGGACCCGCCGCGCTGGACCGCAGATCAACCGCCGTGGTGGGTGCCGACCGAGACGGTGGCCCAGCGGCGTGCGTTGAGCCAGGACCAGCGCGCCCGGCTGCTGCGCTACCGCGCGTCCTGAGGGCTTGACCGGGATAATCCCCGACGAGATCGTCGTGAACCCCCAGCAACGACGACGATTTCGTCAGGGACTATCCGTGGGGGGCGGGGGACGGTGACTCAGCCGAACCGGCCGGAGATGTAGGCCTCGGTCGCCGGCTCGTCCGGGTTGGAGAACATCTTGGTGGTGGCGTTGAACTCGACGAGCTGGCCGGGCTCACCGGTCGCCTTCAGGTTGAAGAAGCCCGTCTCGTCGGACACGCGGGCGGCCTGCTGCATGTTGTGGGTGACGATGACGATCGTGTAGTCGGCCTTCAGCTCGTGGATCAGGTCCTCGATCGCCGAGGTCGAGATCGGGTCGAGCGCCGAGCACGGCTCATCCATCAGCAGCACCTGGGGCTCGACGGCGATCGCCCGCGCGATGCACAGCCGCTGCTGCTGGCCGCCGGAGAGGCCCATGCCGGGCTTGTCGAGGCGCTCCTTGACCTCCGTCCAGAGGTTCGCGTGCCGCAGCGACCTCTCCACGATGGTGTCCGCCTCGTCCCTCTTCATCTTCTTGGCGTTCAGCTTGTTGCCGGCCAGCACGTTGTCGTAGATCGACATCGTGGGGAACGGGTTCGGGCGTTGGAAGACCATCCCGATCTGGCGACGCACGGCCACCGGGTCGACGCTGGGGTCGTAGAGCGACTGGCCGTCGACGACGACCTTGCCCTCGACGCGGGCACCGGGGATCACCTCGTGCATCCGGTTCAGGGTGCGCAGCATGGTCGACTTCCCACAGCCCGAGGGCCCGATGAAGGCGGTCACCTGACGAGCCTTGACGGTCATGGTGACGCCCTGCACGGCGAGGAAGTCGCCGTAGTAGATGTTGACGTCGGAGATGTCGATGCTCTTGGCCATGGTCCAGTAGTCCTCTCGCGCCGGTCAGCGGCCGGTCTTGGGGGCGAACATACTGCCGATCAAGCGGGCCAGCAGGTTCAGCGCCATGACGATGATGATCAGCACGAACGCGGCGCCCCAGGCACGCTCGAGCTGGAAGGGGATGTACTCCTGAAGACCACCGCGGGTGGCCTCGGAGAAGATCAGCACCGGCAGCGTGGCCATCGCGCCGTCGAAGGGGTTGAAGTTCGTGGCCCGGAAGGTGCCCACGATCAGCAGCAGCGGCGCGGTCTCGCCCGCTACGCGGGCCACGGCGAGCGTGGCACCGGTGATGATGCCGCCCAGCGATGTCGGCAGGACCACCTTGACGATGGTCCGCCACTTGGGCACCCCGAGGGCGTACGCCCCCTCGCGCAGCTCGTCGGGCACGAGCTTGAGCATCTCCTCGGTGGAACGGACCACGATCGGGATCATCAGCACGGTCAGGGCGATCGAGCCACCGACGGCCATCCGGACACCCGGGCCGAAGATCAGCGTGAAGAGCGCGAGAGCGAAAAGCCCGGCCACGATCGAGGGGATGCCGGTCATCACGTCGACCAGGAAGGTCAGCACCCGCGACAGGCGGTTGTTCTTGCCGTACTCCACGAGATAGATCGCGGCCATGATGCCGACCGGCACCGAGATCGCCGTGGCGATCGCGGTCACGATCAGGGTGCCCATGATCGCGTGATAGATCCCGCCACCCTCTCCCAGCACTCCGGACTGCGAGGCGGTGAAGAAGGTGGCGCTGAAGGCCGGCCCCCCGCGGCTGACCACCTCCCACAGCACCGCGACCAGCGGCAGCATCGCGATGGCGAAGGTCGACCACACCACCGTGGTGACCAGGCGGTCGGTGCCCTTGCGGGAGCCCTCCACGGCCGTCGACCAGGCCGGCAGCACGATCACCAGCACGATCCAGCCGACCACGACGACGGCCACCACCCCCCAGCCGAGCAGCAGGCCCACCAGGGCGGCGGCCGCGAAGGACGTCACAGCGGCCAGGGCCGGCGCCCATCCGGGCAGCTGCGGCCTGGTCATCGGGGCCGGATGGGTCTCCTCGGGTCCGGCAGCACGGGTCTGCGTGGTCTGAGCCATGGTCTACCCCTTGCTCTGGCCGCGGGTGGCGAGCCACCGGCCGAGGAAGTTGACGGCGAAGGTGACGACGAAGAGCACCAGGCCGCCGGCGATGAGGACGTTGGTCTTGATGCCGGAGGCGTTGGCGTAGTTCAGCGCGATGCTCGCCGCGATCGTCGAGGGGTTCTGCGAGGAGATCAGGTTGATCGTGATCACACCGCTGGCCGAGAGCACCAGCGCGACGGCCATCGTCTCGCCGAGCGCGCGGCCCAGGCCGAGCATGACCGCGGAGGTGACCCCCGACCGGGAGTAGGGGAAGACCGCCATCCTGATCATCTCCCAGCGCGTCGCGCCCAGGGCCAGGGCGGCCTCCTGGTGCATCGTCGGCGTCTGGGCGAAGACCTCGCGGCACAGGGCGGTGATGATCGGCAGGGCCATCACGGCCAGGACGATCCCGGCGGTCAGGATCGTACGACCGGTGGTCACCGGCCCCGCGAAGAGCGGGATCCAGCCCAGGTTGTCGGCCAGCCACTGGTAGATCGGGAAGACCCAACCCTGGAGGGTCTCGCGGCCCCAGAGGCCGTAGACCACGCTGGGCACGGCGGCGAGCAGGTCGATGACGTAGCCCAGCAGCCGGGCGATCCGGCGCGGGGCGTAGATGCTGATCACCAGGGCGACGCCGATCGCCAGCGGCGTGGCGATGACGAGCGCGATGATCGCGGCCAGCACCGTGCCGTAGAGGAGCGGCCAGATGTAGAGCACGATGTTGTCGGCGCCGTAGGCGTTCTCGCCGCTGGCGCCGATGGCCGGAAGGCTCTGGAGGAGCAGGAACAGCGCGACGCCGGCCAGGGCCAGCATGATGAAGAGCCCGGAGCCCTTCGCGAGCCCGGCGAAGATCGTGTCGCCGCGGCGCGAGACGCCGCGGACCTCGGGCTCGCGCGGTCCCGTGCGCTCGGTCTCGGTGGTGGACACCTGGGCCCCTTGTCGGTGCTGTCGGTCGGTTCAGTCGGTCGTGCGCGATCGGTGGTCCTGAGTGTGTCACCGCCGCGTCGGGTGCTGACACACCGCGAGGGTCCCGGCCGCCGGTGGGCGACCCAGGACCCTCGCGGGATCGGGCTCCTGGGTCAGCTGCCGGCGGTGATCTGGTCCACGATCGCCAAGGCGTCCTCCTGCAGCCCGGACTCCAGCGGGGCAGCACCGGCCTCGCTGGCGGCCTGGTCCTGACCCTCGGGGCTGATGACGTACTCGAGGTAGGTCTTGACCACGTCGGCCTCGGCCTGGTCCTCGTAGGTCGGGCACGCGACCATGTAGGAGGTCAGCACGATCGGGTAGGCGTCGGCCTGGTCGGTGAGGTAGTCGAGGTCGTAGATCAGCTGGTTCTCCTCGGCCGACTCCGCCAGCGGGGAGACCGCGAGGATGTTGGCGGCCGCCTCCGGGGTCGGGGCCACGAACTCACTGCCCACCTCGATGTTGGCGGCGCCGAGGTCGCCGGCCTGGCTGGCGTCGGCGTAGCCGATCGAGTTCTGACCGTCGGTGACCGCGGAGACCACTCCGGACGTGCCCTGGGCGCCTTCGCCGCCGAACTCCTTGGGCCAGATCTCGGTCTCGCCGGCCGACCACGTGTCCTCGGCCGCGACGGAGAGGTAGTTGGTGAAGTTGCCGGTGGTGCCGGACTCGTCGGAGCGGTGGACCGGGTTGATCGGCGCGCTCGGCAGGTCGGCGTCCGGGTTCTCCGAGGCGATGGCCTGGTCGTCCCACTCGGTGATGTCGCCGGCGAAGATCGCGCCGAGCGTCGAGGGGGTCAGGTCGAGCTCCTCGACGCCGTCGACGTTGAAGATGATCGCGATCGGGCTCACGTAGTTCGGGATCTCGATCGGGGCCTCACCGCCGCACCGCTCGGTGGCGTCGGACAGCTCCCCCTCGTCGTCGGTGAGGTAGGAGTCTGAGCCGGCGGTCAGGTAGGCCTCGGAGATGAAGCTCTCGCGTCCACCCCCGGAGCCGACGGGCTCGTAGGTCAGGGTGACATCGGGGGCGATCTCGGTGAAGCCCGTCGTCCAGGCCAGCTGGGCGGCCTCCTGCGACGAGGCGCCACCGATCGTGTACTGGCCGGAGAGCTCCGCGGCGGCCTCGTCGCCGCCGCTGGAGGCGGGCTCGGACTCGTTGGACGCAGCACAGCCGGAGAGGGCGAGCGCGAGCGTGGCGACGCCGGGAAGGACGGCGCGGCGCAGGGAAGTGATCGTCACTTCGTGACTCCTGATGGGGATGGGGCTGGTGTCTCGGACGACGCAGACGTTAGGGAGGCGAGGTGACCCGATCGGGGGCCGACGGTGAACGAGGGGTGAACGCGGTCGGTCGGTTGCCGGGCCGGACGGCGGCCGGACGGCGACCGCACGGTGAACGACCCCGGGAGACGGCGGGATCGTCCCAGGTCAGGCGGACCCGAGGAGCGACTCAGATCGGTCCCTGGACCTCGTGCGCGACCACACCGCCCTTGCGCGTGTGGGCGACGAGCAGCTGCCCGGGGGCGAGGTGCGGATCGGACAGGCCGAGCTCGCGCAGCAGCAGCGGCAGCACCGGGCGGTGGGAGCAGATCACGGTGCCGACGCCCTGGGCGGCGGCCTCGCGGGCGGCGGCGACCACCCGGCGTACGGACCCCTTGGTGTGGTCCTCCTCGGTCAGTGCCCCGGTGGCCTCGAGCTCCCAGCCGGTGGTGTCGGCGAACGGCGTCACGGTCTGCAGGCACCGGGTGCTCGAGGACGTGACCACGCGGGTCACCGCGTAGGCCGACAGGACCGGGACGAGCCGCTCGGCCTGGAGCGTCCCGAGGGCCAGCAGCGGTCGCCGGCGGTCGTCCTTGCGCCACGACTTGCGCGAGCGGGCCCGGGCGTGGCGCAGGACGACGATCGGGGCCGTACGCCGCCGCAGCCCGGTGGCCCGGGCCAGCGTGGTGCGGTCGTGGTCGTAGGTCAGCAGACCCTCGGCCTTGTCCAGGTCGACCCACGCGACCTCGTCGATCTCGTGGTTCGCGGCGTAGGCGGCGACGCCGTCGTCGCCCACGGCGCGCGCGGTCCAGTAGGACACGACCTTGGTCCGCCCACCCGCGACGGGGTAGCGCTGGTCGGCCAGCGGCGGGCCGAGCCGTACGTGCAGACCGGTCTCCTCCCAGGTCTCGCGCACCGCCGTGGCGGCCACGTGCTCACCGGGGTCGACCTTGCCCTTGGGGAAGGACCAGTCGTCGTAGCGCGGGCGGTGCACCACCAGCACCTGGCGGCCGGGGCGGAACGCCACGACGCCGGCGGCGAGGACGGCGCGGGGCGGCGTGCTGGCCATGGGGCTAGTCTCACACCTCCGGGCGACCAGGAGGAGAACGTGGGGGACGAGCTCGGCCGGGCGCGGCTGCTGCTGCTCCTCGGGACCCTGCTGGGCCTCACCGTGGCCGCGATCGTCGTGGGGTCGGTACGCGGGACGCTGCCGCGGCTCGCCGACGTGCCCGGGCTCTCGGCCCTGCCCGGGGTCGGGCCCGGCTCCGAGCTGGAGCGGGCGGTGGCGATGGCGCCCGCGGACGCGGTCCGCTTCTCCTGGACCGACTGGGCCGGGGTGCGCGAGGAGCTCGGCGTGGACCCGCCGGACAGCCCCACCAGTCGCGACGTCGAGGAGCTGCTCGGTGTCGCCTTCGAGGCCGACCTGTCGGCGACGACGGCGCTCGGGGAATCCGCGGTGACCGCGCAGGCGGCCCTGGGCTTCTCCCCCGCGACGCTGTCCTGGGAGCTGTTCAGCCAGGGCGAGGAGGGCGCGCTGCTGACCATGGGACTGGCCTCGGAGTCCGAGTCCGCGCTGGTCGAGGACCGGCTGCGCCAGGCCGGCTTCACCCCGCCCGAGGACGCGACCGGCGTCTGGCGCGGGGGCCCGGACGTGCTCGCCGGGCTCGGTCAGCTCTCCCCCGAGCTGTCCTTCGTCGCCGTCGACGCCGAGGAGCTCGTCCTGCGCGCCAGCGACGCGTCGACCTACCTGCAGCAGGCCGTCGACACGGACCCGCCCGACCCGGCGCCGGGCGTCGCCGACGTGGTCGCACCGCTGGCCGAGGCCGGTCCGCCGCTGGCCGCGGCGGTCTACGACGGCGCCCTCGCCTGCGAGTCGCTGGCCATGGCGGCGGCCGACGAGGCCGCCCAGGAGCAGGCCCGCGCGCTGGTCGCGGCCGCCGGGCCGGTCAGCCCGCTCACCGGCTTCGGCCTGGCGCTGCAGCCCGGCGGTGACGCCACCGCGGCCCTGGCCTTCGAGACCGACGACCAGGCACGGGACAACGCCGACACGCGTGCCGCGCTCGCCTCCGGCCCGGCACCGGGGCAGGGCGGCGACTTCGGCGACCGCTTCACCCTCGGCACCACCGCGGCCGAGGGACGCGTGGTCACCTTGGACCTCGCCCCGGTCGAGGGCTCCTACGTGCTCTCCGACCTGTCGTCCGGCCCGGTGGTCTTCGCGACCTGTTGAGGTCTGGGTGCGGCTGGGGGACGGGTGCGGGGCGGATGGGTCGGGCGCGGGTGAGCGGCGACCCCTGGGGTAGTCCCTGACGAGATCGTCGTCAGAACCCTCATCCAGCCACTATCTCGTCAGGGACTATCCAGGGCCGGGGGTCAGCGGAAGCGGCGCAGCCGCAGGCTGTTGGTGACCACGAAGACCGAGGACAACGCCATGGCCAGACCGGCGATCATCGGGTTGAGCAGGCCGGCGGCGGCCACCGGCAGGGCCGCGACGTTGTAGGCGAACGCCCAGAACAGGTTGCCCCGGATGGTGGCCAGGGTGCGGCGCGCCAGGCGTACGGCGTCCGCCGCGAGGCGGAGGTCGCCCCGGACGAGCGTCAGGTCGGCTGCCTCGATCGCCACGTCGGTGCCGGTGCCCAGCGCGATCCCGAGGTCGGCCTGGGCCAGCGCAGCGGCGTCGTTGACGCCGTCGCCGACCATGGCCACCACGCGACCCTGGTCCTGCAGGCGGCGGACCACGGCGAGCTTCTCGGCCGGCAGCACCTCGGCGACCACCCCGGGGTTCCCGTCGTCGTCGGGACCCGGGTCGATGCCGACCTCCGCGGCGACCGCACGGGCCGCGCGGACGTTGTCGCCGGTGACGAGCATGGGGCGCAGCCCGAGGTCGCGCAGGGCGTCCACCGCCCCGGCGGCCCCGTCCTTGACCGTGTCGGCCACCACCGCCACTCCGCGGGCGACGTCGTCCCAGGCCACGGCGACCGCCGTACGCCCGGCCGCCTCCGCCTCCTCGACGGCGGCGACCAGCGCGGCGGGCAGCCCCACGCCGTGCTCGGCCAGCAGCCGGGGCCGCCCGACGAGGACGGCGCGCCCCTCGACCACGCCCCGGACGCCCAGGCCGTCGAGGGAGACGAACCCGGTGACCGGTGGCAGCGGTGCCGGGGCGGCGCCGGCGACCGCGCGCGCGATCGGGTGCCCCGAGGCGACCTCGAGGGCGGCGGCCACCCGCCGCACGTCCGCGACCTGCTCGCCCGGCGCGGCCACCACGTCGACGAGGCTCATCGCGCCGGTGGTCACGGTGCCGGTCTTGTCGAGCACCACGGTGTCCACGCGGCGGGTGCTCTCGAGCACCTCGGGCCCGCGGATCAGGATGCCGAGCTGGGCACCGCGGCCGGTGCCGACCAGCAGCGCGGTCGGCGTGGCCAGCCCGAGCGCGCACGGGCAGGCGATGATCAGCACCGCGACCGCAGCCGTCGCGGCGGCGGTCGCGCCGCCGCCGAGCAGCAGCCAGCCGGCCAGGGTGAGCACGGCCAGCAACAGGACGGCAGGGACGAAGACGCCCGCGACCCGGTCGGCCAGGCGCTGCGCCTCGGCCTTGCCCGACTGCGCCTCCTCGACCAGCCGGGCCATCTGGGCCAGCTGGGTGTCGACGCCCACCCGGGTCGCCCGGACCACCAGACGACCGCTGGTGCTGATCGTGCCGCCGACCACGGGGTCGCCGGGACCGACCTCGACCGGCACCGGCTCGCCGGTGACCAGGGAGGCGTCGACCGCCGAGCGGCCGTCGACGACCTCGCCGTCGGTGGCGACCTTCTCCCCGGGCCGGACCACGAAGCGGGTGCCGGGCAGCAGCCGGTCGGTGGGCACCCGCTGCTCCCGGTCGTCGTCGTCGAGGACGGCGACGTCCTTCGCGCCGAGGTCGAGCAGGGCCCGCAGCGCGGCACCGGCCCGGCGCTTGGCGCGCTTCTCGACGTACCGCCCGGCGAGGAGGAAGGCGGTGACGGCCGTGGCGACCTCGAGGTAGACGTTGCCGAGCCCGTCCGAGCCGGCGGCGGTCAGCGAGAAGTCGTGCGTCATGCCGATCTCGCCCGCCGAGCCGACCGTCAGGGCGACCAGCGACCAGACGGTCGCGGCCAGGACACCGACGGAGACCAACGTGTCCATCGTGGCGGCGCCGTGGCGGGCGTTGACCGCCGCGGCGCGGTGGAAGGGCCAGGCCGCCCAGGTCACCACGGGCGCGGCCAGGACCAGCGACAGCCACTGCCAGCCGGGGAGCTGGGCGGCCGGGACCATGGCCATCACGACGACGGGCAGCGCGAGCACCGCGGCGAGGGTCAACCGAGCACGCAGCAGGGCGAGCTCGTCGTCGGCGGCGGCGTCGGCGGCGTCGTCCCGCTCGCCGGCCGGGTGCGGCAGGGTCGCGCCGTAGCCCGCGGCGGCCACGGTGTCCAGCAGCAGCTGCGGGCTCACGTCGGCGCGGTGGCGCACGAACGCCTTCTCGGTCGCGTAGTTGACCGAGGCCTCCACCCCGTCGAGCTTCGTCAGCTTGCGCTCGATCCGGTGCGCGCAGGACGCGCAGGTCATCCCGGTGACGGCGAGCTCGAGCGTGACCTCGGCCCCCCTCAGGGGCGCGTCCGGGTCACCGCGGCGCACGACGGGGTCGGCGGTGCTCATGCCAGGGCGTACCCGGCCTCGGTGACGGCCTCCTCGACCTGCGACCGCTCCAGCGGCGCGAGGCTGGTGACCACGACGCGGCCCCCGTCGAGGGTGACGGCGACGTCGGTCACGGTCCCGATCGCCGACACCTCCTCGGTCACGGACGCGACGCAGTGCTCGCAGGTCATCCCGGTCACGGTCCACTCGCTGGTCTGGGTCATCTGGTGCTCCTCGATCGGGCGGGGTAGGGAGGTGGGGCGCGGGCGGTTCAGGACTTGACGAGCCGGGCGATGGCCGCCACGGCCTCGTCGACCTTCTCGCGCGCCTCGTCGTCACCGGCGCGGGCCGCGTCGACCACGCAGTGGTGCAGGTGCTCGGCGAGCAGTCCCAGGGAGAAGGCCTCGAGGGCGCTGGTCATCGCCGCGACCTGGGTGAGCACGTCGATGCAGTACTTCTCCTCCTCGACCATGCGTTGCAGGCCGCGGGCCTGGCCCTCGATGCGGCGCAGCCGCTTGAGGAACGCCTCCCGGTCGTGGAGGTAGCCGTGGCGGTGCTCGTCCATGGGAACAGCGTACCCCTTGGGGGTATCAGGCGGTCAGGCCCCGGCCGTGCCCGGGTCGACACCGAGGACGGCGTCGATCTCGGCGGTGGAGAGGTGTGCGTCGGACTCGCTGGCGGCGATGATGAGGTCCGTGGTCAGCTCGACCTCACCGAGGAGGTCGACGTCCTCCAACGTCACGTCGAACTGGTCGTACACGGCCCCTCCTCTCAGCGCACCCGGCGACCGGCCCCGCCGCGTGCTCGGCCGGCGGTCGGATTCCTCCCCGACACCGTAAGGGTAAACCGCCGCTCCGCCCGGGAATCGTCACCGGTCGGACTGCGGGACGGACGGGACGGGCGGTTGGTCCCGGTCCGGACCACTGGATCCGTGGCCGGGGCGAGGGCAAAGGCACAAGGCCCCACCCAAGGGGTGGGGCCTCGCGTCGACCTGGGGTCGAGTCGTCGTCAGACGGGGCGGACGTTCTCCGCCTGGGGCCCCTTGGGGCCCTGGGTGACGTCGAACTCGACTCGCTGGTTCTCGTCCAGGGACTTGTAGCCCTGGGTCTGAATCGCCGAGTAGTGCACGAAGACGTCGTCGCCGCCGTCCTCCTGCGCGATGAAGCCGAAACCCTTCTCGGCGTTGAACCACTTCACGGTGCCCTGAGCCATATGCTCGATACTCCTTAGTCGGGGCGAGAACCGCCACTTCGGCGGCCCGCATCAGATGCGGTGACACGTCGCTCCGACCCGTGGAGGACCACGAAGCAGAAACGCCGTTGGATCACAAACTCCGCGGGCGTCAGACCAGCTGGAACTTTGCACCTCATGCGTGGCCGACCCTACCAACCCTGACGGCCGATGCCACGTCCCGGGGGCACCTGATGTGGAAAAGGTCCTCCGCGCGGGACGCCGAGGCTGACGGACCAACGGCGTCGAGGGCACGTCGTGCCAGGTCAGGACGGGTACGCGCGCCTCTGAGGCGCGGGGGTGCCTGGCCCGCGCCGTACTGCTCCTCCGGGGGATCTCGTGGTCCGGGCCGAGCGGCCGGGGTTGCCGGCGGCCGTGTCGCGTCCCGTCGACTGCCGTCACGTGCGGGGGCCGCGAGCGGACCGACACGTCGGAGGACGGCCGAACCCACCCCGTGGGGCCAGTAGCATCGCGCCCAGCCCGCCGATGAACGATCACCTGCGCGGTCATGCGTCGGCCACGCCGGCCGTCAGGCCCGGGTGATCCCTCACCCGTCCGGCCTCACCTCCGCCCCCGTGTCCTCCGCCGGACCCGGGGGCGTGGTGCGTCCGGGGGCGTTGGTGCGTGCGGGGCGTTGGTGCGTGCGCGGGCGTTGGTGCGTGCGTGGGCGGTCGATCCGGCGCAATTGTCGGCTCGCGACGGGTCAGAGGGCCATAAACGTGTCGCAACCCTGCAATTGCGCAGTTGCGACCGACCCCCGCGGGCTACCCCAGCCGCACGGTCGCGACCAGCGCGAGGTGGTCGCTGCCGCCGAGGGCGCGGGTGGCGCCGGGGGCGGTGGGGTCCACCGACGCGCGGGTGCCGCCCGGGTCCAGGAGGACGTGGTCGAGCTGCACCCGCGGGGCCGCGCCGGGGAAGGTCGCGGCGCGCACCAGCGGCGTCCATCCGGTCAGCGCCGCGGGCGCTCTGCCGGGGAGGTTGAGGTCACCGAGCAGGACCAGCGGCCGCGGCAGGCCGCGGGCCCAGCGCCGCAGCTCGCGCAGCTGACCCGCGGCGCGGTGCGGAGCGAAGGACAGGTGCGTGACCACCACGCTGACGTCCCCGCCCGGGGTCGCGACCACCCCGGCCAGGGCGACGCGCTGCTCGTCGGGCGACCACTGCAGGCCACCGGCGGGGTCGGGCAGGGGCAGCGCCGCGCGCGAGGGCCGCATCCTCAGCTCGGACCAGGCGGTGACGGGGTGGCGCGACAGGAGGGCCACCCCGTACGACGGCTCGCCGGCCTCCTGCGTGGCACCCGTCGCCGGCCGGCAGGTCCCGGCGGGGCCGGGGGTGCCGAGCACCGCGGCGGCGAAGCGGGACGTCCACGGTGGCCCGTCGCCCGCGCAGGCCGCCGCCACCGCGAGCGTCTGGTCGGTCCCGCCGCTGCGCGGCAGCAGGTGGTCGACCTCCTGCACCGCGAGCACGTCCACCCCGAGCCGCGCGGCGTCGGCCGTCCACGCGTGGAGGTCCTGGCGGCCGCCGGCTCCACGGCCCGAGGCGGCGTTGGCGGTGGCCACGCGCAGGACGCCGCCTGCGCCACCACCCGCTCCGTCCACGCCTGGACGATAGGGGCGAGGGGTATACCTGCGCGGGTGGGGGTCGCTCACCCGCGACTGCGTAGCGTCGGGTCATGCCCAGCCCCGGTGCGGCCGTCCGGCCGCGCGACCTCGACCCCACCGCCATGGCAGCCGTCGACGCGCTGCTGCGTGCCCACGTGGCCGGGCGGGGACGGGCGTTGGTCGAGGTCGGCCCCGAGCTGGGTCCGCTGGTCGACGTCCTCGACGACGCCGCGAGCGGCGGCAAGCGGCTGCGCGCCGCCTTCTGCCTGTGGGGCGCCCGCGCCGCCACCGGGGGCGACCTGGTCGAGGGCGCCGTCGAGGCCGCCGCGGCCCTCGAGCTGTTCCACCTGGCGGCGCTGGTCCACGACGACCTGATGGACCGCAGCGACGACCGCCGTGGCCGCCCGACCGTGCACCGCGCCTTCGCCGACCGGCATGCCGCCGAGGGCCTGGGCGGCGACCCCGAGACGTACGGCAGCGCGGTCGCCGTTCTCGTCGGCGACCTCTGCCTGACGTGGTCCGACGACCTGGCGGCCGACGCGGTGGCGCGCGCCGGCGCCGAGGGACCGGCCGCGCGGGCGGTGTGGTCGCGGATGCGCGACCAGGTGCTCGCGGGGCAGTACCTCGACGTGCTCTCCCACACCCGCGCGGTCAGCTCGGCCGCCACCTCGGTGCGGGTGCTGCGCTACAAGAGCGCGAAGTACACCGTCGAGCACCCGCTCGCCCTCGGTGCCACCCTGGCCGGCGCCGGACCCGAGGTGCTCGACGCCCTCGCGTCCTTCGGTCTGGCCGTCGGCGAGGCCTTCCAGCTGCGCGACGACGTCCTGGGGGTCTTCGGCGACCCCGCCGTGACCGGCAAGCCGGTGGTCGACGACGTGCGCGAGGGCAAACGCACGCTGCTCGTCGCCTGGGCCGAGGAGGGCGCCAGCCCTGGTCAGCGGGCCGCCCTGCGCCGTCACCTCGGCGACCCCGAGGTCGACGCCGACGGCTTGAGCGAGGTGCGCGAGGTGCTCGTCGACACCGGGGCGCTGGCCCGGGTCGAGGCGCGGATCACCGAGCTGGTCACGACCGCGGCGGCCGACCTGTCGACCGTGCCGCTCGACGAGGACTCGCGCGCCGCCCTCGACGGCCTCAGCTCCGCCTGCGCCTGGCGGGCCGCATGACGGGCCCGGCGAGGCGCCGCAGCGCCGGCGAGGGCCCCGGGCCGGGTCCGCGCTGCACCCCGCGCCGGCCCCACCAGACCCACCACGCCATGGACTGCACCACCAGCGCGAAGCCGAAGAGGAAGTCCTCGACGGGCGCGTGCCCGATCCGCAGACCCCAGATCGCGGCCTCGTCGTACACCACCACGCCCCGCGAGGTCAGCCACTCGTTGGTCAGCAGCTGGAACAGGACCACGATCGCGTACGCCGCCCAGAACGCCTTCCGGGTCAGCAGCCGTGTGCGCAGCACCGCCAGGTCGAGCACGACGGTCACCGCGACGCCGAGCAGCGCCGCGACGGTGTACGTCACCGGCCCTCCCCCTGCTCGGACCGCCCGGACCGCCCGGACCGCCCGGTCGGCTCGCCCGGCTCGTCGCCGACCGGCCACCCGCTCACCGCGCGCACGGCCTCGAGCGTCATGACCGAGGCCAGCGGCACCACCACGAAGAACATCCATTCCTCCAGCGGCAGGCCCCCGGGCAGCACGACCCCCAGGGTCCGGGTGGTGTCGAAGCGCCAGTGCCCGGCCCGCGTGGCCAGGACGTCCCAGAGGGCGAACGGCAGCCCGGCGCAGAGCAGCACCAGCGCGAGCCGGCGGGCCCGGGCGTACACCCGGATCCCGAGCAGCAGCTCCAGCGGCAACGTCGCGACCAGCACGAAGACCAGCATCGCGACGTACGTGAGCTCCCGCATGGGGCCCAGCCTCCCCCACCCGCGCAACGCCGGGGCAGCCACGTGGGTGTGACGTGCGACGCCGTCGCCGAGGGGCGCGGCCTGGTCGCGCGCACCGGTCGGGGCCTGTCGGGCCGCGACCTGGCCGGTGCGTCCGCGACGCTGACCTACTACGCCGGGATCGCGCTGGTGGCCTGGCTGCTGCTCGCGCTCTGGACGACCTCGTGGGGCACCGGCGCGGACGCAGCCGAGGATCGCTGGGCGCGGCTGCGCGTGCTGGTGCCGCCGGACATGGGCGGCCGGCCGGCGTACGACGCCCTGGTCGCCGCCGGCACCCACCTCGGGGTCGTCGGGGCGCTGGTGGCGCTCCTCCCGGCGTCGTTCTACGGCGAGGGCCTGCGCCGCGCCGCCACCACCCTGGTGCCCGACCCCAGCCCGTCCCGCTTCCCGGCCTGGCGGGCCCGGGCGCTGGTGCTCGTGCCGGTGGTCGCGCTGCCGGCCCTGGCCTGGGCGTTCCTGGCCGTCGGTGACCTCCTCGTGCCGCTGGCCCCCGAGGGCGGAGGGGGCGGCGCCGGCGCCCTGGCGGTGCGCGTCCTGGTCGGCTTCACCCTGCTCGGGCTGGTCCTGGCAGTCCTGCTGGCCTGGTCCTTCCGGGTCGTCCTGCCCGACCCGCCGCGCACCTCGGTGACAGTCGCCGGCGCCCTGGCCACCGGCTCGTTCCTGGCCGGCTTCCTGCACGGCTTCCAGCTCTTCCTGTCGCTCCCGGTCGACGTCGGCATCCCGTACGGCGGGCTCGGCGTCGCCGGCGGCGTCGTGACCGTCGGCCTGTGGCTGTTCGTGCTGCACACCTGCGTGCTGCTCGGCTGGCTGGCCACGCGGGCGCTCGAGGAGCGGGTGACCCGGTCGTGAGCGTCGTCGACCTGCACGTGTGGGGCACCGGACGGGTCCTGCCCGCGCTGGGCCGGATGGCCACCGGCCGCCGGTCGCTGCGCGGCACCCCCGGGCTGCGCTTCGCCAAGCTGCTCGGCACCGGTTCGGCGCAGACCTTCACCCCACGCGACGCCGACCCGCACCGCTGGGCGCTGCTGACCGTCTGGGAGGACGAGGCCGCGGCCGTGGCTGCCGACGAGGGCCGGGTCGTCCGCTCCTGGCGTGGGGCGGCGCACGAGGAGCTGCGGGTGCGGATGTCGCCGCTGACCGCCCGCGGGCTGTGGTCGGGCCGCCAGCCCTTCGACGCCGTGGCCCGACCGGGCTGGGACGGCCCGGTCGCCGCGATCACCCGCGCCCGCCTCCGCCCGACCCGGGCGCTGTCCTTCTGGCGGGCCGTGCCCCCGGTGGTCACCGGCCTGCACGCCGCCGACGGCCTGCGGCTGGCCCTCGGCGTCGGCGAGGCCCCGGTCGGCCTCCAGGGCACCTTCTCGCTGTGGCGCTCGACCGCCGACGTGGTCGCCTACGCCTACCGCGACGCCGCCCACCGCGACGCGGTCGCCCGCACCGCGGCCGAGCGCTGGTACGCCGAGGAGCTCTTCGTCCGCCTGGCGGTCCTCGACGTCCGCGGCACGCTCGGGGGGCGGACCCCGTGAGCGCGGCGAGCCGCGCCGCCCACCCCACGACCCGGCCGTCGTCGACGCCGTCGCCGCGGGCCGTCCCGTGGGTGCTGGCCGCCGCCGGTGTGCTGGTCCAGGTCACCTTCCCGCTGACCGGGGGCGGCACCCTCGGTCTGACCGTGGCCAGCGTCGTGCTGCTCTCAGCCGCCGCGGTGGCCGACGCCGCCGTACGCTTCGGCCCCGCCGTCGCGGTGAGCGTGCTGGTCGGTGCCGGCGGGCTCGGGCTGGTCGCCGAGGCGGTGGGGGTGCGCACCGGGTTCCCGTTCGGGGACTACGCCTACACCGGGACGCTGGGCCCCGAGGTCGCCGACGTGCCCGTCCTGGTGCCGCTGGCCTGGGTGATGATGGCGTGGCCGGCCCTGGCCGTCGCCCGCCGGCTCGTCGGGTCGCGGGGCCGGGTGGCGACCGCGGTGGTCGGCGCCTGCGCCCTGACCGCCTGGGACGTCTTCCTCGACCCCCAGATGGTCGACGCCGGCCACTGGGTCTGGCAGGACCCGACCCCGGCCCTGCCCGGGGTGGCGGGCATCCCGCTGACCAACTTCGCCGGGTGGCTGCTGGTCTCGCTGGTCGTGGTCGCGCTCCTGGACCGGGTCGTGCCGCGTCCCGCCCCGGGCCTGCCCGCGGCGGCCCCGGACGCGGTGCCGCTGACGATCTACCTGTGGACCTACGTCTCCTCCGTGCTGGCCCACGCGGTGTTCTTCGGCCGCCCGCCGGTGGCGCTGGTCGGTGCCGTGCTGATGGGCCTGGCGGCCTGGCCGCTGGCGGTCGCGCTCGTGCGGGGGCCGCGGCGGTGAGCCCGGGGCGTACGGCCGTGCGGACCGGCAGCGTCCTCGCGCTCGCCTCGCTGGCGCTGACCGTCGACAACCTGAGGCGCGTCCGGGTGCCCGACCCGGCCGCCACCCCGGCCCCGGAACCGGTCTGCGTGCTGCTGCCGGTGCGTGACGAGCAGCGCCACGTGACCGGCTGCGTCGCCGCGCTGCTGGCCACCCTGGACCGCTACCCCGGCCCGGCCCGGCTGGTGGTCCTCGACGACCGGTCGACCGACCGCACCCCGCAGCTGCTGGCCGACCTCGCGGCCCGCGACGCCCGTGTGGAGCTGCTCGCCGGCGCACCGCCGCCGCCCGGGTGGGCCGGCAAGCCGTGGGCCTGCCACCAGCTGGCGCAGCACGCCGGCGACGCGCGGGTGCTGGTGTTCGTGGACGCCGACGTCCGGCTGGCTCCGCACGCGTTGCCGTCCACCGTGGCGCTGCTGCGCGACGCCCGGCTCGACCTGGTCTGCCCCTACCCGCGCCAGCTGACGAGCGGCGTGGCCGAGCGGCTGGTGCAGCCGCTGCTGCAGTGGTCGTGGATGAGCACGCTGCCGCTCGGGCTCGCGGAGACCTCACGTCGACCCTCGCTCGGCGCGGCCAACGGTCAGCTGCTCGCGGTCGACGCCGGGGCGTACCGCCGTCTGGGCGGGCACGCCGCCGTCCGTGGCGAGGTGCTCGAGGACCTCGCCCTGCTCCGTGCGCTCAAGACGGTCGGGGGGCGTGGCGGCGTGGCCGAGGGCAGCGGGGTGGCGACCTGCCGGATGTACGACGGCGGCCGCGAGCTGCGCGCGGGCTACGCCAAGTCGTTGTGGAGCGCGTTCGGGTCCGGCGCCGGGGCCGTGGGCGTGCTCGGGCTGCTCGGGCTGGTCCACGTGCTGCCCGCCGCGGCCGCGCTGGGCGGCTCGGGCGCCGGTCTGGCGGGGTACGCCGCCGGCGTGACCTCCCGCGCCCTGGTCGCGCACCGCACCGGCGGGCGGGTGGCGGACTCCCTCGCGCACCCGGTCTCGGTCGCGGCGCTCGGGCTGCTCGTGCTCGACTCCTGGCACGCGCACCGCCGCGGGACGCTGCGGTGGAAGGGACGGCCGGTGCCGGACGGCACGGGGCGGCCGTGAGCCGGGTCGTGGTGGTCGGGGCCGGGGTGGGTGGCCTGGCGGCCGCCGCCCGCCTCGCGGCGCACGGCCACGAGGTCGTGGTGCTCGAGCAGTCCGACGCGGTCGGCGGCAAGCTCGGCACGGAGGTCGTCGACGGCTTCGTCTTCGACACCGGGCCCTCGCTGGTGACCATGCCCTGGGTGCTGGAGGAGCTGTTCGCGAGCACCGGGGCGCCGCTGGCCGACGTGCTGGAGCTCCGGCGGCTGGCGGTGGCCTGCCGCTACACCTTCCCCGACGGGGTGGTGCTCGACCTGCCCGGTGCGCTGCACGAGGTGCCCGCGGCGCTCGACGCCGCGCTGGGCCCCGGCCGCGGCGCGCAGTGGACGGCCCTCCTGGAGCGCGCCCGGGCGGTCTGGGAGGTCACCCGCGGCCCGTTCCTGGAGTCGCCGATCAGTGCGCCCGCGATGCTGCGCCTGTCCCGCCGGGTGGGTGACGTGGCGACGGTCGCGCCCTGGCGCTCGCTGCGCGGGCTGGGGTCGCGCTACCTGGAGGACCCCCGGCTGCGGCTGCTGCTCGACCGCTACGCGACCTACACCGGCTCCGACCCCCGCGCCGCACCCGCGGCGCTGGCCACCGTGCCGTGGGCCGAGCAGGCGTGGGGGTCCTGGTACGTCCCCGGCGGGCTCGGCCGGATCGCGACCGTCCTGCGCGAGCGGGTGGAGGGTCTCGGCGGCGAGGTGCGGACGGGGGCGCGCGTGGTCGAGGTCGTGGTCGCCGACGGCCGCGCCACGGGCGTACGTCTGGCCGACGGCACCGCCGTCGACGCCGACGTGGTGGTGGCCAACGCCGACGCCGCGGAGGTGTACGGCCACCTCGTCCCGGGGCGGGCCGCCGTGCGGGCGCGGCGCTCGATCTCGCGAGCCACGCCGTCGCTGGCCGGCTTCGTGGTGCTGCTCGCGCTCGACGACCCGCCGGCCGACCAGCCGCACCACCAGGTGCTCTTCGCCGAGGACTACGACTCCGAGTTCGACGCGGTCTTCGGCCGTGGCGGCCCCCCGCGGCCGGTGCCCCGACCCACGGTCTACGTCTCCGCCCCCGACGACCCGGCGGTCGTGCCAGGACCGGGCACGGGCGCGTGGTTCGTGCTGGTCAACGCGCCGCGCCACGACCCGGACGACAGCTCCGGCGGCGGTATCGACTGGGACGCGCCGGGGCTCGCGGACTCCTACGCCGACCAGGTCCTCGACCTGATGGCCGAGCGCGGTCTGGACGTCCGCGACCGGGTGCGCCACCGCACCGTGCTCACCCCGGCCGACCTCGAGCGGCGCACGTCGACGCCGGGCGGGTCCATCTACGGCACCTCCTCCAACGGCGCGCGGGCGGCCTTCCTGCGGCCCGCGAACCGCTCCCCGGTGCCCGGGCTCTTCCTGGTCGGCGGCTCCGCGCACCCCGGCGGCGGGCTGCCCCTGGTCATGCTCTCGGCCCGGATCGTGGCCGACCTGGTGCCCCGGCCGAGATGACGCCCGCCTGTCCGCGAGCGTCATCTCGGCCCGGCGCGAGCGCCATCTCGGCCGGGCGCGAGCGTCATCTCGGCCGGGCGCGGAGGGCGTGGCGCACGGCGACGAGCAGGCGTACGAGCCCGGCGACCGCCAGCGTGGCGGCGACCGCCAGCGCGGTCGTGGCCAGCGCGGCCGCGTCGACCGCGGGCAGCAGGTCGACCCCGCCCCGGCGGGCCAGCCAGGCCACCCCGCAGGCCAGGAAGCCGCACGCCGCCACGATCACCCGGGACGGCCGCTCCCAGAGGGTCACCGCGCCCGGCCCGGTCATGCCGGCCACCTGCGCGCTGGACCGGACCGACTCCAGCAACAGCGTGAGCGCCCCGGCCGCCGCGCCCAGCGCGACGGCCGGGACCGAGAAGCCGGCCAGCGCGACGAGGGCGAGCAGCGCGAGCAGGTCGGCGACCCGGTCGGCCAGTGGGTCGAGCACCCGCCCCCACCGGCTCTCGGCGTCGGACTGCGCTGCCAGCGCCCCGTCGACCCCGTCCAGCACGCCGGCGCCGACCAGGACCACCACCGCGAGCAGCGGCCACGCACCGCCGAGCGAGGCGATCGCGGCCGCCACCGCGGTGACCAGGACGCCCGCGATGGTGACGGTGTCCGGGCGTACCCCGCGTTGTGCCAGGGGCCGCGCGCAGGCGTGGCTCAGCCGCACCCAGCCCGCGACCCAGAAGGACGTCCGCGGGTCCAGGCCGCCGTGCAGCCGGGACCAGTGCGCGTACGCCTCCTCATGGCTCACCGTGCCCGCGCACCCGCCGCCGTGGACGCCGTCGGCGGCGGCGGTGCGGGCTCGGCCGACGGACCCACCGACCGGTCCCCGCGCAGCCTCTTGAGCACCAGCTCGGCGCTGATCAGGCACATCGGCAGGCCGATGCCCGGCACGGTGCTGGAGCCGGCGTAGTACAGGCCGGCGACCTTCCGCGAGCGGTTGCCGGCCCGGAAGAGCGCGCTCTGGCGCAGGACGTGCGCGGGCCCCAGCGCCCCGCCGGACCAGGAGTTGAGGTCGGTGACGAAGTCGCCCGGTCCCATCGTGCGGCGCACGACCACGCGCTCAGCGAGGTCGGGCACGCCAGCCCAGCGCGCAACCAGGTCGATCGCGGCGTCCGTGGCCGCCTCGACGGCCGCGTCGCCCGCGCCGTCGAGCCCCCCGTGACCCAGGCCCGGGTCGGGCGGCACCGGGACCAGGACGAAGAGGTTCTCGTGGCCGTCCGGCGCCACCGTGCGATCCGTGGCCGACGGGCGGCAGACGTAGATCGAGGCCGGGTCGGGCACCCGCGTCGGCTGCTCGAAGATCGCGTCGAAGTTCGTGGTCCAGTCGTCGGTGAAGAACAGCGAGTGGTGCGCCAGCTCGGGCACCTCGCCCCGCACGCCGAGGTAGGCCAGCACCGCGCCGGGCCCGGAGACCTTCCTGTCCCACCACCGCTGCGGGTAGGTCTGCAGCGCGGGCGGCAGCATCGTGGTCTCGACGTGGTGCAGGTCCGCGGCACCGACGACGACGTCGGCCGGCAGCACCCGCTCGCCGTCGGCGTCGCGCACCCGGACCCCGGAGACCTCGGTACGCCGCCGGCCCGGCACCCGGGAGGCGACCCGGGACCCGGCCCGCGACCGGGTCTCGATCGCGGTGGCCGCGGTGCCGGTGCGCAGGCGTACGCCGTGGTGCTCGGCCAGGGCGGCCATGGCCCCGACCAGGGTGGTGAAGCCGCCCTCGGGGTAGAGCACCCCGTCGGCCAGGTCGAGCCAGCTCATCAGGTGGTACATCGACGGCGCCCGGTCCGGCGACGAGCCGAGGAAGACCGCGGGGTAGCCCAGCACCTGACGCAGCCGCGGGTCGGTGAACCGGGAGGCGACGTGGCTCTCCAGGGAGCGGGTGAGGAGCCCGGCCAGCCGGGGCCCGTTGCCCAGGACCCGGCGCCCGGCGTAGGCCGCCGCGGAGTCGTAGGAGGTGTAGAGGAACTGCTGCACCGCGAGGTCGTACACCTCGCGCGCGGAGGCGAGGTAGTCGTCGAGCACCTCGCCCGCGCCGGGCTCGACGGACTCGAACAGGGCCCGGTTGCCGGCCTGGTCGGCGGCGATGTCGAGCGGCTCGCGGTCGGCGTGGAAGACGCGGTAGCCGGGGTCGAGCCGGCCCAGGGTGACCTGCTCGGCGGTGGTGGTGCCGAGCAGGCGGAAGAAGTGGTCGAAGACCTCCGGCATCAGCCACCAGGACGGCCCGGTGTCGAAGCGGAAGCCGTCCTGGGCCCAGGAGCCCGCCCGGCCGCCGAGGTCGTCGTTCTTCTCGACCAGCTCCACGTCGTGACCGTCGGCCGCGAGCAGGGCCGCGGTCGCCAGACCGGCGACCCCGCCACCCACGACGACGACCCGCTGCCGTGCCGCGGCGCTCACGAGGCCCTCACCAGGGTCGCGTCACGCGGGCGGCCGTCGCGGGCGAGCGCGGCCACCGCGAGACGGGCCTTGGCCGGGCCGGGCACGCGGACGCGTCGCCGAGGGAGGTCGGCGACCGGGGTCGCCCGCAGCCGGCGGGACAGCTCGGAGAAGAGGTCGTGGGCCACGCAGACGGCCAGCCGGCTGCTGCGCGGCAGGGCGGGGACCACGGCCGCTCCCGCGCGCAGGTCGGCGTCGACGTCGTCGAGCCAGCCGCGCACCGCCGCCTCGTCGGGGCGGCCGGGGTCGATCCCGGGCAGGTAGCGCCGTCCGAGCTGGTCGGCGTCCTCCCCGAGGTCACGCAGGAAGTTCACCTTCTGGAAGGCCGCACCCAGGCGCTGGGCGCCCGGCGCGAGCGCCTCGTAGCGGCGGACCCGGTCGGGGTCCTCGATCAGGAACGCGTTCAGGCACATCAGGCCCACCACCTCCGCGGAGCCGTAGACGTAGGTCCCCAGGCTCTCCTCGTCGTGCTCCTCGAGCTCCAGGTCGGTGCGCATCGAGGCGAAGAACGGTCGTACGAGGTCGGCGCCGATGCCGCACGCACGTGCGGTGCGGGCGAAGGCGTGCACGACCAGGTTGGTGCTGGCCCCGGACTCCACGGCGGCGAGGGTCTCCCGCTCCAGGTCGTCCAGCGCGGCCGCCCGCTCACCGACCGGCTGCCCCGGGCGCGGCGCGTCGACCACCTCGTCGGCCACCCGGACCAGCGCGTACACGTTGCGCACGTGCGGTCGCACCGGAGCGCCCAGCAGCCGCGAGGCCAGCCCGAAGGAGGAGGAGTACGCCCCGATGACCAGCGCTGCGCTGGCGTCGGCGACGGCGTCGTAGGCCAGGTGCGGCGCCCGCGCCGACCCGCCCCGACGCAACCCGGTGCGCGCTCGTGTCATCGATCCCTCCGGGTGTCATCGTCCCACCCGGCCGAAGCGCCGATCCCACCCGTTGAGGGGCGGCGGACACGGCGGTGGCCCGGCGCCGAGGTCGGCGGGGTCGACGGGGACCGGCGGCTCACCGGGGCAGGATGGCGTGGTGGACCTCAGCCCCGACCGACGCCGTGAGGAGCTGGCCCGTGAGGTGGCGGCGCTCCCCCGTCCTGCGCTCATCGCGGTCGACGGCGTGGACGGCTCCGGCAAGACCACGTTCGCACTCCGGCTCGCGGCGGCGGTCGGCGGCGCCGGGGGGCCGGTGGTGGTCGTGCACGAGGACGACTTCCTGGCGCCGCGTGCGGTCCGGTACCGCCTCGGTCGAGGGTCACCGGAGGGCTTCTTCCGTGACTCCTACGACGTGGCGGCCCTCTGCGGACGCGTGCTGGACCCGCTTCGTCCCGGGGGAGATCGGCGCGTCCGGCGTCAGGCGTTCGACCACCGCCTCGACGCGCCGGTCGAGGCCCCGGTCGAGCAGGTGCCCCTCGATGCCATCGTCGTCGTGGAGGGGATGTTCCTGCACCGGGACGAGCTGACGGACAGGTGGGACTGGTCGGTCTTCCTCGACGTGCCCTTCACCGAGACCGCCCGTCGGATGGCTCGGAGGGACGGCAGCCACCCCGATCCGGCACACCCGACGATGAGGCGCTACGTCGAGGGGCAGCGGCTCTACCTGGCTGCCTGCCGGCCGCGCGACCGAGCCACGGTGGTCCTGGACGACACCGGTGACCCGGCGTGACCGGCCGGTCCGACGCGCGCCCGCTAGGCTCGCCGCGGGTGGAGGTCCCCCCAGGACTCGCTCCAGGGGGACTGGGGCTCCTCTCCCGCCCCCGGGCCCCTGGGTTTATGGACACAACTACCCTCACCTGCCCTTATCCGCACCCCACGTCCGCGAGAATTGCTGTCGGTCGGGACGCGCCCACGTAGACGTAGAACGCCTGTTCGCAGCTCTGGAACGGCGGCCCTCAGTGGTTGGATTCAGCGTTGCTCGCGATGCGCTACGTGCCGTCGAGGACGGTGACCACGTTGGTGTGAGCCAGAAGCGCCGGGTCGAGGTCGCCCGGGCGAACCGACACGGTCACCCAGTCTGTCCGTCGCGACGGGTCACGTCGCGGCCGGACGGTCCGAGAACCATGAGGCGGCCGATCCAGCGACCGCGCTTGACGGCCTCTCGGGCCCGGGTCAAGGCCAACCGCGACCGCGTCGTCACCCAGGTTGGGCCCCGGCAGCTGCTGCCCGACCACCAGTCCACCGCTGCGCTCGACACCCACCTGGGCACCGTGGGCGACTACCTGGACTCCCGCTCGTTCGTGTTGCGCAGCCAGCGGCGCACGACCGTGATGCTCGGGCTCGTCCGGCTCCGCGTCAACGGCATCGACCACCCCCGCCGCTGATCGCCGGCACGGCACGCCGCGATGCGGCAGGACCATGCGCTCAGGTGGTGCCACTACCCGACGTTGATGTGCCCCCGATAGTCGTAGGTGGTGAGAGTAGGACCGATGATGTCCTTGAAGGCGAGTCGGCCTGTGGCCCCCTCGAATCCACCCGTGCCGCTGCCCTCAACGAGGGGGTGCTGGCAGCGTCCGTGAAGTTGTAGCCCAGTGTTCGGGTCGAACCTGGACTCGAACTTGTACGTCGTCGTGAACGTACCCGCCTCTTCATCGCCGAGGGTGCCGACGAAGACCTCCTCTCCGCTTTCCAGGTACACCCCGCCCGGCGTTTCCTTGGTCGAGATGACCTTCGTGTACAAGCAACCCGCGAGGCTGCCCCGCAGGACCAGTCCGTCGTAGGAGCTGAAGTCCTCGAAACCAGCCGGGGGCCCGGAACACTCCGCCGCGTCGTAGTACGCATCCCCGGACACCTGATTCGCTGCTTCGCTCGCCCCCGGATTCACCAGCATCAGAGCCAGCAGCCAACCCATGAGCAGTCCGAGTCGTCGTGTCGTTGTTCGCATGGTGTTCCCCGATCTCGCGGGGCGGGCGCCGTTGCCCGCCTCTCCTCATCCTGCGCCCGCCCACGACCCGTGTCCATGGCACCAACGGCCGGGAACATCGCGAAAGACAGCCCGCGACCAGCTCTCGCGGCCCTGCCATGAACCCAACGAAGCCGAACTCTCGCGGTACGACTGCACCCCGATGATTCTAGGAACTGACCGGTCCTACGCGGCGGCGTCGAGCACCTACGACGAGGGCCACGGACCCGACCTACTCGAACTCACCGACGGTGACCCTGACGCGATCCATAAGTGCGTCCTCGGGATCTGGGTGCAGCTCGACATCCCGCCGTTGCCCTCGCCGCCATGGGAGGTGTCCTGTTGGGTCTCCTGGCACACCTCACGAGGTACAAGCAGACCTTCTTCGACACCAATGCAGAGGACTTCTTGGCCTTCATCCGAACCACGCCCGGCGGCAGCCCCCGACAGCCAGGGAGCGTCAGCTCCGACGGAACGTCGTGAACGGGGTGATCCTTGCGCTGGAGGACGCCCAGGTCATCGAGGCCGCCGATCTCATCGGACCGGACGTACGAACCACGAACGCTTCAGCTGACCGGGTCCGGCCCTGCACCCATGACGAGATGCTGCTCATCCGTCTCGCGACACGACTCGTCCCTACTGCGCGAACCAGGAACCTGCCGCCAACCGCACTCTGTAGCGCAACCGCCACCACCTCCGAAGCACCTCGCGTCCTGTGGGGCGACCGGACCCATGACGTGGTCGCCCTGCGGCCGCGTCGACCCGCAGAACCGGCGGCATGCCCACATCGCGCCTCGCACCGTCACGCTCGATGCGTGGGAAGCCGGTGCGATCGCCGACTGGACCGAGGAACAGAACGAGCGGCGCCCAGGGCGACCCGACGAGTCCATGATCCACACCGGCCGCCATGCCCTCACCAGCGACTCAGCGGCCATCAGTGCCAGCCAACAGGTCCTCAAGGCCATCACCAAAGCCGGCCTCGCGACCACCGCCGGCCTCACCCCCGCATCCTTACGCCTCTGGGGCGCCGTCCGTGACGCCCGCGACCCCTAGTCCGTCGCAGACGGAGCCGCCCGAGCGGGCATCCACTTCGACACGCTG
>JBKJPE010000066.1:0-24121 GCA_046595185.1 Nocardioides sp.
GCGCCGACTTCACACTCGCTGAGCAGATCAGCTTGCGCGGCGCCTTGGCTGCGCAAAGAGAGTCCGGGCTGCCGGTGCAGATCCACCTACCGGGGTGGTTCCGTATGGCCGGGACCGTGCTCGACCTGGTCGAGTCCGTGGGAGCCGACGCCACCAAGGTTGTGCTGTGTCACATGGGCCCCTCGGGCGAGGACCTCGCCTACCAAAGAGCCGTTATGGATCGCGGCGCGTGGGTCCAGTACGACATGCTCGGCATGGAGGTCTACTACGCCGATCAGGGCGTGCAGTGCCCCTCCGACGAACAGAACGCGGCCCACCTTGCCCGGCTTGTCGAGATGGGCTACGGCCACCAGCTTCTGCTGAGCCAGGACATCTTCGTCAAGTCCCTCCTGCGCCGCCACGGTGGTCCGGGCTACGCACATCTCCTTCAGTACTTCGCCCCCCGCCTGCGCCGCCACGGTCTGGAGGAGGCGCAGGTGCTGTCTCTGATGACAGACAACCCGCGCCACCTGTTCGGTGGCGGCGATCACCACCCCAACCGATCCCACGAGGAGACACAGTGACCAGAATCCTGCTGGCCGGCGAGAGCTGGATCTCGACCGCCACCCACGTCAAGGGCTTCGACGAGTTCTCGAGCACCACCTTCCACACCGGGGCGGACGCGTTCATCGCGGCCGCCGCGTCCGAGGGCCTGGTGGTCGAGCAGATGTACGCCCACGACGTGCCCGGCTCCTTCCCGCGGACGGTCGAGGCGCTGTCGGCCTATGACGTCGTGATCCTCTCGGACATCGGCGCCAACAGCTTCGTGCTGCCGCCCGAGGTGTTTCTCGAGGGCCGCCGCACCGACAACCCGCTGCTCGCGCTGGCCGAGTGGACCCGGGGGGGCGGCGCGCTGATGATGGCCGGCGGCTACCTGTCCTTCACCGGGTTCCAGGCCCGGGCCAACTTCGCCCGGACCGCCGTCGCCGAGGTGCTGCCGGTGGCGATGCTGGAGTCCGACGACCGCGTCGAGGCCCCGCAGGGCGCCCCCGTCGCGCTCACCGCCCCCGACCACCCGGCCGCCGCCGGGTGGGGCGACCTGGTCGGCTCCGCCCCGACCCTGCTGGGCTACAACCTGGTCAGGCCCGTCGACGACGCCACGGTCGTGGCCACCGTCGGCGGCGACGTGCTGGTGGCCACCCGCGAGGTCGGGGAGGGCCGCTCGCTGGTGTGGACCTCCGACATCGGTCCCCACTGGTGCCCCGAGGACTTCCTGGCCTGGGACGGGTTCGCCCCCCTCGTCGGCGGCATGCTGCGCTGGCTGGCCGACCGGTGAGCGGGGACGCCCCGATCCCGGTCCTGCTCGACTGCGACCCCGGCCACGACGACGCCGTGGCCATCCTGCTGGCGCTGGGCTCGCCCGGCGTACGCCTGCTCGCCCTCACCACCTGCTTCGGCAACTGCGCCGTGGAGGACGCCACCCGCAACGCCCAGCGGGTGCTGGCGCTGGCCGGCCGCGAGGACGTGCCCGTCGCGCAGGGCGCGGCCGGGCCGATGCGCGGCGAGGTGGCGCTGGGCAACTACGTGCACGGGGTCACCGGCCTCGACGGGCCCGCGCTGCCCGAGCCCACCGTCGCCCCGGTCGACGAGACGGCCACCGAGCTCCTCGCCCGCTGCCTGACCGCGTCGGCCGAGCCGGTGGCCGTGGTGGTCACCGGGCCGATGACCAACCTGGCCGTGCTGCTCGGCGAGCGGCCCGACCTGGTGGGGCGGATCCGCGAGATCGTCTTCATGGGCGGATCCACCGAGCGCGGCAACCACACGCCGGCGGCGGAGTTCAACACCTACGCCGACCCCGAGGCGCTCGACGTGGTGCTCCGCTCCGGGGTCCCGCTGCGGATGGTCGGGCTCAACCTGACCCACCAGGCGCTGGCCACCGCCGAGGTCGTCGCGCGGATGTCGGCGATGCCGCACGAGGTCGGGCGCACCTGCGCGGCCTGGATGGGCTTCTTCGGTGACTCCTACGAGCGCATCTGGGAGTTCGGCGCACCACCGGTGCACGACCCCTGCACGATCGCGGCCCTGCTGGACCCCGACGTGATCGGGTGGCGCGACTGCTTCGTGGCCGTCGAGCTCGACGGCACCTGGACCCGCGGCGCCACCGTGGTCGACCTCTTCGGCCGGCTGCCCGAGCAGACCCCGAACGCCGCCGTCGCCCTGCAGCTGGACGCCGGCCGCTACTGGGACCTCGTCCTGGACGCGCTCGACCGCCTGGGCGCACGATGACCGGCCTGGTCTGCGTGGTCGGCTCCCTCAACGACGACACCACCCTCCGCGTCCAGACCCTGCCGGCGCCGGGCGAGACCACCCTGACCGCGGCGGAGCGGCTGACCTCGCCCGGCGGCAAGGGCGCCAACCAGGCCGCGGCCGCCGCGGTGCTGGGCGCCCGGGTGGCCATGGTCGGGGCGGTCGGCGACGACGAGCCGGGGGAGCGGTCGCTGGCCGCCCTGCGACGGGTGGGCGTCGACGTCGACGCGGTCGCCGTGCGCGGCGACGTCGGCACCGGTATCGCGGTGATCACCGTCGACCAGCACGGCGAGAACACGATCGTGGTCGACGCCGGGGCGAACGCCTCGCTGTCGGCGCAGGAGTCGGCGGCGGCCGTGGGGGCCGCGGACCCGGCGGTGCTGCTCCTGCAGCTGGAGGTGCCCCCGGAGGCCGTGACCGCTGCCGTACGGGCGGCCACGACGGCCCTGGTGGTGCTCAACCCCGCCCCGATGCCGACCGACCCCGGGCCGGTGCGCGCCCTGCTGTCCCTGGTCGACGTGCTGGTGCCGAACCGCAGCGAGCTCGGGCGCCTGGCCGGGCGGCCGGAGCCGCGCGACCCGCAGGAGGTGACCGCGTGCGTGTCCGCGCTCGACCACGCCGGCAGCGTCGTGGTCACGCTCGGCGCGGACGGCGCGCTGTGCTTCGAGAAGGGGGCCGCGCCGGTGTCCGTCCCGGGCGTGCCCACCGGGACCCGCGACGCCAGCGGCGCCGGCGACGTCTTCTGCGGGAGCCTGGCCCAGCAGCTGGCCGGCGGGGTGTCATTGCTGGAGGGAGTACGCCGGGCCAACGCGCTGGCCGCGGCCAGCACCGCCCACCCCGGGGCGCGGGTGCACGCCGACCTCACCGACCCCGCCGGGACGTCCTCCCCCTGACACCCCGCCGGTGGGCCTGGCGTCAGGCGCCCCCGGTGGTCGTCGACCGGCTGTGAGGTCGGGGCCGGCCTGCGGCGGGACTCAGCGCACGGCCACGCTGAACGTCCAGCGCGCGCCGGCACCGGTCTGGTCGCGGACCTCGACGGTGACGCTGGAGGTCCCGCGGGTCGTGGGGGTCCCGATGACCCTGGCCTCCGGTCGGCTGGGGAGGGTGTTCTCCATGAAGCGTGTCCCCGGTGGCGTCCTCCCGGACACGAGCTCGAACCGGAAGGTGGTGGGACCGGGCGGGTCGCTGGCCACGATCGAGGCGAGGTGGGGCTGGCCGAGCGTCGCGCCCGGCAGCACGGACGGCGTGAGGGAGCTCAACGGTGCGGCGGCAGCCACGGTGGCCGAGGCGGTGGCGGACCCGGCTGAGACGTTGCCGGCAGCGTCGACGGCGGCGACGGAGTAGGTGTAGGTCCCGGCCGCCGACCCCGTCTCCTGGAAGGTGGTGTCGTTCGTCGTGCCCCGGACGACGGCGTCGCGGGTGACCCGGTAGCCGGTGACGCCGGTGTCGTCGCTGCTGGCGGACCATGCCGGGTCGATGGTCGAGCCGCTCACGACCGCGGTCGGGCCGGTCGGGGCGCTCGTCGCGTCCGCCCGGTCACCCGGGGTCGGGCCGGGCCGCCGGCAGCCCGTCGGCCGCCAGGAGGTGCAGGGCCGCGCCGGTGCGCAGCACGCCCGCGTCGAAGACGGCGTCCGCCGCGTGGTTGAAGGCGTGGTGACCCGGGACCCGGGCGCCGAGGTAGACCATCGCGCCGGGCCAGCGCTGCAGGAAGTAGGCGAAGTCCTCGATCACCATCGACGGGTCGGCCATCTCGACGACCTCGGCCCGGGTCCCGACGGCGGCGCGCACCCGGTCGACGTACGCCTCGTCGTTGACCACCGCGGGGTAGCCCGCGGTGATCGTCAGCCCGGCCTCGACGCCCACCTCGGCCGCGGTCGCGAGCGTCAGGCGCTCCAGCTCGGCGTGCAGGGCGTCGCGCCGCCCGGTCGACAGGGTGCGCAGCGTGCCCCGCAAACGGCCGTCGGTGGGGATGACGTTGACGGTGTTGCCGATCAGCGACTCCGTGACCGTGGCGACCAGGTGCTCCTCGCGGGCCAGCTCGCCGACCGCGGACCGCAGCCGGCCCACCAGCTCGCTGGCGGCGACGACCGGGTTGCCGGCCAGGTGCGGCTGGCTGGCGTGGGCCCCGGGGCCGCGGTAGTCGACCCGGAACCAGTCGCCGTGGGCCATGAACGTGCCCGGGCGCAGGTGGACGGTGTGGGCGGGCCAGGTCGCGTGCACGTGGATCGCGAACGCCTCGGCGTCGTCGAGGGCGAGGGTGGCGTGCCGCGCGAGGGTCGGGACCGCACCCCGGTCGGTCTCCTCGCCGGGCTGGAAGACCAGCACGGTGCGCCGGGCCGGGGGCGCCTCGACCAGGCAGGCGGCGACCCCGAGCAGCATCGCCATGTGCAGGTCGTGGCCACAGGCGTGCATGGCGCCGTCGCGCCGGGAGGGGTGCTCGACCCCGCTGCGCTCGGTGACGGGAAGGGCGTCCATGTCGGCGCGCAGCACGACAGGTCGACCGGCGGTCACGCCGGGCACCGCGACCGTGACGCCGGCCCCGGGGTGGACCTCCGGGTCGAGGCCGAGACCGCGCAGTGCGTCGGCGAGGTAGGCGTGGGTGTCCGGCAGCTCCAGCCCGACCTCGGGCTGCTGGTGCAGGGCGTGCCGGTGCGCCGACATCTGGTCCTGCCGCGCCGCCGCCTGCGCCCATCGGTCCACCCGGGCGACGCTATCGCCCCGACGCACGCTGGCGCTGGCCCTCCGGCTGGCACCGCCCGGCGCGGTCGGCGAGGAGCACCGCGCGTTCGCCGAGGCCGCGGTGCGGGAGCTGCGCGCCCACGCCGAGGACCTCGAACCAGTGGTCTGTCACCGCGACGTCGGTGCCCACCGCTGGGTGCGCCACGACGGTAGCCTCAGCCTCATCGACGTCGCAGAGTCCGGCGTCGGGGCAGCCGCGACCGACGTCGCGCGCCTCTACCTGGGTCAGTTGATGGCGTACGACCTACCTCCCGCGCGTCTTCTTCGCCGCGTGCGGACGCACGATCACCCCCCACGAGCTCGAGGTGGTGCGCCTGCACCTGCCGACGATCGCGCGCAACCTGCTCAGCCACGCCGCACGCTACGACCGTCCCCGCAGCTGCTGAGGGTCGCGGCCTCGCGCCGAGGTCCGCCGGCACGCCCGGACCTGAGCTCCGCATCCCGACACCCTCCCTGCGCCCGTGTCGGGCGACGTACGGTGCGGGTCAGAGGCCCGTCGCGCGGACGCCTGGCCGTCCCGAGCGAGATGCCGACTGCCGATGAGCCACGCAGAGCTGCCGTCCTTGCGCACGGCGCACCTGCCGGGCGCGGTCTACGTGTTCGCCGTCGACCCTGCCGGGGTCCCCGACTTCTTGTTCGTCTCCGACACCTGCGCCGACATCTACGGCTTCACCGCCGCGGAGGCGATGGCGGACGCCCGGCTGATGCACGACGCCGTCCACCCGCAGGACCGGGCTGACTTCGACCGGGCCAGCGAGGAGTCGCTGAGGACCCTGGGGCTGCTGCACTGGGAGGGACGCGTCGTCGGGGCCGACGGCGTGCCGCGGCGGGTGCTGATCACCTCGCAGCCACGGCAGCAGATCGACGGCTCCACCCTGTGGCACGGCGTCGTGGTCGACCGGTCCGGGGTGCGCGACGAGCTGGCCGAACGCCATGAGGTGCTGGCCGAGCGGGACGAGCTGCGCGCCGACCTGCTGGGCATGCTCGGTCACGACCTCGCCGCACCGCTCAGCGCCATCCTCGGCCACGCCGAGCAGGGGCTCGACGTCCTCGACGCCCCGCAGGCCGACGGCGGCGTCGACGCCCTGCTCCTGCGCCGCTGCCTCCACGCCGTGATGCGCAACGCGCGTCGCCTCGACGCGCTGCAGCAGGACCTGCTGGTGACGGCGGCCGACGGCGCAGGCCGGATGCGCGCCACCCCCCGCGCGGTGCCGCTGCACCCGGGGCTGCTGGGGGCCGCGTCGGGCGTCGGGCGTGAGGGTCGCGACGTCAGCGTCGAGTGCCCGGTGGACCTGGTCTGCCGGGTGCAGCCGAGCCACCTCGACCAGATCGTCTCCAACCTCGTCTCGAACGCCGACAAGTACGCCCGGGCCCGCATCACCCTCAGCGCGCGCGGCCGGGCCGACCAGGTCGTGCTGGAGGTCACCGACGACGGACCGGGTGTCCCGCCGGACTTCGTCGACCACCTGTTCCGCCGCTACCGGCGCGCCTCGAACGCCGACGACCACGCGGCGGGCACCGGGCTGGGGCTCTTCATCGTGCGCACCCTCGCCGAGCTCAACGACGGGTCCGCCTCCTACCAACCCGGCCCGGGTGGCGGGGCCCGCTTCACCGTCACCCTGCCGGCGGCCGTGCCCTGAGCTCCGCCGCGGACCGCGCCTACGACCCGGCCCGCAGCCGGGCGATCCGGTCCAGCAGGTTCTCCAGCGACTCGTCGAACTCCGCCGCGAAGCGGTCCGCGGACAGCTCCTGGCGCAGCGAGGCGACCCGGGGGTAGGACGTGAGCGCCGACGGAGGAGGGCCGGCGGGGTCCTCCACGACGTCGAGGGGGCCGAGGTCCGCCCCGAGCGCGGACGCCTCGAGCAGCAGGTGGCCCAGCAGGAAGCTGGTGAACGCCCGGTAGGCGGCCACCGCCCGGGTCTCGTCGAAGCCCTCGGCCGCCAGGCCCTCGAGGAACGCCTCCACCCACAGCAGGTCGCGCAGGGGCGGGCGCAGCCAGGGCGCCTCCGGAGGCCTCGAGACCACCAGGGGGAACACCCGGGGATGCCGGAGCGCGACGCGGCGCACCCCGTGCGCGAGGCGGTGCAGGAAGTCCTGCCACCCGTCGGCGGGTCCCCCCTGCACGTCGACGTCGGACTCCAGGTCCGCCATCACCCGGGCGACCACCGCGTCGAGCAGCTCCTCCCGTCCGTGGACGTGCCGGTAGAGCGCCATCGCCTCGACACCGAGGTCCTGACCCAGGCGCCGCATCGTCAGCTCGGCCAGGCCGCGGCGGTCGATGAAGGCGATCGCCGCGTCCACGACGACGGCGGGGCCGAGGGTGACCCGGCGCGAGGGGAGGGGCCCGCCGGCCACCAGGCGCGCGTCCGCGTCCAGCCCGTCACCGGCGGCGTCCGGCGCCGTGCCCCCTGCCGGGGAGTGCGTGGCCCGGCTGTCGCTGTCCGTCATGCCCCCAGCATGCGTCAGGACCCGCGGCCGGGCGGCCGATCGGGGTTTAGGACGTAAACTTCTACCTCCACGGGTGGAGGAGCCGGGTCCGGACCGCTGGCTTAATGGGGCCCTGAGCCGCACGAGCGGTCTCGGAAAGGAACTTGCACATCATGGACATCGGCAACAGCTTCAGGAACGCCACGGACGGCATCTTCGCCTTCTTGCCCAGCCTCCTGGGCTTCCTCCTGCTTCTCATCATCGGTTTCATCATCGCCAAGGTGGTCGCCAAGGCGATCAAGGCGATCCTCGACCGCATGGGCCTGGACAAGAAGCTCCACGAGTCCGACGCCCACCAGCAGGTGGAGAAGGTCATGCCGGGCGCGAGCCCCGCCAACGCCATCTCGAAGGTCGTCTTCTACCTCATCTTCGTCTTCTTCGTCACCGCCGCCATCGGCGCCCTCGGCATCCCGGCCGTCACCACCTTCATGAACCAGGTGCTGGCCTACCTGCCCAACGTGATCGTCGCGATCCTCATCTTCGTGCTCGCCGCGCTGATCTCCGGCGCAGCCGCCGCGGCCGTCGTGAAGGTCATGGGGGACACCCCCACCGGCAAGGTCGTCGCCACGGCCGTCCCGGCCCTGGTCATGGTCATCGCCCTCTTCATGATCCTCAACCAGCTGCAGATCGCGCCCGAGATCGTCACCATCGCCTTCGCCGCCACCATGGGCGCCCTCGCGCTCGGTGCGGCCCTGGCCTTCGGTCTCGGCGGCAAGGACGTCGCCGGTCGGATCCTCGAGGACGCCTACCGCAACGGCCAGCAGGCCAAGGAGCAGGCCAAGCGCGACATGCAGACCGGTCGCGAGCGCGCCGAGCAGCACACCGACCAGGGCAGCAGCAGCTCGTACGACCAGGGCGGCAGCAGCTCCTACGAGCGTGGCCAGTACGAGCAGCCGGGCGCCTACGAGCAGCCGGGCGCCTACGAGCAGGACGTCGAGACCCAGCGGGTCACGCCGACCGACCCGTACCAGCAGGGTCGCTGACCGTACCGCGGCTCGCAGCACCAGCACGACGTACGCCCACCGGGCGGGACCCCACGGTCCCGCCCGGTGGTGTGCCCCCCCACCCCGGCGGAGGAGCCACGACGACCACCCCCGACCGTCCGGTCTTCCCGGACCCGCAGACGTGCCGCGCGGCGATCGAGACCTTCGTGCAGCTGGCCCGGCTGGCGATGGTCGCCTCCGAGGTCGACGGCCAGGCGTACACCGGGCTCCGCCGCGACCTGACCCAGCTCGCCCAGGAGGCCGGTCGGCGTCGCCCGCGCCCACCTCGCCGGAGCGGTGTGACGAGGCTCCCGCAGCTCGGATTAGGCCCCTGACCTGCATACCCCTAGGGTTGGGCACGCGATGGCGGCCCCATCCGTTCTGCCTCGGGCCGCGCACCACACGTCGTCCCCCGAGCGTCGCGGACACTCAGCAACGCTGAGACCAGCCTCCGCGCCGGGCAGGACACCCACCCGATCGAGAGCGAGTCAGCGGCGCCCTGCGCCGCCTGCCCCCATGAGCACCTCCTTTGCCGAGTTCGACCTTCCCCGCCCCGTCCTCGACGTCCTCACGGCCGCCGGCGTCACGGAGCCCTTCCCCATCCAGTCCGCCACGCTGCCCGACAGCCTGGCCGGGCGCGACGTCCTGGGCCGCGGCCGCACGGGCTCGGGCAAGACCTACGCCTTCCTGCTGCCGCTGGTCACCCGCCTGCAGCAGTCCACCAGCAAGCGGACGCCCAAGCGCCCCCGTGCGCTGATCCTGGCCCCCACCCGCGAGCTGGCCACCCAGATCCACGAGGCGATGGCCCCGCTGGCCCAGGCCCTCGGCCTGCGGACCACCACCATCTTCGGTGGCGTCGGTGCCAACCCCCAGATCCAGGCCCTGCGCAACGGTGTCGACGTCGTCGTCGCCTGCCCCGGTCGCCTGGCCGACCACGTCCGCTCGGGTCACTGCGACCTCGGCGCCGTGGAGATCACGATCCTCGACGAGGCCGACCACATGGCCGACCTGGGCTTCCTGCCCGAGGTCAAGCGGCTGCTCGACCGCACCCCGGAGAAGGGCCAGCGGATGCTGTTCTCCGCCACCCTCGACGGCGGCGTCGACGTGATCGTCAAGCGCTACCTGCACAGCCCGGTGACCCACAGCGTGGACACCGCCCAGTCGCCGGTCGCCTCGATCGACCACCAGGTCCTGCACGTCGGCTCGGCCGACCGGCTCGCCGTGATCACGGATCTGGCCGCTGCCCCCGGCCGCACGATCATCTTCACCCGCACCAAGCACGGCGCCAAGCAGCTGACCAAGAAGCTCAACCAGGTCGGCGTCGCCAGCGTCGAGCTGCACGGCAACCTGTCGCAGGGTGCTCGCACCCGCAACCTCGAGGCCTTCTCCACCGGCGCCGCCCAGACGATGGTCGCCACCGACATCGCCGCCCGCGGCATCCACGTCGACGACGTGGCCCTCGTGGTCCACGCCGACCCGCCGGTCGAGCACAAGGCCTACCTGCACCGCTCGGGTCGGACCGCCCGCGCAGGCGCGGCCGGCACCGTGGTCACCGTGATGACCGACGCCCAGGTCGGTGACGTGCGTCAGCTGACCCGCAAGGCCGGCATCAAGGCCACCACCACCCGGGTCGGCCCGGGCCACGCCGTGCTCGCCTCCATCGCCCCGGGCGAGCGCGAGTACGCCTCCGCGCCGGTCACCCCGGTCCCGGCCCCGGCCGAGCAGACCCGCGGCGGTGGCGGCGGCGGTCGTCGTCGTCCCTCCGGCGGCTCCGGTGGCGGCCAGTCCCGGTCCGGCGGCCAGGGCGGCGGCCGTTCCGGTGGCGGCCGGTCCGGCGGCGGCCGTTCCGGCGGGGGTCGCGGCGGCTCGTCGCGGTCCTCCGGGGGCGGCTCGAGCGTCGTCTACTCCTCGGGCCGCTGACGCCGTCGTAGCACCCTGCTCGTGACCCGACGCCCGGCCCGCCTCACGGCGGGCCGGGCGTCGTCATGTCCGGGTCACGCGGCAGCGGGTGGCGAGCCGTGGGGTCGCGTCGACCGTCGGGTCGATAACCCTGCGCAGGGCCGTCGCGCTGCCTAGACTCCGGCCGTGCAGCGGTCTCACCCCCCGGACGACCGCCGGCGCGAGCTCCTCGCCCTGGCGGCCGTCGGCGTGCTCTGCCTCGGGCTCACGCTCCTGGGCGGGTCCACCGCCAGCGGGGGGACCGGGGACGCGCTGGTCTGGCCGTTGTCCGGCTTCCTGGTGCTGTGGCTGATGCACCGGGGCCCCCACGCCGGCCTGGCCGACGTCGCCGCGCTCTCCCCGCCCGCTGCGCTGGGGCTGTGGCTGGTCGGGGCGAGCGCGCCTGCGTCCGTGGTCGGCGGTCTGGTCGTGCTGGTGCAGCCCGCCGTCACCGTGGCCCTGGTCCGACGTCTGGCCCCCGGTCTGGCGCGCCTCGGGCCCGACCGCACGTCCCTGGCCACGCTGGGCGCCCTGGGTGGCCTGGCGCTCTCCCTGCTCGGTGGGGTCCTGGCCGTGGGTGCGGTCCTGGTCGTCCTCGCCGTCGGTGGCGGCTCCACGCCGTCCTGGTCGACGGTCCTGCTGTGGCTGCTGCGCGACCTCGCCGCGGTCGTCGTGGTGGTGCCGGTGGGCCTGGCCGTCGTGGAGCACCGGTCCGAGCGGGCCGGGCGCACGCGGACCGGTCCCCTGCACCGTGGCTCAGGGCCCGAGCTCGTCGCGGTCCTGACGCTCTCGTCCCTGCTGTTCGCCGGCACCTTCGTGCTCGAGACGCTGCCGTTGTCGTTCCCGCTGCTGGTGGCCACCGGGTGGCTCGCGCTGCGCTTCGAGATGTTGGTCACCACCTGTCACACCGCGTTCTTCGCCGCCGCCATCACCGCGGCGACCCTGCTCGGCCGAGGTCCCTTCGTCGTGGCCGCCGCCGGTGACGACGGGCAGGCCGCGGCCATGCTCCAGGCCTTCGTGGTGCTCATGGGCGCCGCCGGGCTGGTGGTCAGCGCGGAGCGGTCGCAGGTGCACGCCCTCAACGCGGAGCTGGTGCGCTCCGCCGGCGCCCACCAGGCCCAGGCCGACCTCTTCGGGCAGATGATCGACGCGATGACCGAGGGTGTCATGGTCGTCGACGACCGGGGTGAGGTGCTGGCCAGCAACACCGCCCTCGTCGGGCTGCTGGGTGCCGGGCAGGGGCGGCCCACAGAACGTCTCCAGGGCCTGATGGGCCACCACCTCGACGGCACCCGCATCGCGGAGCACGAGCACCCGTCACGTCGGGCGCTGGCCGGGGAGCGCGTCGTACGCGAGGAGGTCCTGCACCGGACGGTCGGCAAGCCGGACCAGGTGCTGACCGTCACCGCCCTGCCGCTGCCCGACCACGACGGGTCCGGTCGGCGTCGGGCGATGCTGCTGGTCGAGGACGTCACCCTCGAGCACGACCGCCGCGCCGACCTGGTCAGCTTCGCCCAGATGGTCGCCCACGACCTCCGCAACCCGCTGACGGCCATCAAGGGCTGGACCGGGCTGATGGGGCGGCGCCTCGACGACACGCAGGACGTCGCTGCTGCCGAGCTGAAGGACTACCTGCGGCGCACCGAGGACGCCACCCGCCGGATGGAGGACCTGATCGGCCACCTCCTCGAGCGGGCCACCGGCGACGCCGAGCAAGCCGACGAGGAGGTCGACCTCGGTGAGGTGCTGGCCCGTGTCGCGCGCGAGCGCGGGGTGCAGGACGTCGTCACGGTGAACGGTGCGCCCGTGCTGTGCGCCGACCCGGGCATGGTCCACCAGCTCGTCGACAACCTGCTGGCCAACGCGGTCAAGTTCGCCCGCCCCGGCACCGTGCCGGAGATCGTCTGCACCACCCGGACCGGACGCGACGGCGTCGTCGTCTCCATCACCGACAACGGCCGCGGTGTGCCGGCCGGTCAGCACCAGGACATCTTCACCGAGGGGCACCGCGCGCACGCGGGCCAGGTCGACGGCACCGGCCTCGGGCTGGCGGTCTGCCGACGCATCGCCGGGCGCCTCGGCGGCACCCTGCGTGCTCTCGACAACCCCGACGGACCCGGCCTGGTGCTCGAGATCGTGCTGCCGACGGAGCGCGTGGTCGCCGGGCGTGGTGCCGGGGGACCATCGCCCCGGGTCGTGCCCGTGCGGCGGGCCGTGTCGGTCGACCCCGGGACACCCGCAGCCTGAGGACCGGGTGCCGCGACGTGGTCAACAGCCCGCTCGCGCCGCACCAGCACCGGGACGGAGGTGTCCTGAAGGAGAACCGAGCCGATCGCCTACGTCGCGGCCGTCGCCGGCGTCCTCGTGTCCGCCGCGATCACCGGCACCAGCGACTCCGGAACGCAGGAGGCATGGTGCTACGTCAACCCTGCTGACCATCGGTTGCCCGGTGAGCCGCGGGCCGTCCGAGGCCGGGGGCAGCCAGCCCGTCGACGACGAGTACGACATCGACCGCTGATGCCTGTTCCTCTGCAACGACCGTCTGAGCTGGCCCGGCTCCCCGGCGCTGTCGTCCTGCCCCGCCGGCCCGGACCTGCGGCTCCGCCCCCCTGCACCGCCGGCGCCCTAGGTCCCCGGGGATGGGGCGCCCCCGAGCCGTCGTCGCCTAGCGTTGAGCCACGGAGCGCCGGTGTCGGCCGGTGCCCGTCGAACCTGGAGGCACCATGCGCGCCCTGACCTACCACGGCAAGCGGGACCTGCGGGTCGAGGACGTCCCCGACCCCCGCATCGAGCAGCCGACCGACGCGATCATCGAGGTCACCTCGACCGCGATCTGCGGCTCCGACCTGCACCTGATGGAGGTGCTCGGCCCGTTCCTGAAGACCGGTGACGTGCTCGGTCACGAGCCGATGGGCACCGTCGTCGAGGTCGGTCCCGAGGTGACCCACATCAAGCCCGGTGACCGCGTGGTGGTGCCGTTCAACATCTCCTGCGGGCACTGCTGGATGTGCCGCAAGGGCCTCTTCGCGCAGTGCGAGACCACGCAGAACAAGGCCACCGGGAAGGGTGCGAGCCTCTTCGGCTACACCCAGCTCTACGGGGGCGTGCCCGGGGGCCAGGCGGAGCTCCTCCGGGTGCCCCAGGCGCACTTCGGGCCGATCCCGGTGCCCTCGGACCAGCCCGACGAGCGGTTCCTCTTCCTCTCCGACATCATCCCCACCGCCTGGCAGGCGGTGAAGTGGGCCGACGTCGAGGCCGGGAGCACCGTCGTCGTGCTCGGGCTCGGGCCCGTCGGGCAGTTCGCCGCCCGGATCGCGCGCCACCTCGGTGCCGCCCGGGTCGTCGGCGTCGACCGGGTGCCCGAGCGGCTCGCCATGGCCCGACGGCACGGCATCGAGACCCTCGACGACAGCGGGATCGACGACGTCGCGGCCGCGCTGCTCGACCGTTTCGACGGTCGGGGGCCCGACGGGGTGGTCGAGGCGGTCGGCATGGAGGCCCACGGGTCGCCCTTCGGCAAGGCCGCCCACGCCGTGGTCGGTGTGCTGCCCGACGCGCTCGCCGCCCCGCTCGCGGACAGGATGGCCCTGGACCGGCTCGGCGCGCTGCACACCGCGATCAAGGCCGTACGCCGCGGCGGCACCGTCTCGGTCAGCGGCGTCTACGGCGGCGAGGTCGACCCGATGCCGATGATGGAGATGTTCGACCGGGGGATCACGATGCGCTTCGGACAGTGCCACGTGCGGCAGTGGATCGACGACATCATGCCCGTCGTGCTCGACGACGCCGACCCGCTCGGCACGCTGGACATGACCACGCACCACCTGCCGCTCGAGCAGGCACCGCACGGCTACGACCTGTTCCAGAAGAAGCAGGACGGCTGCATCAAGGTCGTGCTCAAGCCGTGACCGGGCGACGGGTGCTGGTGACCGGGGCGTCCTCGGGCATCGGGCGCGCGACCGCGCACCTGCTCGCGGCACGCGGCGACCGCCTGGTGCTGGCGTCCCGGTCGGCCGACGTGCTCGAGGAGACCGCTCGCGAGTGCGTCGCCCGCGGTGCCCTCGAGGTGCTGGTGCTGCCCACCGACGTGGCCGACCGTGCCCAGGTCGAGGCGCTCGTGGTCGAGGTACGGACGCGCTGGGGCGGCCTGGACGCCGTCGTGCACGCCGCCGCCGTGGTGGCGTACGGCCGCTTCCACGACGTGCCGGCCGACGTCTTCGACGCGGTGATCGCCACCAACGTGCTCGGCACCGCCAACGTCGCCCGCGAGTCGCTGCGGCTCTTCGAGGAGCAGGGCTCGGGCAGCCTGGTGCTGCTGGGGTCGGTGCTGGGCAAGATCGCCGCCCCGCTGATCAGCCCGTACGGCACCAGCAAGTGGGCCGTCCACGGCCTGGCGCGCGCGATCCAGGTCGAGGCCCGCCGGATGCCCGGCGTCGAGGTCAGCCTGGTCTCCCCGGGCGGGGTCGACACGCCGGTCTACGACCAGGCTGCCACCTACACCGGCCGGCCGGGCCACCCGCCGCCCCCGGTCACCACCCCGGAGCGGGTCGCCGCGGCCTGCGTACGGGCGCTGGACCGACCCCGCCGCGACGTCAACGTCGGGGTCGCCAACGCGGTGATGGTCGCCGGGTTCCGGCTCGCGGCGCCGGTCTACGACCGCCTCGTGGGCCCCCTGATGTCGGTGCTCGGCCAGGGGCGCGACGAGGTCGCGCCAGGCCCCGGCAACGTGCTGCAGCCCCGGCCCCGTGGTGAGTCGGTCCGGGGGCGCTGGCCGCACGTGTGGGGCTGAGCACCGCCCCAGGAGACTGCTCCTTACCGGTCGGCGGTGTCGGAGCGCCGGGTCGGGACATGCTCGACGACCCGGTGCTCGGTGTCGGGCTCGAAGCCGTGCGACATCGCCCAGATGACCGCCTGCGGGCGCGTGGTGGCACCGATCTTGCGGTAGGCCGAGCGGATGTAGGTCTTGATCGTGTTGATCCCGAGGTAGGCGCGCGCGGAGATCTCCGCGTTGCTCAGGCCCTGGCAGATCAGGGCCAGCACCTCGGACTCGCGACCACTGAGTCCGTGCTCGTCCCCGGGCCAGCGGCCGAGCGCGGGGGCCTCGGCGGTCGGAGGGGCGGGGTCGGGCACCACGCGGACGCCCCGGTGCACCTGCTCGACCGCCTCGACCAGCTCGGCGGCGCTCACGGACTTGAAGACGTAGCCGTCGACGTCGCCGGCCATGGCGGCCCGCACCTGGTCGGCGTGGGTGTCCCAACTGAAGATGATCAGCTTGGCGTCGGTCTGGCCCAGCACCCGACGGGGGTCGGGGGAGCGGCCCTCGGCGTTGCCGAAGGTGTCCTGCAGGACGACGTCGACGTGGGTGAGGACGGGGGTGTTGACGTCGAGCTCGGCCACGAGCACCCGCGACTCGTACGGCTCCAGCACGGCTCGGAGACCGGCGACGACCAGGGGGTAGTCGTTGACCACGGCAACGGTGAGAGGCATCGAGTGTCCTTGCTGAACGGCTGCGGGGCTCACGCAGGGTCGGCACGACCGGGTGGCCCCGGACGGGGGTGCGAGTCTAGGACACGTCGGCTCACGCGCACGGGTGGTCCTCGTGCGCATGGCGACGTGGGTTCGGGGTACCGGCACCATGGACGACCTGGGCGCCGTCGACCCGGGACCGGCGCCGTCCCTGCCCACGACCCGAGGAGCTGAGCCCCATCAGCACGAACGAACGGCACGTCGATGCCACCCCCGACGAGGTGTGGAGGGTGCTCGCCGACGGGTGGCTCTACCCGCTGTGGGTCGTCGGAGCGACCCGGATGCGCGACGTCGAGCCGGCGTGGCCGGCGGCGGGCTCGCGGATCTTCCACTCCGTGGGGGCCTGGCCGCTGGTGATCGACGACAACACCTCGGTCCTCGACTGCGAGCCCCGCCGCCGCCTGGAGCTGCGCGCCCGTGCGTGGCCGGCGGGCGAGGCCACGGTCGTGCTCGAGCTCGAGCCCGAGGACGGGGGCACCCTGGTCCGCATCCACGAGGACGTGACCAGCGGCCCGGGCCGGCTCGTGCCGGCCCCGCTGCGACACGTGCAGCTGGGGTGGCGCAACACCGAGACGCTGCGGCGGCTCGCCCTCGTCGCGGAGCGCCGCCCGTGACGGGCCCGTCGACCGGCACGCAGCACGACGCGGTCGTGATCGGGGCCGGGCCGAACGGCCTGGTCGCCGCCAACCACCTGGTCGACGCCGGCTGGACGGTGCTGGTCCTGGAGGAGCAGCCCGACGCCGGCGGCGCGGTGCGCAGCGACCGCGAGCTGGACCCCGACTTCGTGCAGGACACCTTCAGCGCCTTCTACCCGCTGGCGCTGGCGTCGGCCGCGGTCGTCGACCTGGAGCTGGAGGAGCACGGCCTGCGGTGGGCGCACGCCCCGGCGGTGCTCGGGCACCTGATGTCGGACGGCCGCTGGGCGCTGCTGCACCGCGACCGTCACATCACCGCCGCGCTGCTCGACGACCTCGAGCCGGGCGACGGCGAGGCCTGGCTCGAGCTCTGCGCGACCTGGGACCGGATCGGCGGGCCGCTCGTCGAGGCGCTGACGTCGCCCTTCCCCCCGCTCGGGACCGCCGCGCGGCTGTTGCGCGTCCTGCCGTCGGTCGGCGGCCTCGACCTGGTGCGGATGCTGCTCACCCCGGCCGCCTCCATCGCCCAGCACCGCTTCCGCGGCGAGGCGCCGGGTCTTCTGCTCGCCGGCAACGCCGGCCACGCCGACCTGCCGCTGAACGCCCCCGGGTCGGGGGTCTTCGGCCTGCTGATGACGATGCTGGGCCAGACCGTCGGGTTCCCGGTCCCCGTCGGTGGTGCCGGCGAGCTCAGCGCCGCGCTGGTGCGGCGGCTCGAGTCCCGCGGGGGTGAGGTACGGACCGGGGCGGCCGTCGACCACGTCGTCGTGACCGACGGGCGCGCGGTCGCGGTGACCACCCGCGAGGGCGGGCGCCACGAGGCGCGGCGCGCCGTGGTCGCGGCCTGCTCCGCCCCCGCCCTCTTCGAGCGGCTGCTCGACCCCGCCGACGTCCCGCCGCGGGTCGCCCGGGGGATGCGGGCCTTCGAGCTCGACCCCGGCACGGTGAAGGTCGACTGGGCGCTGGACGGGCCGGTGCCGTGGGCGAGCACCCCGGCGTACGCCCCGGGCACCGTGCACGTCGGCGACTCCGTCGGGCAGATGACCGAGGCGATGGCCCAGGTCGGCGCCGGCAGCATCCCGGCGGCGCCGTTCCTGCTGACCGGGCAGATGACCACGAGCGACCCGACCCGCTCGCCCGCCGGGACCGAGTCGTTCTGGGCCTACACCCACGTGCCCCAGCCGGACCAGACGCGCGCGGACGCCGGGGGTGACGGGCTGACCGGCCGCTGGGACCCCGACGAGTGCGAGCGCTTCGCCGACCGGGTGCAGGCCCGGATCGAGGCGCTGGCGCCCGGTTTCGGCCACCGCGTGCGCGCCCGACGCGTGCTGGGGCCGCACGAGCTGCAGGCGCGCGACGCCAACCTGGTCGGTGGGGCCCTGAACGGCGGGACCTCGCAGCTGCACCAGGAGCTCTTCCTGCGCCCGGTCCCGGCCATGCTCGGCCGGCCGGGCACCGGCGTGCGGGGCCTGTTCCTGGCCTCGTCGTCCGCCCATCCCGGCGGCGGCGTGCACGGCGCCGGGGGCGCCAACGCGGCCCGCGCGGCGCTGGCCCGCCACCCGCTGGAGGGGCTCGCCCGCCGGGTCGGTCGGCGGGTGCGTGGGCGGTGAGAGCTTGGCGGGTCTCCGTCTCCGTGCGCGTGCCCTCCCCGGGCACGGAGAGGGACGGCCCCGGCTGTCGCCGGCGTCCTCACCGGGGCAGCGGTGACGGTTTCCGACGCTCCCACGACCGGTGGCACCGCACCAGCCCACGAGGGTTCCCATGCCGCTCCACGAGCAGCACGCTCACCCGCGTCGAGAGGCCCACGGTCACCCGCGACACCGACGGCGCCGCCCCGCGGCAAGGTCCGCCTCCACGTCCGCGGCCGTTCCGGGGGAGGGAGGCCGCCGCGGCGGGCTTCCCGCTGCTGGGGTGCTGGGGTCCCGGCCCTCCGCCGGTGCACGCAGCAGGAGATCGGGCAGCTTCGGCATCTCGCAGGTGCAGGTGTCGCGGGCCCGCCGGCGCATCGACGCTGGGCCCTCTCAGGGGTGGCGGCGCCCGGCGACCGGACCGCTGCTGAGCCGCTCGCGCAGGTTGCGGGCCACGCTGCGCGGGCGCAGCGCCGCCGTCGATCCCGACGCCGAGTCCCGCATCCCCGCGACGGTCTCCTCCAGGGTCGAGACGGCGGCGCGGGCCGCCGACCAGCCGAGCTCGTCACGGGCGCGCCGGGTGTCCATCAGCGGCACCTGCAGGGCCAGGTCGATCCACCCCGGGTCCAGGGGCTGCAGGTGGGCCTGCCAGCTCGCGCTGACCGCCGTGCGCAGGAGCCGGCCCGGCGCGTGCACATGGCGGGCGCCGAGGGCCGAAGCGATGTCCGCCGGGGTGAGGGGGGTGGGTGCGGCGAGGTTGAAGGCGCCCGTGGCCTGCTGCTCGAGCACCCGGCCGACGGCGTCGGCGACGTCGGAGGCGTGGACCACCGGGACCAGCAGGGAGCGGTCGAGCGGCAGCACCGGGAGCAGGGTGACCGCCCGGCCCGGGACGAGGCCGGGCAGGCCGTAGCGCAGCAGGGCGCTCCCGGCCTGACGCTGGCCGACGATGCCGGGACGTAGCCGCGCCACTGCGGGCCCGGTGCCACCGCCGGCGAGCGCTGCGTCGTGGTCGTCGAGCAGGCCCTCGGCCGCCGCCTTGTGACGGCTGTACATCGAGGACCGGATGCCGCCGGTGGGGTAGTCCTCCCCGACCGGGAGGTCGTCCACCCGGGGGGAGTAGGCGCCCACGGAGGACATGTGGACCAGGTGCGGGACCTGCGCCTCGGTCGCCGTCTCGAGCACCCGGCGCGTGCCACCGACGCCGAGCTCCTCGAGGTAGTCGGGGTCGCGGGACGGCTGGAACCCCCAGGCGAGGTGGACCACGGCGTCGGCACCACGCAGGGCCGCGCGCAGGGCGGGACGACAGGCGTCGTCGCTGAGGTCGAGCCCGGTCCAGGTGAGCCGACCGCGGTACGGGTCGTCGGTCGCCGGGCCGGGCACGCGGCGGGCGAGGCCGACCACCTCGACGTCGTCGCGGGAGCCGAGCAGGTGCTCGACGACGGTGGTGCCCACGTTGCCGGTGGCACCGGTGACCACGACCCTCACGGCGTGTCGCCGCCCTCGCCGTCGACCACGACCTGGTCGCCACGCACCGAGGTGGCGCGGCGTCGCAGCGGGAGGAACCGGGCGTACGCCTTGACGACGTCGCGGTAGCCCCGGCTCGGGCCGTGGTAGCCGAAGAACCCGCGCGGGCCCTGCACCATCCGCCCGTCGCGGACGTCGTAGCGGGCGCCGTGCCACGGGCAGACCAGGCAGCCGTCGGCGTCGACGGTGCCCCGGGAGAGGTCCGCCAGCTGGTGGCGGCAGCGGGAGTCCACCGCGAACGGCTCCTCGCGGCTCAGGCCGACGGTCCAGGGTCCGACGCGGCGGACCGCGCCACCGGCCAGCGCGGCGCGGGGGACGGAGGTGGCCCGGGGGGACGGTCGGTCGCTGTCGTTCACCGTCCGAGTGTCGGGGTGGGGGTGGGGGGCCTGTGCTCACCCTGTCGCCCTGCGCACCCTCCGCGACGAGGAGCTCGGACAGGGCGCTGCCAGGGTCGGGCGCGGTCTCCTAGGCTCGCGTGGTGACCCGCTCCTGGCTCGGCTCGATGAGGGTGCGGATCCTGGCGGTCGTCATCGTCCTGCTGCTCGTCTCGGCCGTCGGGTCCGTGCTGGTGCTGCGAGCCGCGCTGCTGGCCGACCTCGAGACCGAGATCACGCAGTCGCTCGACCGGGAGGCCGAGGAGTTCCGGCTGCTGGCCGCGGGCACCGACCCGAGGACCGGCGAGCGGTTCGACGGCGACCTCGAGGCCGTCTTCGACGTCTACTTCGCCCGCGAGGTCGCGGACGAGGGCGAGCTGCTCCTCGCCCTCGTCGGGGACCGCGTCCATGAGTCCCGGCGTGCTGAGGACGCCGCCGGACCGGAGCAGCTGACGGAGGCCGCGGACTACTGGGCGGCTCTCGAGGAGGAGGAGAGCGGTGCCCTGGAGACCGAGGTCGGGGAGGCCCGGTACGTCGTCCTGCCCCTCGAGGGGACCGGGGGACCCGACGGGGTCTTCGTGGTCGCCAACTTCGCCGCCGCCGAGCAGGACGAGATCGAGGAGGCTGTGCGCACCCAGCTGCAGATCACCCTCGTCGCGCTGGTGCTGGCCTCGGTCGTGGGCGCGCTCCTGGCCGGTCGCGTGCTGCGCCCGCTGGTCCGGCTGGCGCACACGGCGCGGACCATCTCGGACACCGACCTGACCCGCCGGATCCCGGTGCGCGGTCGGGACGAGGCGTCCATGATCGCGACGGCGTTCAACGACATGCTCACCCGCCTCGAGCAGGTGTTCGCCACCCAGCGCGCGTTCCTCGACGACACCAGCCACGAGCTGCGCACCCCGTTGACGATCATCCGCGGTCAGATCGAGCTGCTCGAGCTCGACGACACCGAGGAGGCGCGGGCCGAGACCGTCGCGCTGGTCACCGACGAGGTCGACCGGCTGAGCCGGATGGTCGACGACCTGTTCCTGCTGGCCCGCGCCGAGCACCCGGACTTCCTGCGGTGCGAGGACCTCACCGTCGACGACCTGAGGGAGGGGCTGGACCGCAAGCTGGCGACCCTGGCGCCGGTACGCGTCCGGGTCGACACCCCGTCGGGCCTCACGGTGCATGCCGACCGGCAGCGCCTCACCCAGGCCGTCGTGCAGCTGGTGGCCAACGCCCTCAAGCACGCCGGCCAGGACGCCTCGATCGAGGTGACCGCCCGGGCGGAACGGCCGGACCTCGTCGTCTCGGTGTCCGACGACGGCCCGGGCGTCCCGACCGACGAGGTCGAGACGGTCTTCGACCGCTCCGCCCGTGGGGCGGGCGCTGCGTCCGGCGGGGCCGGCCTCGGGCTGTCGATCGTGCGGGCCATCCTGGTGGCGCACCACGGCTCGGCCCGGGTGGCGCCCACGCCGGGGGCGGGTGCCACCGTCGAGCTGCGCCTGCCGCTGGAGGCAGCGGCCGTCACCCCGGGGTGAGGCTGCCGAGATGCCGCTCCCAACCGGCCGAGATGCCGCTCAAAGACCGCCGAGATGCCGCTCGCAGCCGGCCGAGATGCCGCTCGCGACACTCCAGCGGGCCGTGACGGCCGGTCAGCGCACCCGGACCGTCGTGCCCGCGCTCGGGCGCGAGGTCCCGACGGCGTTGGTCGCGGTGACCCGGACGGTGTGCGCGCCGCGAGAGATCCCCCTGACCACGGCCCTCCGCCGCGTGGACGAGACCTGCCGCGCCCGCTCACCGCTGACCAGGACCGTGTAGCCCGTGACCGGGGAGCCGTTGGCCGCCGCGGTCCTCCAGCTCACGGTGGCGGAGGTGCCGCGGACCGTGACCCCTGGTCGGCCCATCCGGCGCGGCGCTCCGGCCGGGGTCACTGCGGCGGAGGGCTGGGAGGCGCGGGAGGAGCCGACGGCGTTCGCCGCAGTGACCACGAAGGCGTACGGAGTGCCGTTGACCAGCCCGGTCAGCGTGGCGGTGGTGGAACCTGCCCCCACAGTGGCGCGCACGCCGCCGTCGGTGGTGGCGACGGTGTAGGCGGTGAGCGCCGCACCACCGTCGTCGCGCGGCGCGGTCCAGCGTACGGTGGCCTGACCCGGACCGGCGCTCGCCGTCACGGCAGTCGGGGCACCGGGGGTCGTCGGCACCGTGAAGCCCTCCGTGGCGGCAGGGCCCGTGCCTGCCGCGTTGACCGCGGCCACGCCGACGCTGTGGACCCCCGGGGCGAACGAGCCGACCAGGTAGACGCCGTCCGCCTCGGCGGGGACCCGGCCCACGCCGCGGCCGTCGACCGTCAGCGCGTAACCGGTCACCGGGGACCCGCCGTCGCTCGACGGTGGCCGCCAGTAGACCTCGGCCCTGCGGTCGGCGGTGCTCCACAGCGCCATGAGGTTGCGGGGCGCCGTGGGGACCGTCACGGGTGACGCCGCGGTGGTCAGCTGCAGGACGGCCGCGGCCCCTGGTCCGCGCGCGTTCACCGCGGTGACGGACACGTCATAGGCGGTCGAGCCGGTCAGGCCGTCGAGCGTCGCCGCGCGGGCTTCGGGGCCCAGGCTGAGGTCCGGCCCGGCGCCACCGCTGACGAGGTAGCCGGTGACCGGGGACGCGCCCGCGTCGCCCGGCGCCGCCCAGCTCACGCTCAGCGTCGACGGCGTCGGGGCGGCCGCCTCGGCCAGCCCCACCGGGCTGCCGGGCACACCGGCGAGATCCTTGTCGCAGCCGGCCGCCACGACCTCGTACGCGCCGATGCTGCCGTAGCTGCTGTAGCCGTCGGGTGCGCTGCCGGTCGCGACGCCGCTGCCGACACCGGTGACGTCGACCACGTAGCGGCCGGCGGAGGGGACCGTGAGCCAGGCGTCCATGCCGAAGGACCGGGTCGCGTCGAGCGTCCCGGAGGGCGGGTCGGCCGTGGCCAGCACGGTCCCGTCGGGGGCCAGCAGCCGCGCGCGCACGTCGAGGTCCGGCGAGACCGAGGGGCTGCGCACGACCACCCGGCTGCCCCCGGTGCACTGGCCGAGGGCGAACGTGTCGACGTCCGTGCCGGAGGTGACGTAACCGGTCCGCGGAGGCGTGCCGGCCGGCTCGTCGGAGCGCCGCGCGAGGTAGCCGCCGATCACGGCCAGGTCGTCCTGGCTGCTGGTCGCACCGGCGTACTCGCCCCTGCTCCACTGGGTGATGGGGCGTTCGTAGCCGACGCCCATGATCGGGGCCCAGCTGCCGTGCCCGGTGTAGTAGTCGTCGGTGCCGATGCCGTCGTGCTGCAGCCCCAGGTTGTGCCCGACCTCGTGGCTGGTCGCCTCGGCGATGGCGGAGGGCGAGTCGGCGAGACCCTGCGGGAAGACCCACGCCGGTTGGTAGTCGCTGCCGACGACGTTGAAGACGTCGACGTAGGCCACGCCCCCGCACTGCTCGTTGCAGAGCACCGACCAGGCGTTGCTGGGGGAGATCAGCGCCCGGGTGCCGTACGTCTGGTCGAGGGTGTTCGCACGCTCGATGCCGGCGGGGCCGGGGTCCTGCGTGGTGACGTCGACGTCATAGGCCGCGAAGTCCTCGGCGACCATGGACCAGATCCGTTGCACCGCGGCGCGCTCCGCGTCGTCGAAGGTGACGCCGTTCCGGCCGGGGTCCCACGCCGGGTGCGTCGTGCCGACGGCCCCCCACCGGGTGTCGTCGCCCATCGTGTGGCCGTCGACGTCGAGCAGGATGGTGCGCAGGGCGCCGGGCTTGCTGTGCAGCGCGAAGGTGTCCGCCAGCGGGGCCACGGCCTGGCCCACGAGGGCGCGGTCCGCGACGGGCTCGGGGCGCTCGGCCGGGGCGGGCTCGACGTAGAACAACCGGCCGTCGGTCCCCAGGCGCGCGGTCCCGTCGGTGCGGAGCAGGGACTCCAGGCCTCGGGGCGTGAGGTCGTTGGCCCGGGCCAACGACCTCACGCCCCGAGGCCTGGAGTCCCTGCTCCGCACCGA
>JBKJPE010000156.1:0-21109 GCA_046595185.1 Nocardioides sp.
GCAGCGGGCTGCCGATCGTGCGCTACGGCCACGAGGCGCTCGCTGCGGAATTCCCCGGGTGGACGCTGGTCGACACCGCCGGCGACGACCACGAGACGCCGTGGGGCACCGTCCAGCAGTTCACCGCGGTGCTGCTGCGCAAGCCGTAGCAGCACGCCCACGTGCGGGTGCGTGCTAGCGGAGCTGGCTGAACCGCTCGACCATGTCGGTGGGTCCGGCGACGATGAGCTGGTCGTGCCGCTCGACCCGTGTCTCGGGACGCGCGTAGGTGAAGTCCTGGCCCTGGCGCTTGACCCCGACGACGGTCACGCCGTGGCGGCTCCGGGGTGCCGACTCCGCCAGGGACCTGTCCCAGGTCTCCGGGGGTGCGTAGGCGCGCGCGATGGAGAACTGGTCGTCGAACTCGATGTAGTCCATCATGCCGCCGACCAGCAGGTGCGCCACGCGCTCACCCATCGTGGACTCGGGGTAGACGACGTGGTGGGCACCTACGCGCTCGAGGATGCGGCCGTGCTTGCGGGTGATCGCCTTCGCCCAGATGTCGGGCACGCCGGCCTCCGCGAGCGCGAGGACGGTGAGGACGCTGGCCTCGACGTCGGTCCCGATCGCCACGACGGCCCGGTCGAAGTTGCCGACGCCGATCTGGTGCAAGGCCTGGTCGTCGGTCGAGTCGGCGCGCACGACGTGGGTGAGCTCGTCGGACCAGCGCTCGACGAGGGTGGCGTCCTCGTCGATGGCGAGCACCTCCTGGCCGAGGTTGACCAGTGACTCGGCGACCGCGCTGCCGAAACGCCCGAGGCCGATGATGAGCACGGAGGTGGAGTCGGGCTTCTTCTTAGCCAACGATGGGTCTCTCCTCAGGTAGGTGGTAGTGACGGTGCCTGCTCTTGAAGGCCAACGCCGTGGCCACGGTGATCGTGCCGACGCGACCGACGTACATCAAGGTCATCAGGGTGACCTCGGCCACCGGTGGCAGGTCCGGGGTGATGCCGGTGGACAGGCCGACCGTGGCGAACGCTGAGATGGCCTCGAACAGCACGACGTCGAGGGTGTAGTCGGTGGACAGCAGGATCGCCATCGTGCCGACCCCGATGGCGGCGAGGGCCAGCAGAGCCACGGTCAGGGCTTGGCGCAGGGTGCTGCTGCCGATGCTGCGGTGCGCGATGTTGGTGTCCCGCTCGCCGCGCACCTCCGACCAGATGACGTAGGCCAGCAGGAAGAAGGTGGTGACCTTGATGCCGCCGGCGGTGCCGGCCGAGCCTCCGCCGATGAACATCAGGACGTAGTTGACGGCCAGCGTCTCCGGCGTGATCGAGCCGTAGTCGACGCTGTTGAAGCCCGCGGTGCGGGGCACGACGCCACCGGTGACCCCGGCGACGACCTTGCCCCCGAACGACAGTGGACCCAGCGTCTGGCCGTTGCTCCACTCGAGGGCCAGGAAGGCCGCGGTGCCCAGGACCAGCAGCACTGCCGAGCCGTAGACGGTGAGTCGGGTGTGCACGCTCCACGTACGCGGCGAGCGCCAGCGGCGCCGGAGCTCGAACAGCACCGGGAAACCGATGCCCCCGGCGACGACGGCGACGCAGATCGGCACGATGATCCAGGCGTCGGCGACGAACCCGATCAGACTGTCGCTGTACAACGCGAACCCGGCGTTGTTGAAGGCCGACACCGAGTGGAACGACCCGTGCCACAGCGCCTGGCCCCAGCTGTCGTCGTACGCACGGCGGAAGCGGAGCGTCAGCACCAGGGCGAAGGCCGCCTCGAAGAGGAGCATGGTGAGCGCGATACGCCCCAGGACCTGCCGGACGTCGCCGATGTTGAGGGTGTGGGTCTCGGCCTGAGCGATCAGCGAGGACCGGATCCCGACCCTGCCCCCGACCAGCATGCCCAGCAGCGTCGCGAGGGTCATGATCCCGAAACCGCCGACCTGGATCAGCCCCATGATCACCGCCTGCCCGAACGGCGACCAGTACGTCGCGGTGTCGACCGTGGTCAGCCCGGTGACGCAGACGGCCGATACGGAGGTGAACGCCGCGGTGAGCACCGGCGGCCGGGTGGGTCCCGGCGTGGAGACGGGCAGCATCAGCAGCAGGGTGCCGGCCACGATGACAGACAGGAACGCGACAGGGACGATCCGCGCCGGGTGGAGCACCGTGCCCGTCAGCGCTCGTCCCACCATCGTGATCCTCCCTCAGCAGCCGCAGCAGCGATCACCGTAGACCGTGCCACCGACCAGCCGCCGGCGACCGGCGTGATGGGCGAGCACACCTACACCGTGGCCAGCCCCAGGCCGACGACCACGCCGGTCAGGGCGCAGGCCCCCAGGGTCCGCAGGACCGACCAGCCCCGCCAGAAGATCAGGGCGCACCCCAGTCCGGTGATCGCCAGCGCCGCCCACTGGATCGTGTCGAGGACCGGGACCTCGACGTCGAGGGGCCCGGCCGTGACGCGGTCGGTGTCGGCGAAGAGCGTGTGCAGCGCGAAGTAGACCGCGAGGTTGGCGATGACGCCGACCACCGCGGCGGTGATGCCGGTCAGCGCGGTGGCCAGCGACCGGTTGCCCCGCAGCCGCTCCACGTAGGGGGCGCCGAGCAGGATGAACAGGAAGCACGGCACGAAGGTGACCCAGGTGACCAGCAGGGCGGCCAGGGTGGCCGCGACCCAGGGGTCGAGGCCACCGGGCGCACGGTAGGCCCCGACGAACGCGACGAACTGGACCACCATGATCAGCGGGCCCGGGGTCGTCTCTGCCAGGGCGAGACCCCGCACCATCTCGCCGGGCGCGAGCCAGCCGTACACCTGCACCGCCTGCTGGGCCACGTAGGCCAGCACGGCGTACGCGCCGCCGAAGGTGACCACCGCAGCGCCGGAGAAGAACAGGCCCTGGTCGACGTAGATGCTCGCGCGGCCGAAGACGACGGCGGCCAGGACCACCGGTGCCGCCCACAGGGTCAGGCCGACGACGAGGACGACAGCGGCGCGGCGGCCCGAGGGCCGCTCGGTGTGGAGCGCGTCGTCACTGATCAACGGCGGCGGTCCGTCGTCGGCGCCGGTCGCACGGGGTTTGGTGAGGTCGGGGACGGCGCGTCCGAGCAGCCAGCCGGCCACGGCCGCGAGGCCCACGACGACGGGGAACGACACGGAGAAGAACGTCAGCGCCAGGAACGCGACCAGGGCCAGTGCGAGCAGCGACGGGTGGGTCAGCCCCTTCCTGGCCACCCGCGTGACGGCCTGGACGACGATGGCGATCACCGCGGGCGCGAGGCCGAGGAACAGCGACTCCACCAGCGTGGTGTCACCGAAGGCGACGTAGATGCCGGACAGGGCCAGCAGCGCCACGACGCCGGGCAGGATGAACAGCACGCCCGCGACCAGCGCGCCCCGGACGCCGTTGAGCAGCCACCCGACGTAGGTCGCCAGCTGCTGCGCCTCCGGTCCGGGGAGCAGGGTGCAGTAGGACAGCGCGAACAGGAAGCGCTGCTGGCCGATCCAGCGCTTCTCCTCGACCAGCGTGCGCTGCATGACCGCGATCTGGCCCGCGGGGCCGCCGAAGGTCTGCAGCGAGATCGCGAACCACGCCCGGGCGGCCTCACGCAGCGGGACCACGTCAGGACCCGACGCCCCCGCGGGCGTCGCGACGTGGTGGGGGTGTTCGTCGCTCACGTGGGGGTCCCCTTCCCGAGGATGAGGGTGCGACGGTAGTGGTCGTAACGGGCGTCCTCGAGATCGGCCTCGTGGACGACGGCGGCACGGCCGCGCCACGGCGCCGTGTCGAGGAGGTCGTGCCGGCGCAGGACGGTGCCGACGGCGCAGTCCACGCCGTCGGGGCGGGTCTGGTGGCCGTACTCGACGCCGCGTCGGGGTCGACGAAACGGCGGACGAGCCAGGCCGAGGCCGCGCGGTCGGTGCGGACGCCTGAACGAGCGGCCCACCTCATCGGCGCTCCCCCCTCCGCTCAGCCAAGCCCGGTGCCGGGAGGGACCCGCGCACCAGCCTGTTGCGGTGGGCCCGCCACCGCAGCGGCGAGGTCTCGCGCCACCTCGGGGCAAGTAGTCGCGGCGGCTGACCGTCCGCAGGTCCCTGCGCAGGCGCTGCACGGTACGTGCGGACCCGCCGCCACGGCCGGCGCCGGTCCCCGGGCCTGCACCGGTGGTCACCTCGGGCAGCGCGGCGCGGACGCGCGCGGCGAGGTGGTCGTGCTCCTCGGCGCAGACCTCGGCCAGCAGCCGGGCCACCGCGCGCTCGTCCTTGCGGGCCAGGGCCTGGGCGCGCAGCAGCAGGGCGTCCCACGGGCGTCGAGGACCTGGTCGGCGAACGCTCGAGGTTCTCGCGGGTGCGGGCGTCCTCCTGCACCGCGGCCGCGCCGTCTCTCGGCTGGCCCACCCGAGGGCGCGCAGCCTGCGGCAGACGGCCACCCGCGGCGAGGACGGTTCGCGGGGGTCGCGGTAGCTGAACCACCCAGACCAGTCGTCTCATCGTGCAATGTAACCACCGGTGCGCCACCGAACCGGTCCCGCAGCGAAGCCGAGCGGCCCGGTTGGCTAACCCGCACGACGCTCCGGTGACGGACCAGTCAGACGGTGTGGGACCCGTGTGAAGCGGCGGCCGGGCTGACGTGAATCGTCGCCTCGGTCAGCTTCGCCACCCGCTCGATCAGCTGCCGCTCGGCCCGGTGCGCGATGTCGTGGGCAGCGATCAGGTCGAGGTCCGCGGCGACCACGATGGCCGCGTCAGCGGTCAGCCGGTGCCCGAGCCAGCGCAGGCGCACGTGGTCGACGCCGACAACGCCCGGCGTACTGACGAGGGCGGCGGTCGCGGACCCAGTCAGGACGGGGTCGACCGCGTCCATCAGACGTCGGTAGAGGTCACGGGCGGCACCCCGGAGCACAGCGAGGATGGCGACGGTGATGAGCAGCCCGACGACGGGGTCGGCCAGCGGGAAGCCGGCCATGACGCCGACCGCGCCCAGCACGACGGCAAGCGAGGTGAAGCCGTCGGTGCGGGCGTGCAGACCGTCGGCGACCAGGGCGGCGGAGCCGATGCGGCGCCCGACCCGGATGCGGAAGGTCGCGACGAGCTCGTTGCCGGCGAACCCGACGAGGCCGGCGAGCACCACGACCCAGGGATGGTCGAGCGGAGCAGGGTCGAACAGACGCCGGACCGACTCGTAACCCGCGAGGACCGCGGAGGCGGCGATCATCACGACGATGAAGATGCCGGCCAGGTCCTCGGCGCGCCCGTAGCCGTAGGTGAACCGGTCGTCGGCGCGGCGACGGCCGACGACGAACGCGATCCACAGCGGGACCGCGGTGAGTGCGTCGGAGAAGTTGTGGATGGTGTCGGCGAGCAGGGCCACGGAGCCGGTGACAGCCACGAGTGCGGCCTGAGCCGAGGCGGTCACCAGCAGCGCGACCAGGCTGATCTTCACCGCCCGCACGCCGTCGCGACTGGCCTCGAGGGCGTCGTCGACGGAGTCCGCCGCGCCGTGACCGTGCGGCCGGAACAGGTCGGTCAGGGCACCGCGCAGACCGCCGTGGTGGTGGTCGTGGTCGCCCGGGTGGCCGTGGCGCTCCGCCTTCGCCTCGCTCACGAGGCGTTCTCGACGGAGCGAGATCCCTGGGGTGTGAGCAGCAGCGCGGCCGTCGACCCGACCGCGACGAGCGCAACGACGAGGGCCCCTCTACTGACGGTCAGCACCGGCGCGGCCCGGGAGCCGGTGCCGGGGTGCCGGCGCTGAGGAGCAGGACGGGGTGTCGGCATGGGAGCGCGCTCTCTCGTGCGTGGCGGACTAGTTGCGCTCCATCCTAGGACACATGACGAAACGTTCATGTGCTGCGTAGGGTGCACCCGTGGGACACCGACGGCCGAACCCCCCGGCGCCGCATCCGGCAGGCCCCCGGACGACGGCCCTGACCGAGGAGACCGCCAGGTCCGTGGCCGCGATCCTCCAGGGGCTGGCCACCCCCAGTCGGCTGCGCATCCTCACCGCGCTCCAGGCCGGCCCGACGTCCGTGGGCGACATCGTGGACGCCGTCGACATGGAGCAGTCGGCGGTCTCCCACCAGCTCAAGCACCTGCGCGACCTGGGGTTCATCGTCGCCGAGCGAGACGGCCGCAGGATCATCTACCGACTCTTCGACACCCACGTCCTCGAGCTCATCGATGAGGGACTGGCCCACGCGGAGCACCTACGGCTGGGAGCGCCCGACCCGCGGCCCTGACGGGGCGCGGACGGTGCGGACCCCACGGTGCGGCGCGGCGGGCCTCAACGACCGGTGTAGTGGCGGTCCGCCAGGCTCAGTGCCTCGTCGAGGACCTCCATGCCCTCGGCGACCTCGTCGGCGGTCGTCGTGCACGGCGGCACGACGTGGACGCGGTTGAAGTGCAGGAAGGGCCACAGGCCCCGGCGCTTGCACTCGGCCGCGACCTCGTTCATCGGCGCCGCCGCGGGCCCGGTGGCGTTGAAGGGCACCAGCGGCTCGCGGGTGTCGCGGTCGCGGACCAGCTCCAGCGCCCAGAAGACTCCCAGCCCGCGGACCTCGCCGACGCTGGGGTGGTTCTCGGCCAGCTTGGCCAGCGCGGGCCCGATCACGTCGGTGCCGAGGGCGCGGGCGTGCTCGACGATGCCCTCGTCTCGCATGATCGTCATCGACGCCACCGCCGAGGCGCAGGCCAGCGGGTGTCCGGAGTAGGTCAGCCCGCCGGGGTAGGCACGGTCGGCGAAGGTGTCCGCGACGGCGTCGGAGATCAGGACCCCGCCGATCGGGACGTAGCCGGAGTTCACGCCCTTGGCGAAGGTGATCAGGTCGGGCGTGACGTCCCAGTGGTCGACGGCGAACCACTCACCGCACCGGCCGAACCCGCTCATCACCTCGTCGGCCACGAGCAGGATGCCGTGCTCGTCGCAGATCTGCCGGACCCCGGCGAGGTAGCCCGGCGGCGGCACCAGGATGCCGTTGGTGCCCACGACGGACTCGAGCATGACGGCCGCGATGGTGCCGGCCCCCTCGACCATGACCGTGTCCCGCAGGTGCTGCAGGGCGCGCGCGGTCTCCTCCTCCTCGGTCCGGGAGTGGAACGCCGACCGGTAGGGGTAGGGACCCCAGAAGTGCACCACCCCGGGCAGGCCCGGCTCGGAGCCCCACCGGCGCGGGTCCCCGGTCAGGGTGATCGCCCCGGAGGTCCCGCCGTGATAGCTGCGGTAGGTGGCGAGCACCTTGCTCCGGCCGGTGTGCAGCCGCGCCATGCGGACGGCGTGCTCGTTGGCGTCGGCCCCGCCGTTGGTGAAGAACACCTTGTTCAGCGCGCCCGGTGCGAGCTTGGCGAGCAGCCGCGCAGCCTCCGAGCGCATGTCGTTGGCGAAGGACGGGGCCACGGTGCAGAGGCGACCGGCGTACTCCTGGATGGCTGCGACGAGCCTGGGGTGCTGGTAGCCGATGTTGACGTTGACCAGCTGCGAGGAGAAGTCGAGGTAGCGGGTGCCCGCGTAGTCCCAGAAGTGCGAGCCCCGCGCCTCCGCGATCGGCAGCGGGTCGATGAGTGCCTGGGCCGACCAGGAGTGGAACACGTGTGCGCGGTCGTCGCGGCGGACCTGCTCCTCGGTCAGCGAGGGCAGGAGGGGGTCGGTGGTCATCGTCACGTGTCTCCTCGGGCCGGTCAGCGGGTGCGGGGGAAGCCCAGGTCCACCTGGGAGGTGGCGGGGTCGGGCCAGCGCGAGGTGACGACCTTGCCGCGCGTGAAGAAGTTGATGCCCTCGGGTCCGTACATGTGGGTGTCGCCGAACAGCGAGTCCTTCCAGCCGCCGAAGGAGTAGTACGACACCGGCACCGGGATCGGCACGTTGATGCCGACCATGCCGACCTCGACGTCGAACTGGAACTCCCGCGCCGCGCCCCCGTCACGGGTGAAGATGGCGGTGCCGTTCGCGAACTGGTTGGCGTTGATCAGGGCGAGCGCCTCCTCGTAGGTGGCGACCCGTACCACCGACAGCACCGGCCCGAAGATCTCGTCGGTGTAGACGGTCATCTGCGGCGTGACGTGGTCGAGCAGCGTGGTGCCGAGGAAGAAGCCGTCGGACGGCACGTCGGCCTCCCGGCCGTCGACCACGAGCCGTGCGCCCGCGGCCTCGCCGGCCGCGATGTAGCCAGCGACCTTGTCGCGGTGCTCACCGCTGATGAGGGGGCCCATGTCGACGCCCTCGTCCGCGCCGTTGCCGATCCGCAGGTGGGGCAGCCGCTCCGCCACGGCGCCGACGAAGGAGTCGGCGACGTCGCCGACCGCGACGGCCACCGAGATCGCCATGCACCGCTCGCCCGCGGCGCCGTACGCCGCCGACACCGCGGCGTCCGCCGCCATGTCGACGTCGGCGTCGGGGAGGACGACCATGTGGTTCTTCGCACCGCCGAGCGCCTGCACGCGCTTGCCGTTGGCGGTGCCCGTCTCGTAGATGTACCGGGCGACCGGGGTGGACCCGACGAAGCTGATCGCAGCCACGTCGGGGTGGTGCAGCAGCCCGTCGACGGCCTCCTTGTCGCCGTGCAGCACGGTGAAGACACCCTCCGGCAGACCGGCGTCCTTCCACAGCTCGGCGAGGAACAACGCGGCGGAGGGGTCGCGCTCGCTCGGCTTGAGGATGAAGGCGTTGCCGGTCGCGATCGCGTTCGCGCACATCCACAGCGGCACCATGGCCGGGAAGTTGAACGGGGTGATGCCGGCGACCACGCCCAGGGGCTGGCGGATCGAGTACACGTCCACGCCGCTGCCGGCCTGCTCGGAGAACCCGCCCTTCATCAGGTGGGGCACCCCGCTGGCGAACTCCACGTTCTCGAGGCCGCGGGCGATCTCACCGGCGGAGTCCGCGAGCACCTTGCCGTGCTCGGCCGTGACGATCGCCGCGAGCTCGTCGCTGCGCCGGTGGAGCTGCTCACGGAACGCGAAGAGCACCGCCGCGCGCTTCGACAACGAAGCACTGCGCCACTGCCGGGCTGCGGCGGCCGCGCTCGCCACGGCCTGCTTGAGGTCGTCCGGGCCCGCGAGGTCGACCTCCGCGCTCTGCTGGCCGGTGGCCGGGTCGAAGACGGGCGAGGTACGACCTGAGGTCCCGGGGGTCGGTCGTCCGTCGATCCAGTGCGAGATGCGAGTGGTCATGCGACGAGCGTAGGTCCGCGAGCGCCTGTGACGAACGGCTGACTGTTATGTTACAAACCGTGCGCGAGCTGCTGTCGGCCCTCGAGGAGCGCCTGGACCAGCCCACGGCCCGAGGCCTCGTCGCCGCCGTGAGCCGGGCCATCGCCGACGGCGAGCTGGTGCCGGGCACGAAGCTGCCACCGATCCGGACCGTCGCCACCGAGCTCGCACTCTCCCCCACGACCGTCTCGTCGGCCTGGGCGCTGTTGGCGAGATCCGGGTCGCTGCGCACCGCCGGGCGTCACGGCACCACCGTCCTGGAGACCGACGGCGCCGGGGTCGGGAGGTACCGGCGTGCACTCGCCCAGCCCGTGCCTCTGGCGCAGGACCTGTCGACGGGGGTCCCGGACCAGGACCTGCTGCCGACCCTGGGCGTCGTGCTCGGCCACCTGGACCGGGCCGGCACCCCCAACAGCTACCTGCAGGACCCGGTGCTGCCCGAGCTCGCCGCGCTGCTCCGCGCGGACTGGCCCTACCCGCCCCCTCAGATCGCTGTCGTCGACGGCGCCATGGACGCCCTCGACCTCGTGACCCGCACCAGGCTTCGTCCCGGCGACCGCGTCGTGGTGGAGCACCCCTCGTTCCCGCCCGTCGTCGACCTGCTCGAGGCGCTCTCCGTCGAGATCGTGGGGGTGCCGCTCGACGACGAGGGGCTCGATCCCGAGGCGCTCGGCCAGGCGTTGCGGCGACCGGTGGCCGCCGTGGTCCTGCAGCCCCGGGGACAGAACCCGACCGGTGTCACGACGAGCCGTCGCCGGGCCCGGCAGCTGGCGGACCTGGTCCGGCCGGGCGAGGCGCTGGTGATCGAGGACGACTGCGCCCACGGCCTCTCCCCCACTCCCGCCCTCAGCCTGGGCGAGTGGCTCCCGGAGCGCACGGTGCACATCCGCAGCTTCTCGAAGTCCCACGGTCCCGACCTGAGGCTCGCGGCGATGAGCGGGCCCACCGAGCTGCTGCGGGCCGTGGACGGTCGTCGTCACCTGGGTCAGGGCTGGAGCAGTCGGCTGCTCCAGCGCATCCTGCTCGGGCTGCTCACCGAGCCGTCCGCCGTGGCGCAGGTCGAGCGGGCCCAGCTCGAGTACGCCGAGCGGCGCCGCCTGCTCGTCGAGGCGCTCGCCGCCCGGGGCGTCACGGTGGCCGGGACCGAGGGACTCAACATCTGGGTCCCGGTCGAGGACGAGACGGCTGCCGTGGTGCGGCTGGCCAGTCAGGGCATCGGGGTCAGCGCCGGCGCCCCGTACGCCGCCCTCGCGGCAGCGCAGAGTCACGTCCGGGTCACCTGCGGCCTGGTCACCGGCGCCCACGACCGGCTCGCCGACCGGATCGCCGACGCCGCCCAGACCGTGGGCTGGGGCGCCCGCGCCCGGTGAGCTCAGCGGTGGCCGTACGGGCGCCGGTCCCAGGACCAGAGGGCCGCCGCGAGGGCCACCCGGTCGGCGAAGGCCTTCGGGTCCGCCCCCGACAGCTCACCGATGCGCTTGAGCCGGTGCCGCAGCGAGTTCGGGTGCAGGTGCAGGTGCTGCGCCGTGGTGCTGACCGACCCGTCGTCAGCGAGGAACGCACGCAGCGTCGCCACCAGCGCGGACCCGTGGGTCCGGTCGTGCTCCAGCAGCGGCGCCAGCAGCGTGTCGACGAACGGCTGCAACCGCTCCCGGGGCTGCTGCTCGAGCAGACCCTCGAGGGTCACCAGGTCGCGGTAGGTGGCGGGCGCACCCCGCCGGCGGGACAGGTGCAGGGCGGCGAGGGCCACCGGGACCGCCGAGGCCAGCCTCGCCACCTCGCAGGGTGCCGCCACCCCGCACGGCACCCTCGCGCCGACGGCCGAGGCCAGCACCCGCTCGGTGTCGGCGGTGATGCTCACGGAGTGCTCGGCGAGGTCCGCGACCAGCGCAGCACCCAGCCCGTCCGCCACCAGGCCGCTCGCCCGGTCCGGCCAGGCCGCGACGACGAGCGGCTGGTCGGTCCGGAGCCCGGCACCGGTCAGCGCGTCGTGGAGCACCACGGGGTCCGCCTTGCCGTCGATCACCAGGCGCAGCAGGCGGCCCGCCTCGGCACGCCGGTGCCGGGACGAGACGTCCTCCTCGTGCTGGCGCACGGCGAGCACCGAGCCGATGTGGCGCAGCGTCGACTCCGCGGGGGCGGCGTCGGCATCCGACACCGCCGTCCACCGCAGCACCCCGTGCGTGAAGTCCACCCGTCCACCGAGGTCGGCGGCCACCAGCTCGAGCAGCTGCTCCAGGGAGCAGTCCGCCGCCATCGCGTCCAGGAGGCGGGTGGACAGCTGCTGCACCCGGCGTTCCCCGGTCGTCCGGGCGTCCGCCCGCCGGTCGGCCAGCAGCTCGGTGATCGCCTGGAACGGCACACCGGCGGGCACCCGCAGCAGCGGGACACCGGCGTCCCGGCAGGCCTCGACCAGCCCCGCAGGCACGTCCTCGGTCACGTCACCGACGCCGTAGCCGACGGCACTGACCCCGGCCTCGACGAGCCGGGTGAGGAAGAGGTGGCACCGCTCGTCGTCGTCCGCCAACGACGCCCCCACCGTGAGGACCAGCTCGTCGCCGGACAGGTACGGTCGCGGGTCGAGCAGCTCGGTGGGGTGCGCCCAGCGGACCACCGCGTCGACAGCCTCCGGCGCCGTGAGCAGCGTGAGGCACCACGCGGGCACGGCGAGGAGGTCGCGCACGCTCACGGCGCCTGCGGACGCCGCGCGCGTCGCCGGGGTGCCGGTCACGACCCGGAGCGTAGTCCCCCGGTCGGCGTTGTGCCGGTGCACAACGTGGGGACGCCCGCGTGGTGGATCCGCCGACGTTGCCCAGCGGTCCTTGCCCGCCAGGTGATCCAGGTCTCATGCTGCGACCTGACCCCAGGAGGTCCCATGTCGAGCGACGCCCGAGTCGATCCCACCCACGCCGATCACCGCTTGAAGCGCGAGTTCTCGTTCTCGTTCGCCTTCTCGTTCGCCTTCGCGTTCATCTCGCCCATCGTCGCCCTATACGCCATCTTCGGGCTGGCGTACAGCACGGCGGGACCGTCGTTCTGGTGGAACTTCCTGATCGTCTTCGGCGGCCAGCTGCTGGTCGCGATGGTCTTCGCCGAGCTCGTCTCCCGCTGGCCCCTGGAGGGCTCGATCTACCAGTGGTCGAGCCGTCTCCTGGGCCGCACCTACGGCTGGGCCGCGGGCTGGGTCTACATGTGGACCCTGGTGGTGGCCATGTCCGCGGTCTCGATCTTCGCCGCCGGCTTCGTCGCCAACGTCGCCGGCTGGGACCTCGGCCCCGGCGGGCAGGCCCTGGTGGCCTGGGTGATCCTGCTGCTCGGCACCGCCGCGAACATCGCCGGGCGGTTCGTGCTCAAGGTGCTGATGACGGCCAGCATCCTCGCCGAGATCATCGGGTCGGTGGGCCTGGGCGCCTGGCTGCTGCTGTTCCACCGCGAGAACTCGGTGTCGGTCCTGACCGACGGGTTCAGCACCGAGAGCTACCTGACCGTGTCGGGACCCTTCCTGGTCACCATGGCCTTCGTGGGCTGGTCGTTCGTCGGCTTCGAGAGCGCCGGCTCGATCGCCGAGGAGGTCAGGGATCCGCGTCGCAACCTCCCGAAGGCGATCATCTTCTCCATCACGTTCATCGCGCTGATCGTGACGTTCTCCGCGCTGGCGATCATCCTCTCGATCCCGCCCGAGATCGCCGCCAACAGCGCCGACCCGGTCTACGACACGCTGCGCTACCAGCTCGGCGACGGCGCCGCGAAGGTCGCAGAGGTGCTGTTCACCATCGGCTTCCTCGCCTCCTTCCTGGCCCTGCAGACCTCGGCGTCACGACTGATCTGGTCCTACGCCCGCGACCGCGCCCTGCCGGCTCCGGCCCTGCTGGCGCGGCTGACCAGCGGCCAGAAGCAGCCGATGGTCGCACTGCTGGTCGCCACCGCCATCGGCACCGTGGTCATCGCACTCAGCCAGCTGGCCCCGGACTTCTACACGCTGATGCTCAACTTCACCTCCGGCGGCTTCTACCTGGCCTTCCTGTTCCCATTGGTCGCCAACCTCGTCGTCCGGCTGCGCGGCGACTGGCACGGGGGCCCCTTCACCCTCGGCCGGTGGAGCCTGCCGGTGTCCGTGGCGGCGGTGCTGTGGGCGACGTTCCAGTTCCTCAACATCGCCTGGCCGCGCGACTTCTACCCCGAGTCGCCGCTGCTGAACTGGTCCGTGGCCCTCGCGGTGCTCGGGATCGGGCTCGTGGGCGCCGGCGTCTACCTGTCGGTGCGCGGCCGGATCGCCGGCGTCGACACCGCCGAGGTCGACGACGACGAGGACGAGGACGCCACCGGGTCGCACCGCACCGCGACGCCGCGCGCCGGCCGGGGTTCGTGATGCCCGGGGCCGGGGACCCCCGGGTCGCGGTCGTCACCGGCGCCGCCGGCGGCATCGGCGCCTCGGTCGCCGCCGAGCTGACCGGACGGGGCTGGCGCGTCGCGGGTCTCGACCTGCAGCCGTCCCGGTGGGACCTCAGCCACGTGGTCGACGTCTCCGACCCCGGGGCCGTGGCCGACGCCGTGGCCGCGGTGGAGCGCGAGCTCGGACCGGTCGAGACCATCGTGACGGCGGCCGGTCACTACGCGATGGAGGACGTCCTCGACATCACCCCCGAGCAGTGGCACACGATGCTGCGGGTCCACGTGGGCGGCCTCGTCAACCTGGTCCGTGCGGTGCTGCCGGCGATGACCGCGCGGGGCCACGGCAGCATCGTCGCGGTGACCTCGGAGCTGGCCATCGGGGGTGGCGACCGGGACGCCCACTACGCCGCGGCGAAGGGGGCGGTCATCGGGCTCGTCCGCAGCCTGGCGATCGAGGTCGCCCACACCGGCGTCCGCGTCAACGCCGTCGCCCCCGGACCGACCGACACCCCCCTGATCGCACCGGACTCGCCCTGGCGCGACCCGGCGTACCTCGCCACGATCCCGTTGCGCCGTCTCGTCGTGCCCGACGAGATCGCGCTCACGGTCGGCTACCTGGTCGAGGAGGCCACCTTCATGACCGGCGAGATCCTGTCACCCAACGCCGGGGCGGTGATCTGAGTGTCGACGGACCGGGTACGCCCCCAGGTCGGCCGCGTCGCGCTGGTGAGCGGCGCGACCCAGGGCATCGGCCGGGCCATCGCGGAGCGGCTGGCTCACGACGGAGCGACGGTGGCGGTCAACGGTCGGTCGCAGGACGAGCGGATGGACGCCGTCGTCGAGGCCACCGGTGGCGTGCCCGCCCCCGCCGACGTCTCGGACCGGGCGGCGGTGCGGGCGATGGTGGAGCGCCTCGAGGCCGACGTCGGCGCCGTGGACGTCCTGGTGGTCAACCACGCCTACATGAGCATGGGCAGCCTCGTCGACTACGACCTGGACGACTGGTGGCGGGTCCTCGACACCAACCTCGGCGGGACCTTCCACCTCGTCCAGGCCGCTCTGCCCGGCATGCTGCGGGCAGGCGGTGGGCGGATCGTGCTGGTCTCGTCCGAGTGGGGCGTGACGGGCTGGCCCGACGCCACGGCGTACGCCGCGTCGAAGGCGGGGATGATCTCCCTGGCCAAGACCCTCGGCCGGGAGCTCGCACCGCAGGGCGTGATCGTGAACGCCGTGGCGCCCGGCGTCGTCGACACCCCGCAGCTCGAGGTCGACGCGCTGGCCGCCGGGACCACGCGGGCGCAGATCGTCGAGCAGTACGCCGCCGCGATCCCGCTGCGGCGCGTCGGCAGGCCTGCGGAGATAGCCGCCACCGTGGCCCTGCTCGCCGACCCACGCGTGTCCGCACTCGTGGGTCAGGTGGTCCAGGTCAACGGTGGCTCCACCCGTACCCGCGCCTGAGAAGCACGACCCGAGGAGAGGAACGCGCCATGCAGGAGCCACGCGTCGAGGACGGTGGGACCCAGGGTCCGGTGGACGGGCTCGCGGTGCCCCGCTACGCGGGCCACAGCACCTTCGCACGGCTGCCGCGGCTGGAGGACGTCGCGGACCACGACGTGGCGGTGGTCGGCGTGCCCTTCGACTCCGGGGTCACCTACCGGCCCGGGGCCCGGTTCGGCCCCTCGCACATCCGGCAGGGGTCGCGGCTGCTGAGGCCCTACAACCCGGCGCTCGACGTCGCCCCCTTCGCCGGCGTCCAGGTCGTCGACGCGGGTGACATCGCCGCCAACCCCTTCGACATCGCCGACGCGATGACCCAGATCGAGGCGGGCGTGCGTCAGCTGTCGGCCGACGGCCGCAACGTCGTGGTGCTCGGCGGCGACCACACGATCGCGCTGCCGGTCCTGCGTGCGCTGCACGCCCAGCACGGACCGATCGCCCTGGTGCACTTCGACGCCCACCTCGACACCTGGGACACCTACTTCGACGCGCCGTACACCCACGGCACGCCGTTCCGGCGCGCCTGGGAGGAGCAGCTGCTCGACGCGGACCACACCATGCACGTCGGGATCCGCGGGTCCCTGTACTCCGACCGGGACCTCGCCGAGGACGCGGACATGGGGTTCGCGATCATCCACGCCCGCGACATGGACCGGCTCGGCGCCGACAAGGTCACCGAGATGGTCCGGGAGCGGGTGGGCGACGCGCCGGTCTACGTCTCGATCGACATCGACGTGCTCGACCCCGGCTTCGCGCCGGGCACGGGCACCCCCGAGGCCGGTGGCCTGACCAGCCGGGAGCTGCTGACGATCGTGCGGGGCCTCGCCGGGGCCAACGTCGTCGCGGGTGACGTGGTCGAGGTGTCGCCGCCCTACGACCACGCCGAGATCACCGCCATCGTCGCCGCGAACCTCGCCTACGAGTACTGCTCGCTCTTCGCGTGGAACCGCCGGTGACCGGCGAGGTGGCGGGCCCGGTGGCTGCGGCGCCGCTCCCCTGGCCCGACGGTCACCGGGCGGCCGCGTCGTTCAGCTTCGACGTCGACGCCGAGTCCGCGATCCTGCACGCCTCCCCCGGCTCGGCGAGCCGGCCGGGCGTGATGAGCCACCAGTCGTATGGGCCGTTGGTGGGGGTCCCCCGGATCCTCGACATCCTGGACCGCCACGGGGTCGCTGCCACGTTCTTCGTGCCCGGCTACACCGCCGAGCGCTACCCCGGCACCGTGCGCGACATCGCCGGCGCCGGTCATGAGATCGCCCACCACGGCTACCTGCACGAGACGCTCGAGGGCGTCCCGCCGCAGACCGAGGCGTCCTACCTCGACCGCGGCCTCGAGGCGCTGGAGCGCGTCGCCGGCATCCGACCCGTCGGCTACCGGGCACCGATGTGGGAGCCGACCTGGGCCACCCCGGGGCTCCTGGCCGAGCGTGGGTTCCTCTACGACTCGAGCCTGATGGACGCAGACGTGCCCTACGAGCTGGCGGTGTCCGGCGTGCCGGAGGTCGGCTCGATCGTGGAGATCCCGATCCACTGGGCGCTCGACGACTGGGAGCAGTACTTCTTCGTGCCCGGCATCTCCGGCGACCCGCTGATCGAGAGCCCGCGCAAGGTGCACGAGCTGTGGAGCCTCGAGCTGGAGGCGATGCGGGACGTCGGGGGGTGCTTCGCCCTGACCAACCACCCGTTCCTCACCGGGCGCCCCTCCCGGGCCGTGGTGCTGGAGCAGATCGTCACCCAGGCACGGGGCTACGGCGACGTCTGGGTCGCCTCCCTGGAACAGATCGCGACCCACGTGCGCGGGCTCGACCTGGCTCCCCGGTCGCTGGCCCCGCCCGCGGTCGGTCCGTCGGTGCCTCCCGGCTGACGGGCCCAACCCGTGGCCGCGGTGGATCCGGCTCGCGTCCCGCCGCCTACGACGCACACCAGCTGACCCGAGAGGCCTCGTCGAAGGCGACGCGATCGGGGCCGGGACCCTGGGCCCCGCGGGCGGCGACCGTGACGTCGTTCGTGCTCGCCCCGCCGATCGTCCGCCGATAGTGTCGGTGATCGTGGTCGCAGCCGACGTGGACCGATGGATTCATCGGTATCTCGACGTGTTCGCCGCGTGCGGACGAGGCGAGAGCGACGCGGTCTCGCTGCTGGCGTACTACGGAGTCCCTCTGCTGCTGTGCACGCAGGACGGCTTCGTAGCACTGACGACCCAGGTCGACGTCGTCTCGATGGTACGGCGGCAGGTCGACGGGATGCGCGCGACCGACTACGACCACAGCGCCGTCCTCGACCTCGACATCTCGCCACTCACCTCGACCTCAGCGCTCTGCCGGGGGGAGTTCTCGCGTCGGCGCCGAGACGAGAGCGAGATCAGTCTTCTCACAGCCACCTATCTCGTGACGGGCCCACCAGAGAGTCGGCGGATCTCGGCCCTGGCGGTGCACAGCCCCTGATGCAGGGCGCGAGCGACGCACGTCGTCGCCCGACTGGCCGGTCCTAGCACCGCTCCAGTTCCCACGAGCGAGCACGACGCCATCATCGCAACCCTGCGTCAACCCACTACGGGAGCACCGAGGAGGTCGGGGCGGTCATCGACGAGCTGCAGCGACGTCTGGGTCGCCTCCCCGCCGCAGATCGCGACCCACGTGCGCCGGCTCGACCTGGCTCCCCGGACGGTGCGCCCGCCCGGGTCGGTCCTTCGCAACCGCCCGGCTGACGGCGTCTGCGAGGCGACGGTGCGTCACCGGGTCCGGTAGACCGCGACCTCGGAGGCCTTCACCACGAAGACGGCCCGGGTGCCGGGGGCGAGGTCGAGGTCGCTGACGGCCCGGACCGAGACGTCGGCGCTCAGGCTGTCGGCCCGGACCCGGACCTGCCCGCCCTGGGGCTCGAGGTCGGTGAGGGTCACCTCGACCAGGTTGCGCGGGCTGCCGTGCGGGGCCTCGAGGAAGACCGAGACCGCCGACGGGGGGAAGACGGCCACGGCCTCCTCCCCGTCGTGGGGGACGGGCTCGGCCGCGATGCCCTCGACGCGCATCGGCCGACCGCCGCGCAGGACGTGCACCGCGCCGTCGCGCCAGGTCCCGCGCAGCATGTTCAGCCCGGCGACCCGCGCGGCGAAGGCGCTGCGCGGCCGGGACAGCACCTCGGCGCACGGCCCCTGCTCGACGACGGCGCCGTCCTCGAGCACGACCACACGGTCCGCGAGCAGGAGCGCATCGAGCACGTCGTGAGTGACCAGCAGGACGGTCCGGTCGCCCAGCACCCGACGCAGTGTCTGGCGGAGCTGGGGTGCGACGTCGACGTCGAGGGCCGCCATCGGCTCGTCCAGGAGCATCAGCGACGGGGTCGCCGCGAGGGCGCGCGCCACGGCGACCCGCTGGGCCTGACCGCCCGAGATCTCGGCGGGTCTGCGGCCGCCGAGGTCGGCGACGCCGACCTCGGTGAGCCAGTGGTGGGCGAGCTCACGCGCCTCGGTGCGGCTGCTGCCGGTGCTCCGCGGACCGAAGGCGACGTTGTCGAGGACGCTGAGGTGAGGGAAGAGCAGCGCCTCCTGCGCCAGCAGCGAGACCCGCCGGTCGTGCGGCGCCACCTGGGCTCGACGCTCGCCGCGCCGACCGTGGGAGGTCAGGACCCGCCCGTCCAGTGCGACGTGTCCGCGGTCCGGGACCAGGTGCCCCGCGACGACCGACAGCACGGTCGACTTCCCGGCACCGTTCGGACCCAGCAGCGCGACCGTCTCGCCGTGCGCGACCTCGAGCGCGACGTCCACCGCGCGCTCGTCGACAGCGGCGTCGAAGACCAGACTCATCCGGCGCTCCTGCTCTGACGGGCGAAGCCGATGACGACGACCGCGACCACGACGAGCACCAGCGACAGGGCGACCGCGGCCTCGGCGTCGGTCTCGCGGCGCAGGTAGATCTCCAGCGGCAGGGTCCGCGTGACGCCCTGGAGGCTCCCGGCGAAGGTGATCGTGGCGCCGAACTCACCCAGGGACCTGGCGAAGGCCAGCACGGCCCCGGAGGCCAGGCCAGGGAGCACCAGCGGCAGCGTGATCCGGCGGAAGACCGTGGTCGGGCCGGCCCCGAGCGAGGCCGCGACCGCCTCGTAGCGCTGCCCGGCGCTGCGGAGGGATCCCTCCAGGCTGACCACGAGGAACGGCATGGCCACGAAGGTCTGGGCCATCACCACGGCGGTGGTGGAGAACGCGACCTGCACCCCGAGCACCTCGAAGTACTCCCCCAGCAGACCCCGCCTGCCGAAGGTGTAGAGCAGCGCGATGCCCCCGACGACCGGTGGCAGCACCAGGGGCAGCAGGACCAGCGATCGGAGCACCCCCTGACCACGGAAGGTCGTGCGGGCCAGGACGACCGCCATCGGCACGCCGAGCAGCACGCACAGCACGGTGCTGGTCGCCGAGGTACGCAGGCTCAGGGCCAGCGCCTCGCGTGAGGTCTCGGAGGTGATCAGCTCGAGGAAGCGGCTCCACGGCGTCCGCGCCACGATCGCCACCAGGGGGAGAAGCACGAACGCGGCACCCCCGAGCGCGGGGACGAACAGCCAGGCGGGGACACCGAGCCGGCTCCCGTACGTCCCTCGACGTGAGCGGGCCACCTCAGGGCGCCGGCGCGAACCCGGCGTCCGCGAGCGCGTCCTGACCGCGCTGGGCAAGGACGCGGTCGACGAAGGCCTGGGCGAGCTCGGCCTCCTCGCTGTCGGCGACGGTCGCGATCGGATAGACGTTCACCGCGTTGACGTCCTCGGGGATCTCGATGCCCTCGACGTCGTCGGCGGCGGCGATGACGTCGGTGACGTAGACCAGGCCCGCGTCGGCCTCCCCCGTCGCCACCTTGGAGACGACGTCGGTCACCGTCTGCTCCTCGCTGACCGGCGAGAACGTCAGTCCTGCGGCCTGCTCCACCGCGGCCGCGGCCGCGCCGCACGGGACCTCGGGGGCACAGACGACGAGGTTGAGGTCCTCCTGGGCCAGGTCCTCCACCGATGAGACCTGGGCGGGGTTGTCCGGCGGGACAGCGATCTGGAGGGTGTTGGACGCGAAAAGCGAGGGGTCCCCGACCAGGTCCTCGGCGGTGACCTTCGCCATGTTCGCCTCGTCGGCCGAGGCGAGCACGTCGGCCGGGGCGCCCTCCTGGATCTGGGCGACCAGGTCCGAGGACCCGGCGAAGTTCAGCTCGATCGCGACGCCGTCGTCGTCGGCCTCGAAGTCGGCGGCGATCTTCTCGAAGGCACCGGTCAGGGAGGAGGCGGCGAACACCGTGATCGTGGTGATCCCACCGTCCGGGGTCTCGGAGCTCCCGGAGTCTCCCGAGCCGCACGCGGCCGTCGTGAGGCTGATGACCGCGGTGACCAGGAGGGTGCGGCTCTTCATCAGGGTCCTGTGGGGGTCTCGACGATGACGGTGGTGGACTTGATGACGGCGACGGCGACGGACCCGAGCTCGAGGCCGAGGTCGCGCACGGCCTCGCTGCTCATCAGCGACACCACGCGGAACGGTCCGCACTGGAGCTCGACCTGGGCCATCACCACGTCGACCTCGATGTGGGTGACGAGGCCGACGAACCGGTTGCGGGCAGAGCTGATCACGCCGTCGGGCGGGCCGGGTGGGGCCGACTGGTTGCGGGCGACCATGGCCACCTCGTAGCCGTCGACGACCATGCGGCTGGACTCGTCCGTGGACGCGGTCAGCAGGCCGCGATCCACCCAGCGGCGGACGGTGTCGTCGCTGACGCCGAGATAGGCGGCGGCGTCGCGAACTCTCATGTGCGGCATCAGAACCCACCCTAACGCGTATCTACGTCTCTGCATCCCCGCTCGGTCCTCGTCCGCGTATTGATGCTGCTGGTGTAGCCGTCCCGGCAAGCCACCGGCCAATGCATGAGCAGTCCCTCATCGGTGGCTCATGCCCGCCTCACCACCGAGCGGCAGTGTCGTCCTCATCAGCCCGGGACACCGGGAGACCCGCTTCGAAGGAGACACACCATGGCCAGGTCCGGCATCTTCACCGCCCTCACCCCCGCCG
>JBKJPE010000228.1:0-6574 GCA_046595185.1 Nocardioides sp.
GTGACGAGCGTGCGGATGAAGACGATGCGCTCGCCCTTCTTGCCAGAGATCCGCGCCCAGTCGTCGGGGTTGGTGGTGTTGGGCAGGTCCTCGTTCTCCTTGAACTCGTCCACGCACGCCTGGAGCATGTGCTGGACCCGCAGCCCGCGCTGGGCCGGATTGAGGTCGCTGTCGAGGAAGTCCTTGATCGCCATCTTCTTGGCGCGGTCGACGATGTTCTGGATCATCGCGCCGGAGTTGAAGTCCTTGAAGTAGAGGACCTCCTTGTCGCCGTTGGCGTAGGTGACCTCGAGGAAGCGGTTCTCCTCGGTCTCGTGGTACATCCGCTCCACGGTGGCCCGGATCATCCCGCCCACGCAGGCCTGGCGGTCGCCCCCGAACTCGGCGAGGTCGTCGGCGTGCAGCGGCAGCGTCGGGGTGAGGTACTTGGAGAAGATGTCGCGCGCGGACTCGGCGTCGGGGCGCTCGATCTTGATCTTGACGTCGAGGCGGCCCGGGCGCAGGATCGCGGGGTCGATCATGTCCTCGCGGTTCGAGGCCCCGATCACCAAGACGTTCTCCAGCGTCTCGACGCCGTCGATCTCGCTCAGCAGCTGCGGGACGATGGTGTTCTCCACGTCGGAGGAGACCCCGGAGCCGCGGGTGCGGAACAACGAGTCCATCTCGTCGAAGAACACGATCACCGGCGTGCCCTGGCTGGCCTTCTCGCGGGCCCGCTGGAAGACGAGCCGGATGTGCCGCTCGGTCTCCCCCACGTACTTGTTGAGCAGCTCGGGGCCCTTGATGTTGAGGAAGTAGGACTTGCCCTCGGCACCGGTCCTCGCCGCGACCTTCTTGGCCAGCGAGTTGGCCACCGCCTTGGCGATCAGCGTCTTGCCGCAGCCCGGAGGGCCGTACAGCAGCACGCCCTTGGGCGGCTTGAGCTCGTGCTCCTTGAACAGCTCGGGGTGCAGGTACGGCAGCTCCACGGCGTCCTGGATCTGCTCGATCTGGCCGCGCAGGCCCCCGATCGACTCGTAGGCGATGTCGGGCACCTCCTCGAGCACGAGCTCCTCGACCTCGGACTTCGGGACCTTCTCGTAGACGTAGCCGGCCCGGGAGTCCAGCAGCAGACTGTCGCCGGCGCGGATGGTGTCCTCCCGCAGCGGCTGGGCCAGTCGGACGACCCGCTCCTCGTCGGCGTTCGCGATGACCAGGGCCCGCTCGCCGTCGGCGAGCAGCTCCTTGAACATGACGACCTCGCCGACCTGCTCGAAGTCCAGCGCGGCGACCACGTTGAGGGCCTCGTTGAGCATGACCTCCTGGCCGCGGCGCAGCTCGTCGAGGTCGACCGCGGGGCTGACGCTCACCCGCAGCTTGCGGCCGCCGGTGAAGACGTCGACGGTGTCGTCCTCGTTGCGGGTCAGGAAGGTGCCGAAGCCGGCCGGCGGCTGCGCCAGCCGGTCGACCTCCTCCTTGAGCTTCATGATCTGGTCCCGGGCCTCGCGCAGGGTGCCGGCGAGGCGCTCGTTCTGCGCGGTGACCGTGGCCAGGTTGCGCTGGGCGTCTGCCAGGCGCAGGTCCAGCCCGCGCGAGGTGCCCGGCGAGTCGCTCAGACGCCGCCGGAGCTCACCCACCTCCGACTCCAGGTAGCGCACCTGGTTGACCAGCTGCTCCCGCTCGCGGCCCGGGGTGCCAGGACCTGATTCGCTGCTCGACATGAGCCCACCTCCCTGTCTCCTGGACCCTACCCGCGCGGTCCTGCCCGGGGAGGGGAGACCGGGCGTGGCGTGGTGGTTTCAGACGCCGGCCGGCGGGTCCCCCAGGTCGGCGACGTCCGCGGGACGGGGACCGACGTAGTCCGGGCCGTAGGCGCCCGGGGCCGGACGGCGGCGCTTGCGCGGCGGGCTCTGCCCCGGCGCCATCCGTCGCGCGGTCACCAGGAAGGCGGTGTGGCCGATCATCGAGTGGCCCGGGCGCACCGCGAGGCCCTCGACGTGCCAGTCACGCACGAGTGACTCCCAGGCATGCGGCTCGGTGAAGCCGCCGTGCACGCGGACGGTCTCGATGAACTTCGACAGCTGGGTGGTGGTCGCGACGTACGCGCACACGATCCCCCCGGGACGCAGCGCGCCGGCGGCCGCGTCGAGGCACTCCCAGGGCGCGAGCATGTCGAGGATGACGCGGTCGTACCGCTCGCCCGAGGCCGGCAGCGCCTCCGCCAGGTCGCCGAGCCGCAGTGACCACGCCGGGTGGCTGGTGCCGTCAGGGGCGCCGAGGAACTGGTCGACGTTGCGCCGCGCGACGTCCGCGAACTCCTCACGGCGCTCGTAGGACGTCACACGGCCGTGCGGGCCGACCGCACGCAGCAGCGAGCACGTCAGCGCGCCGGACCCGACACCGGCCTCGACGACGTCGGCGCCCGGGAAGATGTCGGCCATCGCCACGATCTGGGCGGCGTCCTTGGGGTAGACCACGGCCGCGCCGCGCGGCATCGAGACCACGAACTCCGAGAGCAGCGGTCGAAAGACGAGGTACTCACCGCCGGCGGTGGAGGTGAGCGTGAAGCCCTCCTCGCGCCCGATCATGTCGTCGTGGTCGACGGAGCCCTTGTTGGAGAAGAACTTCTTGCCGGGCACCAGGGCGAAGTTGTGCTTGCGGCCCTTGGTGTCGACCAGGCGCACCCACTCCCCGGTACGCAGCGGGCCGCGGTGCACCCCTCCCCACGCCTCGGGCGGCACGTCGGGGCTGTCCAGCTGACGGCTGTCGTGCTCGCTCACGTCCGTGCTCCTCCGGCGCCGCGGACGGCGCGATCGACGTCGGCCAGCGACAGGACGCCGTAGACCGACCCGTCCTCCTGCACGAGCAGGTACTCCCGGGCGGGTGCGCGGTCGAGGGCGGTGACCAGCTCCTCGCCGCGCAGCCCGACCGGGAGGCTGAGACCGGGCTCGAGGCTACGTGCCACGGTCGAGGTCGGCACCCAGGGGCGTCGCTCCTCCGGGGTCGCGACGAGCGCGGCCTCGTTGACGAGCCCGACCGGGTCCCCGGCGGCGGTCAGGGTGACGATGCCGCCGGCCTGGGCCTCGTGCGCCCGGCGGACGGCCTCGGCGAGCGGCAGGTCCTGCGGCACGCTGAGGGTACGGCGGGCCAGCTCGCGGGCCACCAGCGTCGGCAGCCGGCCGCGCAGCCTCGCCGTGGCCAGCTCGGATCCGGCCGTGGTCCAGATGAAGGCGGCCAGCAGGAAGGAGATCACGTAGTCGGTCAGGCTCGGGCGCAGCCCGAGGACGGCCTCGCCGAGCAGGGGCCAGGCCAGGAGCAGCACGGCGGTCGCACGACCCGTCCAGGCCGCGGCCACCACCCCGCGCAGCGCGCTGCCGGAGACCTTCCAGACGGCCGCCTTGAAGACCCGCCCGCCGTCCAGCGGCAGCCCGGGCACGAGGTTGAGGACCCCGATCAGCAGGTTCCCCGAGGCCAGGCCGAAGAGGAACAGCCCGACCAGGCCCCCGTCGGCCTGTCGGTAGGCGAGCCAGGCCACACCGCCGACGGCCAGCGAGGTCAACGGGCCGACGACGGCCACCCAGAACTCCTGGCGCGGGGAGCGCGCCTCACCCTGGACCGCGGTCATCCCGCCCAGGAAGTGCAGGGTGATCGAGGGGACCACGGTGCCGAAGCGGCGCGCCACCACGGCGTGGGAGATCTCGTGCAGCAGGACCGCCAGGTAGAGCAGGCCCGCGAACGCTGCGCCGGCGACGTAGCGCAGGGGTCCGAGCCCCGGACGTACGGCCTCGACCTGCGGGGCCAGGATCACCGCGAAGAGCGCCGCGAAGAGCACCGTCGTGTACGAGACCAGGACCTGGGTGCCGCCGACGGTGACCAGCCGTACGGTCCCGGCCGGTCGCGGTGCGGACGGCGGGGCGGCGGGGGCGGACACGCGCCGAACCTACCGGGACGCGCCGCGCCGACGCCCGTCGGCGCCCCTGCCTAGGCTCGGGCACGACCCCGACCTCGGCACCTCACGAAGGACGCCCGTGACCGCACCCGTGCCCGCCCCTGCCTCGCCGGCCGAGACCCGTTCGACACCCGTCGACGGCGTCGAGGTGGTCGGTGCGATCTCGCCGAGCCGGGCGGTGGACTTCGTGACCTGCCCGCTGCGCTACCGCTTCCGCACCGTCGACCGGCTGCCCGAGGAGCCGTCGCTCGACGCCGTGCGCGGCACTCTCGTGCACAAGGTGCTCGAGGACCTCTTCGAGGACCCCGCTCCCGAGCGGACCCCCGAGCGCGCCCGGGGCCTGCTGGCGCCGACCTGGGAGGCGCTGGTGGCCGAGGAGCCGACCCTCGCCGTGCTCTTCGAGGGTGACGGGCCCGAGGTGACCACCTGGCTCGCGTCCTGCGCGACCTTCCTGGACCGTTGGTTCACCCTCGAGGACCCGCGCCGCCTCGAGCCGGCCGAGCGGGAGCTCTACGTCGAGACCGTCCTCGAGTCGCGGTTGCTCCTGCGCGGGTTCGTCGACCGGCTCGACGTCGCCCGCAACGGCGCGCTCCGGGTGGTCGACTACAAGACGGGCCGCTCCCCCGGCCCGGAGCACGAGGCCAAGGCCCTGTTCCAGATGAGGTTCTACGCCCTCGTCCTGTGGCGCACCCGGGGCGTGGTCCCGGCCGTGCTGCAGCTGGTCTACCTCGGCAACGGCGAGGTGCTGCGCTACCACCCCGACGTCGACGACCTGCTGGCAACCGAGCGCAAGGTGGAGGCGGTGTGGCGCGCCATCGTCGCAGCCCGGGAGACCGGGGACTGGCTCCCCCGCCGCGGCCCGCTGTGCGGCTGGTGCTCCTTCAAGGCGCTGTGCCCCGAGTTCGGCGGCACGCCCCCACCGCTCCCCGAGAGCTAGCTGCGCGACCACGCAGATGGACGCGGATCCGGTGGTCGAGGAGCCGGTGGTCGAGGAGCGGGCGGAGCGAGCGTCTCGAGACCCCGTCCCCCGGTCCCACCGTGATGGGGCCCCGTGGTCGAGGAGCGAGCGAAGCGAGCATCTCGAGACCCCATCCCCCGATCCCACCGTGATAGGGCCCGGTGGTCGAGGAGCGAGCGAAGCGAGCATCTCGAGACCCCGTCCCCCGGTCCAGGACCCGCCCGTCGCCCCGGGCGACCGGCCACCGGGCACCTCACCAGGTCTCGAGACGCTCGCTGGCGCTCGCTCCTCGACCACCGGCCCACGCTCGCTGGCACTTGCTCCTCGACCACCGGACCCCGCCCCTCGACCACCGGACCACGCACGCTGCTCGGCCGGCGCCGGACCGCGCCTACGTCCGGGCAGCGACCTCCTCGCTGGTGAGCTGGTGGGCGGTGATCTCGCCGCGGGCGATCTCCTCGACGTAGTGGCACGCGACCCGGTGGCCGGGGCGCAGCTCGAGGAGCGCGGGGCGCTCGGTGTCGCAGAGTGTGGCCTGCTTGAAGGGGCAGCGGGTGTGGAAGCGGCAGCCGTCGGGCGGGTCGGCCGGGGAGGGCAGGTCGCCCTGGAGCAGGATCCGCTCACGGCGGTCCTCGATCTCGGGGTCCGGCACGGGCACCGCCGACATCAACGAGCGGGTGTACGGGTGCAGCGGCTCGTCGTAGAGGTCGTCGGACCCTGCCTGCTCGATGATCGACCCGAGGTACATCACCGCGACCTCGTCACTGACGTGACGCACCACCGCGAGGTCGTGGGCGATCACCAGGTAGGTCAGGCCGAGCTGCTGCTGGAGCTCGTCCAGCAGGTTCAGCACCTGCGCCTGCACGGAGACGTCGAGCGCCGAGACCGGCTCGTCGGCGATGATGAAGCGCGGCTCGAGCGCCAGCGCCCGGGCGATCCCGATCCGCTGCCGCTGCCCGCCGGAGAACTCGTGCGGGTACTTCTGGGCCGCTGAGCCCGGCAGGCCGACCTGGTCGAGCAGCTCGCCGACGCGGGTCCGCTTGTCGAAGGCGATCTTGTGGGCCCGCAGCGGCTCGGTGAGGATGGTCTCGACGCTCTGCCGCGGGTTCAGGCTGGCCAGCGGGTCCTGGAACACCATCTGCATGTCCTTGCGCGAGGCCCGCAGCTGCTCCCCGGACAGCGCCGAGACGTCCCTGCCGTCGAAGTGCACGGTGCCGGCCGTGATGGGGCTGAGCCGCAGCACCGCCCGACCCAGGGTCGACTTGCCGCACCCCGACTCCCCCACCAGGCCGAGGCTGGTGCCGGCCCGGACGTCCAGGTCGACCCCGTCCACCGCGCGTACGGCGCCGACGGTGCGGCCACCCAGGACGCCGCCCTTGATCGGGAAGTGCACCGAGAGGCCCCGGACCGACACCAGGGCGTCGGACGGCGCGGCCGGGGCGTCGGTGCCGGACGAGGTGGCGGCGGCGCTCACGGGGCGGCTCCAGCGGTTCGAGGGGCGGCGGGCTGGTCCACGGGGTTGAAGCAGCGCAACGCGCGCTCCTCGTCGAGCTCGAGGGTGGGCGCCTCCCCGCGGCAGCGGTCCTGGACGTGGGAGCAGCGCGGGGCGAAGGCGCAGCCCTCGGTCCACGGCAGGGTCTGGGTCGGCGACCCGGGGATCGGCGTCAGCGCCGACCCCCGCGGCAGGT
>JBKJPE010000076.1:0-2776 GCA_046595185.1 Nocardioides sp.
TCGAGGAGCGAGCGCGGCGAGCGTCTCGAGACCAGAGCCGGCACCGCGTCTCGAGGGTCGGGCCTGGCGGCCCTCCCACCTCGACCACCGGGGGCCTGCGGTGGTCGAGGAGCGAGCAGCGAGCGTCTCGGGACCTCCCGGGAACTGGTCACCGGGTCTCGAGGGTCGGGCCTGGCGGCCCTCCCACCTCGACCAACGACCTGGCCCTCGGTGGCCGAGGAACGAGGCGTCTCGAGACCAGTACCGGTGGTCGGGGAGCGGGCGTGGTCGAAACCCGGGACACCGACCCACCACCGGTGACCCCACACCACCACCCTTGCTGACCCACCACCACCGACCCACGCCGCTGGCCCCAGGCCGACCCTGCAGCTGCACCCGTACGGCCGGACCGGGCAGCCCCACCGGCGGTATCTACACGCCCCCCAGGTGCCCCGCCGGTGCCCCGCCGGGGTCTCGAGACGCTCGCTGCGCTCGCTCCTCGACCACCGAGACCACCCTGGGCCTCGAGACGCTCGCCGCGCTCGCTCCTCGACCACCGCGCCCGCTGCTCGCTCAGCGCCGGCCGGCCCGCGCCCGCTGCGGGGGTCCAGGGGGCGCCACCTACCCTCGTGCCCGTGAGGTACGTCGTGCTGGGAGCAGGGGCGGTCGGGGGGGTCGTCGGCGCGCGCCTCCACGACGCGGGGCGCACGGTGACGCTGGTGGTCCGGGGAGAGCACCTGGCCGCGATCCGCCGGCACGGGCTGCGGGTCGACCGGCCCGGAGGCGTGCGTACGGTTCCTGTCCCCGCCGTCGGCTCCGTCGCCGACGTCCGGTGGACCGACGACACCGTCGTCCTGCTGACCGTGAAGAGCCACCAGACCCCGGCCGCGGTGCAGGACCTGGTGTCTCACGCACCGCCCGGCACGCCCGTCGTCTGCGTGCAGAACGGCCTGGCCAACGAGCCCGACGTGCTGCGCCGCTTCGCCGCGACCTACGCGGTGTGCGTGATGCTGCCGTGCACGCACCTCGAGCCGGGACTGGTGGTCGAGAAGTCCGCGGGGGCGCCCGGCGTCCTCGACGTCGGGCGTGTCCCGAGCGGGACCGACGCCGTGACCGCCGCCGTGACCGCCGACCTGCGCGGCGCCGGCTTCGAGTCCGAGGAGCGGGGCGACATCTTGGCCCGCAAGCGCCGCAAGCTGCTGATGAACCTCGGCAACGGCGTGGACGCAGCGGTCGTGCCCGGCGACGCCGCCGACGAGCTGGTCCGGCGCGCACGGGCCGAGGGCGAGTCGCTCTTCGCCGCCCTCGGGCTGCCCTGCACCAGCGCGCAGGACGACCGGGCACGCCGCGGTGACCTGATCCGGCGGCGCGAGGACCTCGCGGACGACGGCGGGTCCACCTGGCAGAGCCTCACCCGCGGGACGGCCTGCGAGATCGACTACCTCGCGGGCGAGATCGTCCTGCTGGGTCGCCTGCACGGCCGCCCGACGCCGGTCAACGCCACGGTGCAGGCGGCCACCCGGCGGCTCGCGACCTCCGGGGGCCGGCCACGGACCATCGACGCCGCCGACCTCCTCGCCATGGTCCACGGGTACGACGAGGGCCCCGCCACCTCACGGTGACGGGGCCCTCGGTGTGGACGACCGGGCTCAGGCCTTGGTGTCGTCCTCGGTGTCGTCGGTGCTGTCCGAGACCTCGGCGCTGTCCGCGTCCGCGGTCGTGACCTCGGCCGCCGGGCCGTCACCGGCCGGCTCGTCGGACTCGGCGACCGTGCTCCCAGGCACGGTCTCCTCGGTCATCGCGGTCGGTGCGTCCTCGGCCGGGGCCTCGGGCGTGTCGTCCGGCTCGGTGGCCGCCGGTGCTGCAGCGGCCGCCGGGCGCGACGCCGCCGCGCGCGGCGTGGCGCTGTAGGCCTCGGTCACCAGCTCGATGACCGCCATCGGGGCGTTGTCACCCTTGCGGGGTCCGATCTTGGTGATCCGGGTGTAGCCACCCGGACGCTCCGCGAAGGTGGGCGCGATCTCGGTGAAGAGCATGTGCACGACGCCCTTGTCGTGGATGGTCCGCAGGACCTCACGACGCATGTGCAGGGGGTTCTCCCCGAGGTGGGCCTTCTTGGCCTTGGTGATCAGCTTCTCCGCGATCGGGCGCAGGTGACGCGCCTTGGCCTCGGTGGTGGTGATCCGGCCGTGCTCGAAGAGCGCGGTCGACAGGTTGGCCATGATCAGGCGCTGGTGCGCCGGGCTGCCGCCGAAGCGGGCGCCCTTCTTGGGCTTGGGCATCGTGTGTCTCGATCCTCCCGGGCCGTGTCAGGTACCCGGGTAGTGGGGGTGTCGGTCGGAGGCGTACGCCCCCGGGGGGATCAGTACTGCTCGTCCTCGACGAAGGCGTCGTCGTCGTCGTCGTACGCCGCGAGCGCGGTGGCCGGGTCGAAGCCGGGCGCGCTGTCCTTGAGCGAGAGGCCCATCTCGACGAGCTTGGCCTTCACCTCGTCGATGGACTTCGCGCCGAAGTTGCGGATGTCGAGCAGGTCCTGCTCCGAGCGCGAGATGAGCTCACCCACGGTGTGGATGCCCTCACGCTTGAGGCAGTTGTAGCTGCGGACCGTGAGCTGCAGGTCCTCGACCGGCAGCGCCAGGTCGGCGGCCAGCTGCTCGTCGACCGGCGACGGGCCGATGTCGATGCCCTCGGCCTCGACGTTGAGCTCACGGGCGAGGCCGAAGAGCTCCACCAGCGTCTTGCCGGCCGACGCGATCGCGTCGCGGGGCAGGATCGAGGGCTTGGTCTCGACGTCGAT
>JBKJPE010000187.1:0-5267 GCA_046595185.1 Nocardioides sp.
GGGTCAGCACCCGGTCGACATGGGCGTCGGGGTACGGCAGCGCACCCACGTCGGCGCGCACCGTCGTGACCTGGTCGCCCACGCCCCGGCCGTGCGCGGCCTCCCGGGTGCGGCGCAGCATCGCCTCGCTGACGTCGACCGCGAGGTAGTCCAGGCCCTGGCCGGGCCGGACCCCCCGCAGGCCCACGCCCCCGCCGCACGGCACGTCGAGCACCCGCGTGCCGGGTGGCAGCGTCCCCAGCTCGTGCGTGGCCTCGTGCAGCAGCCGCAGCGGCGACCCCAGCACCACCCGGAACGCCGCCCCCCCGGTCGCGGGGTGCTCGACCATCCAGTCGTAGACGCTCGCCCAGAGCGGGTCGTCGGCCCACCCGCCGAGGACCCTCACGGCGCCCGCAGGCGGCGGGCGAACGCCCCGATCGCGCCGCCGACCCGCTCGAGGGTCGCCGCCGTGGCGCCGGTCTCCCCGACGACGACCATGCCGTGGTCGGCCCCCGCGACCTCGACCACGTCCACGTCCACGTCCACCAGAGCCGAACGGCGCAGGGACCCCGCCCCCGCCGGGTCCCAGTACGGGTCGGCCGTGCCGCCCACGAGCAGCTGCGGTGCCGGGTTCGTCGCGATCCCGCCCCGGCACGAGGTGTCGCGCAGCAGCGGCGTCATCCAGACGGCCGACCACGCGCGGGCGGCGGCGTACGCCGCGGCGCGGGTCCCGAGCGACTTGGCGACGACCAGCACGTCGTGACCCCCGGAGGTGAGGTCGGCGGTGGCCTCGCGGAGGTGCCGGACGACGAAGCGTTCCGCGACGGCCGGCTCGACCGACCCGGGCACGGGGGCCGGCGCGTCCCACGCCACGGGCCGCACCTCCCACCCGTCCGCGACCAGCACCTCGTGCGCGAGGGCGAGCAGGGGCGCACGGGTGTCGTAGGCCCGTCCGGGCAGGAGGACCGCGCAGCCCCGCACCCCGACCCGCCCCACGGCCGCTAGTGCGTCTCGCCGGGCGCGGTGGGCGTCGCGTTGGCGTAGGCGTCGACCAGCGCGGGCGCCCGCAGCATCTCCGGGGGCACCCCGAAGCCGTCGACGTAGGCCTCGGCCAGCGGGCGCACCCGGCGGCACAGCGCGTTGACCTCGCGGCTGATCGCCTTGGACCGCGGCACCGAGAGCCGCCCGTGCTCCATGAACCAGGCCCGGTCGTCCTCGATCGTGCTCAGCGCGTGCAGGTCGCAGAGCAGCTGGAGCGCGTCGCGCAACGCGCCCTCGGGCACATCCCGCACCTTGTCGACGAACGCCTCGAGGACCACCCGCTGCACGTGGGAGCGGGCGGCGGCGATGACGTGGTCCTGCACCTGGGAGAAGACCGCGCCGGGGTTGCCGCCACCGTCGATGCCGCGCTTGAGGCGTCGTGCCACGCCACCGACCTGGTGCTCCTCACGGAAGCGCAGCATCGTCAGGTGGTAGTCGGTGCCACGGACGCCCTCGACCCCCTCGTCGGCCCCGCCCGGCAGCACTCCACGGAGCCGTTCGAGCAGCTGGTGGACGCTGGTGCGCTCCACGACGGTGTCGACGGCCAACCCGGCGACGAAGCGCGCCATGCCGAGGGAGTCCAGGTCCTCGAACTCCTCGGCGTAGTCGGTCAGCAGCCCCTTGGCGACGAGCTGGAGCAGGACGTGGTTGTCGCCCTCGAAGGTGGTGAAGACGTCGGTGTCGGCCTTGAGGGCCGGGAACCTGTTGACGGCGAGGTAGCCGGCCCCGCCGCACGCCTCACGGCACTCCTGGATGGTGTCGGTCGCGTGCCAGGTGCCCAGCGCCTTGACGCCGGCGGCCATCGTCTCCAGCTCGCGGCGACGGGTGTCGTCCTCGACCTGGTCGGTGAGCACCGTGTGCAGCTCGGCGGCCAGCGCCTCCTGCGCGAAGTGCATCGCGTAGGCGCGCGCCAGGCGCGGGAACAGCCGGCGCTGGTGCATGCCGTAGTCGAGGACCAGCTGCTCCTCGTCCTTCGACGCCGCCTCGAACTGGCGGCGGCGCAGGCCGTACTTCACCGCGATCGCCAGGGCGACCTTGGCCGCGTTGATCCCGGCCCCGCCGACGCAGACGCGGCCGGTGATCAGGGTCCCGAGCATGGTGAAGAAGCGCCGGTTGGGGTTCTCGATCGGGCTGGAGTAGACGCCGTCGGCGCTGACGGAGGCGAAGCGGTCCAGCAGCGCGTCGCGGGGCACGCGGACCTGGTCGAACCACAGGCGGCCGTTGTCGACCCCGTTGAGCCCCATCTTGAGCCCGTCGTCCTCGATGCGTACGCCGGGGCCGGCCTCCCCGTCGGAACGGATCGGCACCACGAAGGCGTGGACGCCGTGGTTCTCGTCGCCGACGTGCAGCTGGGCGAAGACCACGGCGACCTCGCCGTGCTGCGCGGCGTTGCCGATGTAGTCCTTGCCACCCTGTTCGGTCGGGGTGTGGACCACGAACTCCTCGGTCGCGGCGTCGTAGGTCGCCGTGGTGTCGAGGGCCTGCACGTTGGAGCCGTGCCCGGTCTCGCTCATCGCGAAGCAGCCGAGCAGCTCGCCCTGGATCAGCCGACGGAGGTAGAGGTCGTGGTGGCGCTGGGTGCCGAGCTGCTGGATCGCGCCCCCGAACAGTCCGAACTGGACGCCGGTCTTGACCAGCACCGACAGGTCGCCCAGGGCCAGGGTCTCGAAGGCGGCCACCGACGCCCCGATGTCGCCGCCCCCGCCGTGCTCCGTCGGGAAGCCCATCCCGGTCTGACCGGTCGCGGCCATCTCGAGCACGATGTCCTTGACCCGCTCGCGGTATTCCGCGCGGCTCATCGTCTCGGCGTCCTCGAGGACGGAGGCGTACTCCGCGAGGTTGGAGCGCACGAGCGTGCGCACCTCGACGTAGCGCCCGTCGAGCAGGCGGGTCATCGCCGCGGGGTCGAAACCGGCCTCCGGCCGGGTGCCGCTGGGAGCGTCGTCGCCGCCGTCCCCGGGCGTCGTGGAGCGGGAGGTCGCGGTCTCGGTGGACATGTGTTCACGTTAGCGGCGCGGTGCGCGCCGCGGGAGACCTCGGTCGGGGCGGGCGCCCGTCACGGCCGGGCGTAGAAGTCGGGCAGGCGCCAGTAGTAGATCGACTCCTCCACGACCGGGCGGCCGGTGCGCGGGGCGTGGATGATCATGTCGTCACCGGCGTAGAGCGCCACGTGGAAGATCGACCCGGGGTCGGTGGAGTCGCCCCAGAAGACGAGGTCCCCGGGCTGCAGGTCCGACGGCGCGATCGGGGTCGAGACGTCGTACTGCGCGACCGAGTAGTGCGGCAGGGACGTCCCGCCGGCGGCCCAGGCAGCCATCGTCAGCCCGGAGCAGTCCCAGGCGTCGGGGCCGTCGGCCGCCCAGACGTACGGCTCGCCGAGCTGTTGGCGGGCGAACGCCACGGCTGCGGCACCGCCGCCGGCGGCCGGCACGGCAGCCGGTGCGACCGGCGCGGGCGGCACCGGGAGCGCGGGAGCGACGGGCGCCGGAACGACGGGCGCCGGAATCACGGGCGCCGGCGCGACGGGTGCGGGGGCGACCGGGACGGGTGCCGGGGCCTCCGGGACGACTCCCGGGGAGGGGACGGGCGCGGGAGCGCGGTCCGTGGCGTCGAGCCCCGGGAGGGTCCCGCCGGTGGACCCGGCGGCCTGGTCCGCGGCCAGCGCGGCCACCGCGGCCTGGGCGCGAGCCGCTGAGCGGGTCTCCAGGCCGACCTGGCGCTGGGCGGCCAGGGTGGTGCTGATCCCCTGCAGCGCGGCGGCCCGGGCGACGAGCGCGTCGCGGTACTCGGCGACCTCCGCGGACTGCGTCCCGGCGGCGCGGGCGGTGGCCTCGGCGAGGTCACGGGCCTGCTCGGCCTCGTCCGCCGCGGCGTCGGCGGCGAGCCGCTCACCCACGGCGGTGGTGCGCTCGGCGGAGGCGCTGCCCGCAGCCCCCTCGGCCTCCCGCGTGCGCTGGTCCAGCGCCGCCTCGGTCATCCGCAGCGCGCTGGCGCGGTCGACCACCGAGGTGATCCCGCCGGCGCGGGTCAGGGACGACAGCGCGGTCATCGTGGGCGCCTGCTCGTAGCCGGTCAGCACCGCGTCGGCGTAGGCCGCCCGTACGTCGGCGGCCTCGTCGGCGGCGTCGTCGGCCAGAACCTCCTGGCGGTCGGCCGCCTCGTCGGCCTCCTCGGCCTGCCAGCGAGCACCGTTGTACGCCTCCGCGGCGCGGGCGGCGCGCTCGGCCGACTCACGAGCCTCCTCCTCGGCGGCGGCCAGCTGCGCGCGGACCGTGACCAGGTCCATCTCCGCGACATCGACCTGACGGGCGGCGGAGTCGACCTCCGCGCGGCTGGGCACCGGCACCGGGAGCGCGCCGGGGTCGGCCTGGGCGGCGGGGACGCCGAGGACGCCCGAGAGCACGGTGAGGGCGATCAGGGACGGGGCGAGGCGACGGGCCGTTCCGCGGGGGCGGTGCACGTGGGGACTCCTGGCTGACGAGGGACACGGGAGTGCTCACCGGCGGGATTCCCATGCGGCACTCGCGTCACGCTAGTGCTCACGAATCACAAAAGGAACAAGTTCCCCAGAAAAGTCCGGACTTTACGGCGTGTCGCGTTGCGAACTACAAGGATGTAGTTCTCACGATACAGGCCGCGGACGTGACGACGGCGCGCCCCGGGGCTCGGGGACGCGCCGTCGTGGAGGGACCTCAGCGGTCGACGGGGACCTTGTCCGTGGTCGTCGTCGGGTGGGAGCGCAGGCTGCCGCGCTCGAACTTCTGCCCGCTGGCCAGTCCCCCGACGTAGAAGGCGACGAAGGCGATGAAGACACCGGCCACGTCGTCGAGGATGTAGTGCCAGCCGAAGTAGAGCGTGGCGACCACGGTGATGCCGAAGTTCACCCAGAAGACGATCTTCAGGATCCGCGACTGCAGGGTGAACTGGACCATCAGCGCCACCAGCAACGTGATCGCGGTGTGCAGGCTGGCGAAGCCGGCCACCGAGTTCACCAGGCCCTCGGCACCGTCAGGACTCAGGACCGTGGCGCGCGAGCTCGACAGCGACGCCATCAGGTCGCCGCTCGGCGTGGCGTCGAGGTCCGTGTACTTGGCGAAGTACTCGAAGCCAGGGCCCAGCGTGGGCAGCATGTAGTAGGACGCCGTGCCGAGCGTCCACGCGATGCACTGCGACGTGGCGAACCAGTAGCCGTAGGACAGGTTCTTGGGGAAGACCAGCCAGGCGGTCAGCGCGATCGGCACCAGGGG